>DJOQ01000043.1:0-16964 GCA_002437245.1 Ruminococcaceae bacterium UBA6434
GAGGGCGAACGAAGTGAGCCGAGTCCCTTGCTCTCCGCCAATAATAACGGTATAGTGTATGAACACTGTACAGTTATTTTTATAAAATTGAAAATTGTTTGAGAAAAATTTATGCCGTTTGGAGTCACAAACTCTACTATTCGGTTGCACTATTAAGCTTGACGGTAACGAAAAAAGCTGTTAAACTCTAAAGCTATAATAGAGTTTAAGGAGGCTTTAAAATGAAAGACGGATTACTATCCATAGGGAAAACAGCGGAAATGTGTCATTTGTCCGTTGCAACATTGCGGCTTTACGATGAATTGGGATTGCTGAAACCAAAGTATAAAGATCCCGAGACGGGATACCGCTATTATGATGTTGCACAAAATGCACGGCTGGATATGATAGCGTATATGAAAGAACTCGGGATGAGTCTCTCGGAGATTGGTGAAGTTTTGAAAAAAGAGGATATTGTGCTTATAGAGACTATACTTACGCAAAAAAACGAACAGCTGCACCGCCAAATGCGCGCGCTTCGGGCACAGCATGATGCGGTAGAGCGCGCAATTGCATCTATCGAACGTTATCGCAAGTCTCCGGAAAAAGGTACCGTTGTTCTTGAATATATTGACCGACGCTATATTTGGGGTATGCCGTGTGCCTGTGATTTCTATAAAGAAGGGCTTCGTGCGTTTGAAAACGAGCTTGTCGGTTTGCGAAAAGCCCTTATAGAACGCGGCTTTTTGCAGGTGCATTCATATACCGTAGGTACTTCTATAAAAAAAGAAAATTTCATCGATAACAATTTTGTTCCGCAGGATACGTTTGTATTTGTAGGATACCGTGACCAAACGAGTTTGCCGGGCACGGCCATAGTTGACAGCGGGATGTATGCCTGTATTTATCTTGACAATTTTGATGATGAACTTGAATATGCACAGCTGTTGCTGCAAAACTGCAAGGAGAATAATCGTATAATCTGTGGGAATTATATTTGCGAAATAATGACCGAATTCAACGTCTTTGACGACAGTCGGCGCAATATGTTCCTGCGCTTACAGGTACCTGTAAAATTCAATAGATAATTTTTTCACAAACTTATCTTGACTCTCAACATGAATGAGGGTTTATACTAAAGGTGCAACGGGGATAGGTACCCGTGAAAAGTATATTAAGGAGGACTTTTTTATGGAAAAAATTAAAGTGGTACAGTATGGCTGCGGAAAAATGAGCAAATATATTCTTCGCTACCTGCATGAACACGGTGCACAGATTGTCGGTGCCATTGATGTCAATCCTGCGGTAGTCGGGCAGGATGTCGGTGATTTTGCCGGACTCGGCGTTAAGACCGGCGTGCTTATCTCGGATAATGCCGATAAGGTTCTTGACGAGTGCGATGCGGATGTAGCAATTGTTACGTTATTCAGTTTTATAGGCGACATATACAGTCACGTTGAAAAATGTGTTTCACGCGGAATTAACGTAATTACAACATGTGAAGAGGCTATCTATCCGTGGACGACATCTGCTGCACAGATAAATCGCCTTGATGCAATTGCAAAAGCAAATAACTGCACCATAACCGGCAGCGGTATGCAGGATATATTCTGGATAAATATGGTTGGTCTTGTTGCGGGCGGATGCAATAAAATCACTAAAATTAAAGGTGCGTACAGTTATAATGTCGATGAGTACGGGTTGGCTCTGGCAAATGCTCACGGCTGCGATCTTACACCCGAAGAATTCGAACAGACGATTGCGCATCCGGAAAAATTTGAGCCTTCCTACGCTTGGAATGCCAGTGAAGCGATTTGCAACAAACTCGGACTTACTATAAAATCCATTGAGCAGAAACACGTTCCGTGTGTCATTGACCGAGATATTTATTCCGAGACTCTCGGTAAAACCATCAAAGCCGGTCGCTGCATAGGTATGTCTGCCGTTGTTACCATAGAAACGATGCAGGGAATTACCGTCGAAGAAGAGACTATCGGTAAGGTTTACGGTCCCGATGACGGTGATATGTGCGATTGGTATATTTCGGGCGAACCGGATACCGAATTCCATGTGGTCAAGCCCGCTACGGTCGAGCACACCTGTGCAACGGTTGTCAACCGTTTGCCCTCGCTTCTCCGTGCACCTGCAGGCTATGTAACGGCAGATCAGCTTGAACCGAATGAATACCTCACTTATCCCATGGAGCTTTACTGCTGATTTTAACAGTTAATAAAGTCAATAAAGCATAATTAAATCGGCACAGACGATAAAATATCGCCTATGCCGATTTTTAATCGGGCTTTTTTCCTGCGCCTTACATTTGTCGAATGTCAGCTTAAATACCGTTGTTTACAAATAAGATATCAAACCTTATGTCACTTAATTGCTGAAATTCTCAACCTTGAAATGCAAATCGTTTTATTTTTATCGTTTTCGGACTAACTTCTTGTTCATAATCCCTTTTTGTGATAAACTGTGTTACAAGTGCCGCTTGTCGGGCGGCGTCATTTACGGATATTATACTAACAGAAAATCAGGGCGAAAAAATATGAGAGATTTATCAAAACGAACAATGGATTTTACGGATTCCGTTATACGTCGTATGACGCGCGTTTCCATGAAATACAACGCTGTAAACCTGTCGCAGGGATTTCCCGACTTTGAACCGCCGGAGCCGATACTTCAAAGACTTGCCGAAGTGGCGCACGAAGATTTCCACCAGTATTCCGTCACTTGGGGAGCACAAAATTTCCGAGAGGCTCTTGCGGATAAGCAGTTGCATTTTATGGGAAGAAAAATCGACCCGAACAGCGAAATAACAGTTACCTGCGGAAGTACCGAGGCAATGATGGCGGCCATGATGACCGTAACCGATCCGGGGGATAAGGTTATAATATTTTCACCGTTTTATGAAAATTACGGTGCCGATACCGTTTTATCGGGCGCAGAACCGATATATGTTCCGCTTCATCCGCCCGAATTCAAATTTAATGCTGATGAGCTTGAGGCCGCGTTTAAACAAAATCCCAAAGCCATTGTGCTCTGCAATCCTTCAAATCCGTGCGGCAAGGTGTTTACATATGACGAACTTCGCATAATTGCCGATTTTGCGGAAAAATACGATGCGTATGTTATAACCGATGAGGTTTATGAGCATATAGTTTATGAGCCGAATAAGCATACATATTTCGCGACGCTTCCCGGAATGTGGGAACGCACAATTTCGTGCAGTTCTCTGTCAAAAACTTATTCGATAACCGGCTGGCGACTCGGATATATAATAGCGCCTTCGCGCATAACCGAGACCGCAAAAAAGGTGCATGACTTTTTGACCGTCGGCGCCGCAGCACCGCTTCAGGAGGCAGCCGTTACGGGGCTTCGTTTCGGCGACGAATATTATGAAAAATTAAGACGTACATATACCGATAAACGGAATTTGTTTTTAAAAGGACTCGATGATATCGGAATACGCCATACCTCTCCCGAGGGCGCGTATTATGTGCTTTTGGACATTTCCGAATTCGGATATGATTCGGATCTTCGCTTTTGTGAAGAACTCGCCGAAAAGGTCGGCGTGGGCGCCGTACCGGGGTCAAGCTTCTTCCGCGAAGACGTCAACAATCTTATTCGTCTGCATTTTGCAAAAAGGGACGAAACACTGTATGAGGCGCTCAATCGCCTTGAGAGCATAAGAAAAAAGATGCCTGTAAAAAAATGCTGATTATACGGAGACTTTTATGGAACTTATACGTTTGAGAGACAGCAAGGGGAAAATATTTGATACCGTAATGAAGCTCTATGAAAAAAGCTTCCCGAAATACGAGCAGAGATCATATAACGCACAGCAGAGAGCTATGGGCGACGAGCAGTATCACTTTGACCTAATATACGATGACGGCGAATTTATAGGCGAAGTGCTTTATTGGGATACCGACAGTTTTATATATGTGGAGCATTTTTGTATTTTACCGGAAAAGCGCAACCGCAAATACGGTGAGCGCACACTCTCAATGCTGTACGACTGCGGCAAAACGATTATTTTGGAAATCGACCCACCGGTGGACGAGCTGACCGTTCGCCGCCGCGGATTTTATGCGCGAAACGGCTTTAAATTAAACGACTTCGAGCATTTTGCGCCTGCATATACGGAAGGCGGGGAAAGCTTCGAGCTTAAAGTTATGACTTATCCCGATAAAATCACAAAAGAGCAGTATGACGGATTTTATAAATTCCTTTGTGATAAAGTGAAAATGTATATCTGATTTTATTTTTCGTCGGATATTGACAAAAAGCGCGGTAAAACGCTGCTTTTTTTACCGTATAGACCTCTGAAAACAAATACAGTTTTTTGTGAAAAGTAAATGTTGATTTACAAAATATGTTAATTTTTTAACTCTTTTGTTGACATTGTTTATAAAAATGTTATAATAAAAACACTATGATTTAAATGAGGTGGAACAATATGGGAGCTAAAAAAACCGTAATGTTGACCGGCGCTTCCGGTCATATGGGTTTCCACGGCTTTAAAGAACTCTACGCTAAGAAAGACAAGTTCAATCTTGTCCTTCTACTTCGCGGAAGTGAAAAAAACCGTGTTAAATTCAAAGATTTTGAAAACGATCCTTCAGTCAGAATAGTATGGGGCGATCTTACAAACTATGAGGATGTTCTCAATGCCGTTACAGGCGCCGACTATGTCCTTCACGTAGGCGGTATGGTTTCTCCGGCAGCAGACTGGAAACCGTACAGAACACAGAAAACAAACATAGGTGCTGCTCAGAATATCTGCAAAGCAGTTCTTGCTCAGCCAGATCCCGATGCGGTTAAGGTTTGCTACATAGGTACCGTTGCCGAGACAGGCGACCGTAATTATCCTATTCATTGGGGCCGTTGCGGCGATCCGCTTAAGGTTTCGGTATACGATCACTACGCTGTTTCTAAGTGCGTAGCAGAGCGTGTATTCGTCGAGAGCGGTATTAAGAATTGGGTTGTAATGCGTCAGTCGGGCATTCTTTATCCCAACATTCTTAAAAATATGGATCCTATCATGTTCCACGTTCCGATCAACGGTGTTCTTGAGTGGTGTACTGTTGAGGATTCAGGCCGTTTGCTTGCAAATCTTTGCGACGAAGACGCAAAGGGCAACCTCGGTTCTGACTTCTGGAATCACTTCTTCAACATCGGCTCCGGTAAAGAATACAGAATTTCAAACTATGAGTTTGAGTGCCTTCTTCTCGGTACGCTCGGTCTTGCAGGCCCCGAAAAGCTCTTTGACCCCAACTGGTTCACTACAAAGAACTTCCACGGTCAGTTCTATGCCGACGGCGACAAGCTTGAAAACTTCCTTCACTTCCGTGAAAATCTTCCTATTAAGGATTACTTCAATCGTCTTGCAGATCAGGTTGAATTCTACTTCAAAATCCCGAGATATCTTCCGAAAAACCTCGTTGCAGCTTGCGCAAAGCCCTTCATGAAGAAAATTGCCAAGACTCCTGATTTCGGTACACTTGACTGGGTTGAAAAGAATAACAAGCAGCGTCTTGATATTTACTTCGGCGGTATGGACGAGTGGAAGAAGATTCCGTCAAAGTGGGAAGACTTCGACATCATCAAGTTCGATAAAGACAACAGCGCGGCTGAGCAGTTTAAGCTTGACCACGGCTATGATGAGACTAAACCCGAATCAGAGCTCGATATTGAGGATATGAAGCAGGCTGCTAAGTTCCGCGGCGGCGAATGCCTCTCCGAGACTATGACAAAGGGCGATATGGCTACAAAGCTCAAATGGAAATGCGGCCACTGCGGCGCAGAGTTTGAAGCAAGCCCCGCTCTTATACTCCTCGGCGGACATTGGTGCCCCGAGTGCTATATCCCGCAAAAGGCTTGGGATTATGACTCTATCGCCAAGACTAACCCGTTCTTTGCTCAGGTTTGGTATCCGAACCACAGAAAAGATGAGAACAACCGTTATGACTTTGACGAGTTGTTCCATATAAACGGTGTTGCTTGGGACGACATCAAGAGATAAACTTTTGCAGAAATGCACAAAAAACCGTGAAGCTTTTAATCGGCTTCACGGTTCTTTTTATTTACCGAGCATATATTTTATTCTATGCCTATTACTTTGTAGTCCTTGTCTTCAACGGCTTTTTTGAGAACGTCGTTGTCGATTTCGCCTTTAAGAGTGACCTTTGCGGTGCCGCTTACATGGCTTACTTCGGCTGACTCAACCTCGGGTAATTCTTCAAGTGCTTTCTTGACCGCAGCCTCACAATGTCCGCACATCATACCTTCGATTTTAATTGTTTTTTCCATAGCTTTTGATTCCTCCGTTACATTTTTTAAATGCTTTTTTATTTTATGATCGTGGCTTGCGTCACGAAGTTTAAACAGATTAAGTCTCAGGGCATTGGTTACAACGCAGAAGCTTGAAAGGCTCATTGCCGCCGCTCCGAGCATGGGGTTCAGCGTAAGTCCGAGAGGGATAAATACACCGGCGGCTATCGGAATTCCTATTGTGTTGTAGAAGAATGCCCAGAACAGGTTTTCGTGTATATTCCTGAGCGTTGCTCTGCTGAGTCTTATGGCTGCGGGCACATCGGAAAGACGGCTCTTCATAAGCACAACGTCGGCGGCGTCTATGGCAACATCTGTGCCGGCGCCTATGGCTAAGCCTATGTCGGCTCTTGTAAGGGCAGGGGCGTCATTTATTCCGTCTCCGACCATTGCTACCTTGCCGAGCTTCTTGAGCTTTTTGATTTCTTCTTCTTTGCCGCTCGGTAAAACCCCTGCGATTACTTCGTCAACACCGGCAGCCTTGCCTATTGCGTTTGCGGTACGCTCGTTGTCACCCGTAAGCATTACAACGCGTATTCCCATATTCCTGAGCTCTTTAACAGCTTCGGGACTGTCGTCTTTAATGACGTCCGCCACGGCTATAATGCCGAGAAGCTTTCCGCCGAGACCGAAGAAGAGGGGCGTTTTTCCCTCGCCTGACAGCCTTTCGGCAGTTTCCTTAATGTCGGGTGAAATTTCGGCTTTTGTCTCCAAGAAGCTGAGATTACCTGCGAATATATCTTTTCCGTTTACGTTGCCGCTGAGACCGTTTCCGGGCAAAGCTTTAAATTCAAGTACGTCGTCGCAGATGATATTTTTGCTCTCCGCATATGAAATTACGGCTTTTGCAAGCGGATGTTCACTCTTCTTTTCAAGAGATGCCGCAGTTTTAAGCAATTCATCTTCCGTTATTCCACCGTTCGGTATAATGTCCGTAACCTTCGGCTCGCCCTTTGTTATCGTGCCGGTCTTGTCGAGTGCCACAATCTGTATTCTGCCGGTTTCTTCAAGAGAGGACGCCGTTTTGAAAAGAATCCCGTTCTTTGCGCCGAGGCCGCTGCCTACCATTATTGCAACCGGCGTCGCAAGACCTAAGGCGCACGGGCATGATATTACGAGAACCGAAATTCCGCGTGCAAGCGCATAGCCTACGCCGTGACCGAGCAGAAGCCATATTACGGTTGTGATTACCGCTATAATTATTACAGCCGGAACGAATATGCCCGAAACCTTATCTGCGATTTTTGCAATCGGAGCCTTTGTGGCTGCGGCGTCGCTGACCATTTTTATGATTTGCGAAAGGGTAGTGTCTTCGCCTACGCGTGTGGCACGGCATTTTAAAAAGCCCGACTGATTTACCGTTGCCGCCGAAACCTTGTCTCCTGCGGATTTGTCTGCGGGAATACTCTCGCCCGTAAGTGCCGATTCGTTTACCGCACTTTCGCCCTCGATAACCACACCGTCTACCGGTATGCTCTCGCCCGGGCGTACTACAAATATATCGTCTTTTTGTACCGTGTCAATAGGCACGGTCTTTTCTTCGCCGTCTTTTAAAATTACCGCGCTTTTGGGGGCGAGTTTCATAAGGCTCTTTAAAGCGTCGGTCGTTTTGCCCTTTGAACGTGCCTCAAGAGTTTTGCCCACGGTTATAAGCGTGAGAATCATAGCGGCGGACTCAAAATAAAAGTCCATCATATAGGTGTTTACAGCCTGCATATCGCCGCGCGTCTGA
Source organism: Ruminococcaceae bacterium UBA6434 (assembly GCA_002437245.1). Lineage (GTDB taxonomy): Bacteria > Bacillota > Clostridia > Oscillospirales > Acutalibacteraceae > Fimenecus. The sequence continues at coordinate 8,048 of DJOQ01000043.1, forward strand.
GCGTCGGTCATCATAAAGAGGGCGTAAGTGCTGTATACGAATGCAGCGGTTGAACCGAGGGCTACGAGGGTGTCCATATTCGGTGCTCGGTGCCACAGGCTTTTAAAACCGCTGATAAAGAACTTTTGGTTTATTACCATAATTATAACGGTAAGCAAGAGCTGTGTAAGTCCCATTGCAACGTGATTGCCGTTATAAAAAGAGGGCAGAGACCATCCCCACATCATATGACCCATCGAAAAATACATCAGTATTATAAGAAATCCGACGGACCAAAACAGACGTTTTTTAAGCTTTGGCGTTTCCGTGTCGCGGAGCGCGGATTCATCGGCGCTCTCGGCAGCTTTACCTCCGCCCTTTTTTGAGGCTCCGTAGCCGGCTTTTTGTACCGCGGATATTATAGCTTTGTCCGATGCCGTCCCTTCAACGCCCATGGAGTTGGTGAGCAAACTGACGGAGCACGATGTTACGCCGGGCACTTTTGATACCGCTTTTTCAACTCTCGCAGAACACGCCGCACAGCTCATACCGGTGACGTTATACTGTGTCATTATTTTTTTACCTCCCGGGTCTTTACGGAAACAGCCTTGTAGCCTGCCGATTCAACGGCGTTTTTGAGCGTTTCGTCGTCAATTTTTCTGTCAAGCGAAACAACCGCTTCTTTTTTACGAAGATTAACTCTCGCCGAAGCACCGTCTATTTTGTTTATTGCTCGTTCAACACGGTTGCGGCAGTTTTCGCAGCTCATTCCGTCTATCGAAATTATCTTTTCTTCCGTTACGGGGCTGTCGAGCTTTTTGTGCTCGGGTCTTATTTCTCCGCCGCCTCCGCAGCAGCCGCCCTGACCTTTAAAGTGTTTTGCGCCGGAAACCGCTGCCAATACCACAATTGCTGCGAGAATTATTATTAAAACAACATTCATTATATTTTACCCTGCTTTCTTTATTTCATAAGTTTTTGAAGTGTAACCACAAGCTCGTCAATCACTTCGTCTTTGCCGTTTCTTATGTCGTCGGCAACGCACGTTCTGATATGATTTGCGAGCAGCTCCTTGTTAAAAGCATTTATCGCGGCGTTTACGGCGGCGGATTGTATGAGTATATCCGGGCAGTAAGCGTCGTTTTCCACCATGCCCTTTATTCCGCGGATTTGCCCCTCGATTCGGTTAAGCCTGTGTATAAGCTTTTTATATTCCTCGGGGGAACGCTCTTTTTTTCGCTGTGAGCAGTGACAGCACTTTTCTTTTTCCATGAACCGCACCTCGTTTCTATACCCTTATGGGGTATCTTGAGTATATACCCATAAGGGGTATATTGTCAAGCCTGTTTGGAAAATTTTTTATATGCGACATATGCTATGGCAAAATAAAAAAATACCGGAGTCTTTTTGCGACTCCGGTAAATAAGATATAAACCGTATTATTTCTTGATGCTCTCTATGGTAAAGGAATAAGCATATTTCTTGTTCGGATGGAGTATATACGGCTCACGCACGTGTGCGTCACCGGGCATATCTCCGCCTACGCCGAGCTGAGTTAAATCAAAGTTGAACGTCGTAATATCCTTGTGCTTTAACTCGTGGATATGCGTGGCTCTCTCAAGCTCGTTCTGCGTGTAATGCCAGGCACTGAATGCGAGCGGAGTGTTGTACGGAGCGGTAAATTTAAGGCCCTTGCCGTCCTTGTCGGTTATTTCGACATAACGGACGTCAACTCTGTTTCCGTTTTCCTGCGGACGCATATAGTGGTGCTCAAGATCGTCAACGCTCATCTCGTGAATGGCTATTTTGCCGCCGGTTTTACGGTCGATATATGTTTCCTGCGGACCTCTGCCGTACCACTTTACGTAGTTGAGTTCGGGTATAAGACCCATCTGCGTACCGAATCTCAAAAGCGTAAATCTCTTCGGTGTGCCCTCGTGGCTTACCTTGATTTTTCCGTCGGGATAAATAACATATGTTGATTTAACGCCCGAGAATGAGAATACTGCCCAGTCTACATATATGATGATTTCACCGTTTGCGCCCTCATCTATGGCTGTTATTGTGCCCTGCGCCGTATCGGTTGCGGTTCTCCATGTGTAATACGGATGCAACGGTATAAGGAAGGGAACAAAGTTCGTAAGCGAAAAGTCATTGTCGATAAGCGCGCGGAAGTAATTCGGCTTCAAGGGAGTTTTCAAATATTCCTTGCCGTCAAAGCGCAGCGAAACTATCTTGCCGTCGGTAACCTTTACCGTGAAGTTTTCGCCCTGTACGGTAGCCGTTGTACCTATCTGAACGCATTGAAGCTTGCCCTTTGAATTATCTGGGAGAGCCTCGGGCATTTTCTTTAGTATTATCTGGTCAAACGACTGTTCGTAGCCCTTTTCGCAGTAACGTTCCTTATTTTTGCAAAGGAATGAGAATGTAATAATGCACTCGGCGTTCGGAAGATTATCGGAAGAGAACGGCACCGTGATGTCCTTTGAAGAGAGCGGGGGAACCGAAAGATTGTCGATAATACCCGATTCAATCTCTTTGCCGTTTGCGGTTACGGTCCATTTAAGGTCAAATTCCGAAAGGTCGGTGAATAAGTGCTTGTTTTTAACGGTAAATTCTTTCTTCTCAAGGTCTTTTTCAAGAACCTTCATTTCGGCGTAAACCTTTTTTACCTCATATGCCGACGGGTGCGGTTTTCTGTCCGCGGCAACTATGCCGTTAGCGCAGAAATATGTGTTGCTTCCCGTCATTGCAGTGGTGTTGGGGAGCTGGAAAGGTCTGCGCGGCTCCGATTTTTCAAAATCCGTACCGTAAAGCCAATGGTCTCCGTCAGGCGCCTTATAGCGAAGTGACTGATCCACAAAGTCCCATATAAAGCCGCCGCACATATTGTCATATTTTTCGAAGTCGTCCATATACTCCTGGAAGTTGCCGAGGCTGTTTTCCATTGCGTGTGCATATTCACAGAGTATTACGGGCTTCGTGTAAGCCTCTTTCGGAATGGGCTTTGAATCTGCGGCAAGCTGATTTGCAACATTGTCGTAAAGGCTTATGGTGATGGGCTCGCGATTGCCGAGCTTTTTCATAATGTCCGGCAGGGGGTACATTCTCGATATAACGTCGCTCTTTGTGAGGTCAAAATCGCCCTCATAGTGGAACTGTCTCGTTTTATCAAGCTCTAAAGCGGCTTCCTTCATCTTGGTGAAGTTTGTGCCGTCTCCCGCCTCGTTGCCGAGTGACCACATAAATACGCAGGCGTGGTTTCTGTCGCGAAGTACCATTCTCTGCATTTTGTCCACAACCGCATTTGTCCATACGGGATTGCTTCCCGGAACGCCCTTTCTGCGGACGCCGTGGCTTTCCATATCGCACTCGTCCATAACATAGAAGCCGTATTCGTCGCACAGCTCATAGAAGAACGGGTCGTCGGGATAGTGCGAAGTGCGTATCGCGTTTATATTGCAGCGCTTCATTATGTCGAGATCCTGATAATATCTCTCTTTGGGAACCGCCCAACCGTGGTCGGGGTCGAAATCGTGGCGGTTTGTGCCGCGAATCATCAGCGGCTGACCGTTAAAGAGAATTTTCTCTCCGACTATTTCAACCTTTTTAAATCCGAAGCGGATTGATTTGTATGATACCGTGTCTCCGACTTTAAGCTCTATGACGAGAGTGTAAAGCTCGGGTGTTTCCGCGCTCCATTTAAGCGGATTTTTAACTACGGTTTCAAGATTTATCGTTTTGCTGTCTTTTCCGTCTACGGTAAATTCTTCCGAACCTATATCCTGCTTTTTGCCGTCCTTTTCTATGTATGCGGCAACTTTTGCGGTTTTTGCGGAAGCTTCGTAGTTTACAACCTTTACTTCGAGGTTTGTGTCGCTGTCTTTATAGTCTTTGTCAAGATCGGTGGTTATGAAGAAGTCGCGAAGGCACGTTTTGGGCTCCGCAAAGATATATACTTCTCTGTAAAGACCGCAAAGAAGCCACATATCCTGATCTTCTATATATTGCGCGTCACTGTAACGGTAGCATTTTACAGCCACTTCGTTTATGCCGCTTTTTATGTACTTGGTGATGTCGAATTCGTGCGGAGTCATAGAGCCCTGCGAATAACCTACAAAGCTTCCGTTGATATATACTTCGATTGCCGATTTTGCGGCGCCGAAGTGCAAAAATATTTCTTTTCCGTCGAAGTTCTCCGGCAGGGTAAAGGCGCGTCTGTAAAGACCGATTTCCTGCATATTGTGGTCAATGCAGGGGATTTTGCTCTTTTGACGGCTTATGGCTCTCGGGAAAGTGCTCGCATAGTAATACGGAGCGCTGCCCGTGCCCTCTGTCTGCCAAACCGACGGAACGGTTATATAGCGCCATTCGGAGTCGTCAAAGTTCGGCTCGTAGAAATCCGGCGGACAGTTGTCAATGCCCATCTGCCAGTGAAATTTCCACTTGCCGTTTAGGGTCACCTTGTAAGGCGAGTCTTTTCTTTCTGCGGCGTCAAGAGCGTTATCGTAAGAAAATGCGATAACGTGGCCGTCTTCTTTGTTTCTTTTGATAACGGCGGGATTTTCCCAGTCGTATCTTTTTTTAATCTCCATTTTCTTCTCCAATCTTTTTATACTTATATATACTAAAAAATTTTAATCCTTTTCCGACTCCTGCTTGTATGCGAGATATTCTATAAATTGCCTTGCGGTTCTCGGACTTCTTCCGCCGGCTCTTAAAGCGTGAGCCTCCGCTTTCATTATAAGCTTGTCCTCCGGCATATCTATGCCGTATTTCTTCGCAAGCTCAACAACAATGTTTGAATACAGATTTTTATCGGGCCTTGAAAACGTAATCTGCAATCCGAACCTTGCCGAAAGACTTGTAAGCTCCTGTATGGTATCCTGAATGTGCACATCGTCTCCGTCGCGGTCGGCAAAGCTTTCCTTGACGAGATGACGGCGGTTTGACGTTGCGTATATGGCAATGTTTTTTGCCCTGCCGTTTACGCTGCCCTCCAAAATAGCCTTCAGTGCACCGAAATCCTCATCGTTTTTGGTAAAGCTCAAATCATCTATAAATATTATGAATTTAAGCGGATTGCCAGATATTCTGTCCATTATGTCCGGCAGGGAATAGAGCTGATTTTTCTTTACTTCTATAAGTCTCAGGCCGTCGTCTTTAAATTCGTTTGCTATCGCCTTTACGGTGCTGCTCTTACCGCTTCCGGCGTCGCCGTAGAGAAGTACGTTGTTGCACGGTTCGCCCTTTAAAAGAGCCTTTGTGTTCTCAATTACTTCGCTGCGCTCGCGCTCGTAACCCGAAAAATCCGAAAGTCTTTGTGTATCCGGGTATTTAACGGGTACAATATCGCCGTTTTTAATAATAAAGACGTGGTATTTTGCCCATATGCCGTATCCGGTTTTGGATATGTTTTCGATTCTGGAGAGATAAATGCTTTTTATATCGGTTTCCTCGGTAGTCCAGCCGGGGAGAGACTCGTTTTCGAGATGCAGACACTTCTTTACATCGTCCGACCGTACAGCCGCCAATTCGTTAAGCGTATCAAGCTCCATATTCAGAGCCTCGTCGTAATGTTTGCCGAGATTTCGGTGACCGCGCTTTAATATGTATGCGTTTTCATCTTCGAGAACGGCATTTAAAACATATTCGGAGAAATTATCGGTCTCCGCAAAAAGCTTTGAGAGAAAGTCGGCATATAAATAAACCTCTTCTTTTTCGCTCTTTTGGTCATCCGCAAGCTCCGTGAACGACTTGATTACATCGTCCTTTAACAAATTTCTGAAAATGACAAGAGAAAAGAGCTTGTGCGAAAGCTCTTCAAAATTCAACATAATACAATAACATCTCCGAAAATAATTAAAAAAGACTTGACATACGCCCTTGACAAGCATATAATAATAAACTGCTATAAAATGGAAGCATATGCTCTTGTCGTTTTTTTGTATTAGTAGTTTATCACAAAAAATCAATTAAATCAATAGCATATCACAATCAATTATTATAGTAATCTCCCGCCGGTCCGCGATTTGTCAATACCCCGGTTTTTGCGGTCGGCGTTTGGAATAATTTTGCGAACGGAGAGTGATAAGCCCTATGGTGAATGTCAAACCAGTAAAACTCGGAAGAAACACACGCATGAGCTTTTCTAAAATCAATGAGGTAATGGAGATGCCCAATCTCATTGAGGTACAGAAAAATTCCTATCAATGGTTTCTTGACGAAGGTCTGAAGGAAGTATTCCGCGATGTCGCAGATATTACGGACTATTCCGGCAACCTTGTTTTGAGCTTTGTCGATTACAGAATGGACGATGCTCCCAAATACACCGTCAAGGAATGTAAAGAGAGGGACGCCACATACGCTGCTCCTTTAAGAGTTACTGCAAGGCTGCTCAACAAAGAAACGGGCGAAATTAAAGAAAGCGAAGTCTACATGGGCGATTTTCCGCTTATGACAGACAGCGGTACTTTCGTAATCAACGGCGCGGAGCGCGTTATCATTTCGCAGCTTGTCCGTTCTCCCAGCGTATACTACGGTATGACGCATGATAAAACGGGTAAAGAGCTCTACTCGACCACCGTTATCCCCAACAGAGGCGCATGGCTCGAATATGAGACCGATCAGAACGACCTGTTTTATGTCAGAATAGACAAGAACAGAAAAATTTACATCACTACATTTATCAGAGCACTCGGTCTTTCCTCCAACGAAGAGATACTTGAATTTTTCGGCTATGACGAGAGAATCAAGGCTACCCTCGAAAAGGATACTACCATAAATACCGAGCAGGCTCTTATCGAAGTATACAAGAGACTGCGTCCCGGCGAGCCTCCCACACTTGAGACCGCGCAGGCACAGCTTGATAATCTCTTCTTCGATCCGCACAGATATGACCTTTCAAGAGTAGGTCGCTACAAATACAACAAAAAACTTGCAATTTCCGCTCGCATAACCGGCTTTAAGGCCGAGGAGCCCATTATCAGTAACCTTACGGGCGAGGTTCTTGCGGACGCAGGCGAGACAATAACTCCCGAGCTTGCTTACAGAATAGAGCAGGAGGGCGTCAATACCGCCGTTATCGTAACTCCCGAGGAAAAGACCGTTAAGGTTTATTCAAACGGTATGGTTGACATCGGCGAGTATGTGCCCATGTTCTCGGAGGATGAACTTGAGGATATAGGCATTAACGAGAAAGTACGTTTTACCGTACTTCAGGAAATCCTTGAAAAGTGCGGCGACGATAAAGACGCGCTTTCCGAAGAGCTTGCGGCTCGCTGCGACGACCTTATTCCGAAGCACATCATCATAGATGATATAATGGCTTCCATCAACTATCTTAACTGCATCGCAGACGGCGTCGGCACAACCGATGACATTGACCATCTCGGCAACCGTCGTATCCGTTCCGTCGGCGAGCTTCTTCAGAATCAGTTCAGAATAGGTTTCTCCAGAATGGAGAGAGTAGTCAAAGAGAGAATGACTCTTCAGGCTCAGGAGCCCGATAAGGTAACTCCCGCGGCTTTGATAAATATCCGTCCCGTTATGGCGGCTATAAAAGAGTTCTTCGGTTCGTCTCCGCTTTCTCAGTTCATGGATCAGACAAACCCCCTTGCAGAGCTTACTCATAAGAGAAGACTTTCCGCTCTCGGCCCCGGCGGTCTTTCACGTGACCGTGCAGGATTCGAGGTTCGTGACGTTCATTACAGCCACTACGGCCGTATGTGCCCCATAGAGACCCCCGAAGGACCGAACATCGGACTTATCTCTTACCTTGCAACATTTGCAAGAATCAATAAATACGGCTTTATCGAGGCTCCGTTCCGCCGCATAGACAAGGAAACCGGAACGGTACTCGACGAAGTTACCTATATGACCGCAGACGTTGAGGATAACTACAAGGTAGCTCAGGCTAATGAGCCTCTCGACGAAAACGGCAAGTTTATGCGTAAAAAGGTCAATGCACGTTACCGTGACGAGTTCATGGAGCTTGAGGCAAACGAAGTTGACTATATGGACGTATCTCCCAAGATGGTTGTCTCCGTTGCAACCGCTATGATACCGTTCCTTGAGAACGATGATGCAAACCGTGCTCTCATGGGTTCAAACATGCAGAGGCAGGCAGTTCCGCTGCTCACCACCGAGTCGCCCATTGTCGGTACAGGTATGGAATATAAGGCGGCTGTAGACAGCGGCACGGTAGTTCTCGCAAAGCGTGCAGGTACCGTAACCAAGGCTGACGCCGACACGGTTGAAATAACCACGGACGACGGTTCGGTTGACCATTACGACATAATCAAATTTATGCGTTCAAACCAGGGCACCTGCATAAATCAGCGCCCGATAGTTTCCGAGGGTCAAAAGGTTGAGGCTCACGAAGTCATAGCCGACGGTCCCGCAACCTCAAACGGCGAGATTTCACTCGGTAAGAATGCACTTATCGGCTTTACCACATGGGAAGGCTACAACTACGAGGACGCTGTTCTTATTAACGAAAAGCTTGTCCGCAACGATGTTTATACTTCAATTCATATAGAGGAATATGAGCTTGAGTCGAGAGACACCAAGCTCGGACCGGAAGACATTACAAGAGATATTCCGAATGTCGGCGAAGACGCTCTTTCCGATCTTGACGAAAACGGTATAATCCGTATCGGCGCCGAGGTTCACTCGGGCGATATACTCGTCGGTAAGGTAACACCTAAGGGCGAGACGGAGCTTACCGCAGAAGAGAGACTTCTCCGTGCAATATTCGGTGAAAAGGCAAGAGAGGTTCGCGATACTTCTCTTCGCGTACCGCACGGCGAATACGGTATAGTAGTAAATGTCGAAGTGTTCACAAGAGAAAACAGCGACGAGCTCAGCCCCGGCGTCAATAAAGTAGTACGCTGCTACATCGCTCAGAAACGTAAGATTTCCGTCGGCGATAAGATGG
>DJOQ01000043.1:17002-19296 GCA_002437245.1 Ruminococcaceae bacterium UBA6434
AAGATGGCAGGCCGTCACGGTAACAAGGGTGTTGTTTCGAGAATACTTCCGCAGGAGGATATGCCGTTCCTTGATGACGGTACTCCGCTTGATATTCTTCTTAACCCCCTCGGCGTACCTTCCCGAATGAACATCGGTCAGGTGCTCGAAGTTCACCTCGGCTTTGCTTATCGCAAGCTCGGTCAAAAGATTGCCACACCGGTATTTGACGGTGCACACGAGTCGGATATCCGCGAGGCTCTTAAAGAGGCCGGTTACCGTGAGGACGGTAAGTCAATACTTACCGACGGCAGAACGGGTGAGAAGTTCGACAATCCCATAACCGTAGGTGTTATGTACTTCCTTAAACTTCACCATCTTGTTGATGATAAGATTCACGCAAGAAGCACGGGTCCGTATTCACTCGTTACTCAGCAGCCCTTGGGCGGTAAAGCTCAGTTCGGCGGCCAGCGTTTCGGTGAGATGGAAGTTTGGGCTCTTGAGGCTTACGGCGCAGCTTATACTCTTCAGGAAATACTCACCGTCAAGTCTGACGATGTTGTGGGCCGTGTCAAGACTTACGAGTCGATAGTCAAGGGTCTCAACGTTCCGAAGCCCGGTATTCCCGAGTCGTTCAAGGTTCTCATTAAGGAGCTTCAGTCACTCGCTCTTGACGTCAAGGTTCTTGACGCAAACAACGAGGAGATTGACCTTAAACAGACCTATGACGACGATGATGTTACTCCTACGATGGCTGACAACGAAGCATTTTCAGAAGTCAATGACGCTTCTTATGAAGACGGTTACATTCCGGACAGAGAAGAAGACGCCGACGAATACGAGAATGACGATTATACAAGCGATTCCGATGACGGATTTGATTCGGATGACCTCAATGACGAGGATTTCTGATTTCACGTTTCGCAGATTTCTGAATTTTAATGGAAGAAAGGTAAAGAGCCAATGGAAAATATAACCTTTGAATCAATAAAAATCGGTCTTGCTTCACCCGAACAGATCAGAGAGTGGTCTTACGGCGAAGTCAAAAAGCCCGAAACCATAAACTATCGTACCTTAAAGCCCGAGCGCGACGGACTTTTCTGCGAAAGGATATTCGGACCTACAAAGGACTGGGAGTGCCATTGCGGAAAATACAAGAGAATTCGCTATAAGGGCAAAATATGCGAGCGCTGCGGAGTTGAGGTTACCAAATCCAAGGTAAGACGCGAGAGAATGGGTCATATTGAGCTCGTTGCTCCCGTTTCGCATATTTGGTATTTCAAGGGTATCCCGTCAAGAATGGGACTTATCCTTGACATTTCTCCGAGAGAGCTTGAAAAGGTTCTCTATTTCGCAAAATATATTGTCACCGATCCCGGCGATACAGAGCTTAAAAAGAAGCAGATACTCTCCGAAAAAGAGTATCTCGATATGAGAGAGAAGTATGATGACGACTTCAAAGCCGGTATGGGCGCCGAAGCCATCAAAGAGCTTCTCTGCGAAATCGACGTTGACGCGCTTACCGAGCAGCTCCGTGAGGAGCTCGCCGAGGCGTCGGGTCAGAAGAAAGCAAGAATACTTAAAAGACTTGAAGTCGCCGAAGCATTCAAGCTTTCAGGTAACCGTCCCGAATGGATGATTCTCGACGTTATTCCGGTAATTCCGCCCGATATCCGTCCTATGGTACAGCTCGACGGCGGCAGATTTGCCACCTCCGACCTCAACGATCTTTACAGACGTGTTATCAACAGAAACAACCGTCTTAAAAGACTTCTTGAGCTCAATGCTCCCGATATAATTGTAAGAAACGAAAAGAGAATGCTTCAGGAGGCTGTCGATGCTCTTATAGACAACGGCAGACGCGGCAGACCCGTAACGGGACCCAACAACCGTGCTCTTAAGTCTCTTTCCGATATGCTTAAAGGTAAGCAGGGCCGTTTCAGACAGAACCTTCTCGGTAAACGTGTCGATTACTCCGGCCGTTCCGTTATCGTAGTAGGACCCGAGCTTAAAATGCATCAGTGCGGTCTTCCCAAGGAAATGGCACTTGAGCTGTTTAAGCCGTTCGTTATGAAACGTCTTGTTGAAACCGGCGTTGCAGGTAACATCAAGTCGGCAAGAAAAATGGTAGAGCGTGCAAAGCCCGAGGTTTGGGACGCTCTCGAAATAGTCATTAAGGATCACCCCGTTATGCTTAACCGTGCTCCCACTCTTCACAGACTCGGTATTCAGGCATTTGAGCCGGTACTCGTAGAGGGCAGAGCCATTAAGCTTCATCCGCTTGCTTGTACCGCATTCAACGCGGACTTCGACGG
>DJOQ01000043.1:19349-52203 GCA_002437245.1 Ruminococcaceae bacterium UBA6434
GACTTCGACGGCGACCAGATGGCTGTTCACGTGCCGCTTTCGGCAGAGGCTCAGGCAGAGGCAAGACTCCTTATGCTTGCTGCCAATAACCTTCTCAAACCGTCAGACGGTAAACCGGTTACCGTTCCCACACAGGATATGATACTCGGTTCTTACTATCTTACTATGGAAAAAGACGGCGAGCCGGGCGAGGGCAAAGCGTTCCTCAGCGTTGATGAAGCCACCATGGCTTACAACGAGGGCGACATCGGCCTCCATTCAAAAATTAAAATTCGTATGACCAAAGAGATAAACGGCGAAAAAGTTACAAAACTTGTTCCCACAACTCTCGGTAAGGTCATATTCAACAATCCCATTCCGCAGGACCTCGGTTTTATCGACAGAAGCGATCCCGAAAAAGCGTTCAATCTTGAGGTCGAGTTCCTTGTCGATAAGAAAGGCCTCGGCAAGATAATCGACAAGTGCATTAAAAAGCACGGCGTTCATGTAGCTTCCGTAATGCTTGACAGCATCAAGGCTCAGGGCTACAAGTACTCAACAAAATCCGGTATAACGGTTGCCGTATGCGACGCTATAATCCCGCCGCACAAGAAAGAACTTCTTGAAGCAGCCGAGGAAAAGGTTGACGCTATCACCGCTCAGTATAAGATAGGTCTTTTGAGCAACAACGAGCGCTCCAAGAGAGTTATTAAAGTTTGGGAAGAATGCACCAATAAGGTTTCTCAGGGTATTAAAGAGAACCTCGGTAAAAACAATCCCATTTATATGATGGTTGACTCCGGTGCCCGTGGTTCGGAATCACAGCTTCGTCAGCTCGCAGGTATGCGCGGACTTATAGCCAATACGGCAGGTAAGACTATCGAAGTTCCGATTCGTGCCAATTACCGTGAGGGACTTAACGTACTCGAATACTTCATTTCATCACGCGGTGCACGTAAAGGTCTTGCCGATACCGCTCTCAGAACTGCTGACTCAGGTTACCTTACACGTCGTCTTGTCGATGTTTCTCAGGACGTTATCATCCGTGAAGAAGATTGCCATTGCCACGACGGTATTGAGGTTTACGATATCCACGAGGGCAAGGAAATGATTGAGACTCTTCAAGAGAGACTTACAGGCAGATTCCTTCTTGAGGACTTCGTAGACGAAAAGACCGGCGAGCTTATAATGTCCAAGGATAAGATGATGACCGAGGACGACGCAGCAAAGGTTGCCGCCATAGTTAACGCCCGTCCCAACGAGGCAGACAGAAGAATTAAGATTCGTTCTCTTCTCACCTGCGAATCCGATCACGGCGTATGCATTAAGTGCTACGGTTCAAACCTTGCAACGGGCGAACCCGTTACGGTAGGCGAGGCAGTAGGTATTATCGCGGCTCAGTCAATAGGTGAGCCCGGTACACAGCTTACAATGCGTACCTTCCACACCGGCGGTATCGCATCAAGCCAGGATATCACACAGGGTCTTCCCCGTGTCGAAGAATTGTTTGAGGCGAGAAAGCCCAAGACTCTTGCAATCCTTGCAGAGATTGACGGTTATCTCTCATTCCGCGAGATCAAAAAGAATGAGCACATTGTTATCACCAATCCCGAGACGGCCGAAGAGAGATCTTACCTTATTCCTTACGGCTTCCGCAAGAAGTTCAACAGCGATAAGGACGAAAACGGCAACCCGATATTCGTAAAGAAGGGTACCGCTCTTACAGAGGGTGCTCCCAATCCCCACGATATACTTGCCATCAACGGCGTCAATGCGGTTCATGACTACCTTATCAAGGAAGTTCAGAAAACCTACCGTATGCAGGGTGTTGATATCAACGATAAGCACATTGAGGTTATTGTTCGTCAGATGATGAGAAAGCTCAAGGTAGACGAGCCCGGCTCAACCGAGCTTCTTCCCGGAGCTACCATTGAAAAATCCGACTTCAATAAAGAGAATAAGCGCGTCAGCGCCGAGTGCGAGGCAGAGGGTAAGGAATTTACTCCGGCTACCTGCTCTCCGGTACTTCTCGGTATCACAAAGGCTTCGCTTGCTACGGATTCGTTCCTGTCGGCGGCTTCCTTCCAGGAGACCACAAGAGTTCTCACCGATGCGGCTATTAAGGGCAAAACCGATCCTCTTATCGGCCTTAAAGAAAATGTTATCATCGGTAAGCTTCTCCCGTCGGGTACAGGTATGAAGTGCTACAGCGAGGTTGAGCTCGAAAAGACTTATTCTGACGATACAAATCCCGATGAGCCGGCAAACGAGCCCGCGTAAAAGAAAATTTAAATAAAAGCTTGACAATCAAAGGTTTTAGATGTTAAAATCTTTGATTGTGTGAGCAAAACAAACACTTTTTAACGGAAGTGTTTGTTTTGCTGACACATTGTGTCATATTTTCAGAAGGAGGTGCAATGAATTTGCCGACATTTAACCAACTTGTTCGCAGTGGCAGACAGACAGTTGAGAAGAAATCGAAAGCTCCGGCTCTCGGTAAGGGTCTTAACTCGAAGAAGAACGTTATGACTAACAACGCTTCTCCGCAGAAGAGAGGAGTTTGCACGGTTGTTAAAACCGATACTCCTAAAAAGCCTAACTCAGCTCTCCGTAAGCTCGCCAGAGTTCGTCTTACAAACGGAATCGAAGTTTCTGCTTATATTCCCGGCGTAGGTCACAATCTTCAGGAGCACTCAGTTGTTCTTATAAGAGGCGGGCGTGTTAAGGATCTCCCCGGTGTTCGTTACCATATTGTCCGCGGTACACTTGATACTCAGGGCGTTACAGGTAGAATGCAGAGCCGTTCAAAGTACGGCGCTAAGAGACCCAAAGCAGCTAAAAAGGCGTAATTTCGCCGACTATTTAAAGACAGAATCTACTTGCAAGGTTTTAAGTCCGTGCAGGGTGTATATATATATTTCTTATATTATGCCTCTTGCATTGACACCACGGGGTTTTGTCACCGAGTACCTATGATATCATTATAATTATGAAGGAGGGAAGCGAAGTGCCAAGAAGAGGCCAGATAGCAAAACGTGATGTTTTGCCGGATCCGCTTTACAATTCAAAGCTTGTAACCAGGCTTATCAACAGCGTTATGTATGACGGTAAAAAGGGTGTAGCCCAGAAAATCGTTTATGACGCATTCAACATTATCGCTGAGAAGACGGGTAAGGAACCGTTGGAGGTATTTGATGCCGCAATGGAAAATGTTATGCCCGTTCTCGAAGTTAAGGCTCGCCGCGTAGGCGGTGCTACCTATCAGGTCCCGATCGAAGTTCGTCCCGAAAGAAGACAGACTTTAGGTCTTAGATGGATCACTCTCTATGCTCGTCAGCGTTCCGAGAGAACTATGAAAGAAAGACTTGCAAATGAGATAATGGATGCTGTTAACGAAACAGGTTCAGCATTCAAAAAGCGTGAAGACACTCACAAGATGGCAGAAGCAAACAAAGCTTTTGCTCATTTCAGGTGGTAAGTTTACTAATATTTATGTTACCGTATTTATACGGTTATGGAGGATGTTATGCCAAGAAAGGTCACTCTTGAAAAAACAAGAAATATTGGTATAATGGCGCATATCGACGCCGGTAAAACAACAACCACAGAGCGTATATTGTTTTACACGGGTGTAAACCATAAAATCGGTGAGACCCACGACGGCGATGCTACCATGGACTGGATGGCGCAGGAGCAGGAGAGAGGTATAACCATCACTTCCGCTGCAACTACTTGTTTCTGGAAAAACCATCGTATCAATATTATCGACACTCCCGGTCACGTTGACTTTACTGTTGAAGTTCAGCGTTCGCTTCGTGTACTTGACGGTTCCGTTACCGTTTTGTGCGCAAAGGGCGGTGTTGAGCCTCAGTCTGAAACCGTTTGGCGTCAGGCTGACGAATATCATGTTCCGCGTATGATTTACGTCAACAAGATGGACATCATGGGCGCGGACTTCTACCATGTTCTTGATATGGTAGACGAGCGTTTCAAATGTAACCCCGTGCCGATTCAGCTCCCCATCGGTTCTGAAGACACATTTAAGGGTATCGTTGACCTCGTAGAAATGGATGCCGAGATTTATTATGACGACCTCGGTAAAGACGTAAGACGTGAGCCTATCCCCGACGATATGAAAGAGCTTGCCGAGAAATATCGCGCAAAGCTTATCGAGCATGTCGCAGATCAGGATGACGAGCTTATGGAAAAATACTTCAACGGCGAAGAGTTTACCGTTGAGGAAATCAAGAGAACTATCCGTAAATCAACTATCGAGAATAAAATGGTTCCGATAACTTGCGGTACTTCTTACCGCAACAAGGGTGTACAGCCCCTTCTCGACGCAATAGTTGATTATATGCCGGCTCCTACAGACGTTCCGGCTATAAAGGGTGTAAACCCAGAAACAGACGAAGAGGAAGAAAGACATTCTTCGGATTCAGAGCCGTTCTCAGCTCTCGCATTCAAGATTGCCACCGACCCATATGTCGGTAAGCTTTGCTTCTTCAGAGTTTATTCGGGTACTCTTACTGCCGGTTCAACCGTTTACAACTCCGTTAAGGATGACGACGAGAGAATGGGCCGTATACTTCAGATGCACGCTAACCACAGAGAAGATATAGAGTGCGTTTACGCAGGCGATATAGCAGCTGCCGTAGGTCTTAAAAATACCACGACAGGTGATACTCTCTGCGATGAGAAACACCCCATAGTTCTTGAATCCATGAAATTCCCGGATCCCGTTATCCGTGTAGCAATTGAGCCTAAGACCAAAGCAGGTCAGGAAAAGATGGGCATTGCTCTTCAGAAACTTGCCGAAGAGGATCCTACCTTTAAGTGCTATACCGATGAAGAGACCGGTCAGACCATCATCGCCGGCATGGGCGAGCTTCACCTTGAAATCATCGTTGACAGAATGCTTCGTGAATTCAAAGTTGAGGCTAACGTAGGTAAGCCGCAGGTTGCTTATAAGGAGACTATCCGTAAGCCCGCTTCTTCCGATACCAAATATGCCCGTCAGTCAGGCGGTAAAGGTCAGTACGGTCATGTTAAGATCAATATTGAGCCTAACCCCAATAAGGGTTATGAGTTCGTAAACAATATCGTCGGCGGTGCTATTCCGAAGGAATACATCGAGCCTGCTAACCAGGGTATCCAGGGTGCTATGCAGTCGGGCGTTATTGCCGGTTATCCGGTAGTTGACGTAAAGGTAACTCTTTACGACGGATCTTATCACGAGGTTGACTCTTCGGAAATGGCATTCAAGATTGCAGGTTCTATGGCATTCAAGGATGCTGCCAAGAAGGCTGATCCGGTTCTCCTCGAACCCATAATGAAAGTTACCGTTATCGTTCCCGAGGAATATATGGGCGACGTTATCGGCGACCTCAACTCTCGCCGCGGCGAGATTCAGGGCTTTGAAGAGAGAACAGGTGCTAAGCAGATCAATGCTCATGTTCCGCTTTCCGAAATGTTCGGTTATGCTACCGACCTTCGTTCCAAGACTCAGGGACGCGGTCAGTATGTAATGGAACCCGACGGATATAAGGAAGTTCCGAAGTCTATCGCTGAAAAGATTATCAGTGAAAGAACTAAAAAAGACTGATTAAATAGCTGAAAAGACTTGATATTTTATTCATTTATTGGTAAAATATCAACCACAATGAAAAAAATTATTTGTTCTCATAAAAAAGGAGGAAAATTCAATGGCAAAGGCAAAATTCGAAAGAACCAAACCCCATGTTAACATCGGTACTATCGGTCACGTTGACCATGGTAAGACCACGTTAACAGCTGCTATTACAAAAACACTCGCAATGAAAGGTCTTGCTCATTTCGAGGATTATTCAATGATCGATAAGGCTCCCGAAGAGAGAGAGCGTGGTATAACGATCAACACCGCTCACGTTGAGTATGAGACCGAAAAGCGTCACTATGCTCACGTTGACTGCCCCGGCCATGCTGACTATATCAAGAACATGATCACCGGTGCTGCTCAGATGGACGGCGCTATCCTTGTTATCGCTGCTACCGACGGCCCGATGGCTCAGACTAAAGAGCACCTTCTTCTCGCTCGTCAGGTTGGCGTTCCCTATATCGTAGTATTCCTTAACAAAGCTGATCAGGTTGACGATCCCGAGCTCCTTGAGCTCGTTGAGATGGAAGTTCGTGAGACTCTTAACGAGTATGACTTCCCGGGTGATGACACACCGATAATTGTTGGTTCTGCTCTTAAAGCTCTTGAGTACAACGGCAACGATGTAAATGCTCCCGAGCTTAAGCCGATCTGGGATCTTATGGATGCTGTTGATAACTACATCCCGACTCCCGACCGTAAATCGGACCAGCCGTTCCTTATGCCTGTTGAGGACGTTATGACCATCACCGGTCGTGGTACTGTTGCTACCGGCCGTGTTGAGCGTGGTGTTCTTAAGATGAACGACGAAGTTGAAATCGTTGGTCTTACCGACGAAAAGAAAAAGACCGTTGTTACCGGTATCGAGATGTTCAGAAAGACTCTTGATTATGCTGAGGCAGGCGACAACATCGGCGCACTTCTTCGTGGTATTCAGAGAACTGAGATTGAGCGTGGCCAGGTTCTTTCTAAGCCCGGTTCAATCCATCCTCATACAAAGTTCAAGGGTCAGGTTTACGTCCTTACTAAGGACGAGGGCGGCCGTCATACACCGTTCTTCAACAACTATCGTCCTCAGTTCTATTTCAGAACTACCGACGTTACCGGTACCATCACTCTTCCCGAGGGAACCGAGATGTGCATGCCCGGCGATAACGTTGTTATGAGCGTTGAGCTTATCACTCCTATCGCTATTGAGCAGGGTCTTCGTTTCGCTATTCGTGAAGGCGGACGTACCGTTGGTTCAGGCGTTGTTACTGAAATTGACGAATAATTCGTTATTCTGAAAATCAAAAATCACCTCTGTTTTTCAGGGGTGATTTTTTTATGTTCCGATTATGCGGCTGTCCGCAAAACAGGACAGTTAAATTTTTACACTTGACACAGAACAAATGTTCGGTTACAATGACTGTATAATAATATTCTCGGTGATTTTATGGAAAAAGCAATACTTCATTGTGATTTGAATAACTTTTATGCGTCGGTTGAAACGGTTCTTCGCCCCGAACTGCGCGGAAAGCCGATAGCGGTTTGCGGAAAAACGGAGGATCGCCACGGCATAGTATTGGCAAAATCCGAGGCGGCAAAAAAATACGGCGTGAAAACCGGCGATGTAATCTGGCAGGCTAAAAGCAAGTGCCCCGATATATTGATTTTTCCGCCGCGCTTCCCCGATTATGTCAAATATTCACGTGCGGTAAGAGCGATATACGGCAGATATACCGATATGATAGAGCCGTTCGGTATTGATGAATGCTGGCTTGATGTGAGCGGCAGTACCCGGCTTTTCGGCGCTCCCGAAGTCATAGCCGATGATATCAGAGCAACTGTAAAAAATGAACTCGGGCTTACTATTTCGGTTGGTGTGTCGTTTAATAAAGTGTTTGCAAAGCTCGGCAGCGATATGAAAAAGCCCGATGCCGTTACCGTTATACGCCGTGAAAACTTCCGTGATACGGTTTGGCGATTGCCTGCCGAAGATATGCTTTGGGTCGGCAGGCGCACTTCAAAGGTGCTCAAAAAGTACGGAATTATGACAATAGGTGATATAGCCAAATGCGATCCCGCGTTTTTAAAAACCGCCTTCGGTAAAAACGGTATTGTATTGTGGCGCTGTGCCAACGGGCTTGAAAATTCACCCGTCTGTAATATGGGGTATCGGCCGCCAGTCAAGAGCGTCGGCAGGGGAGTTACGTGCGTAGACGATTTACGCGACAATGACGAAGTGTGGAGAGTTATACTTTCACTTTCGCATACTGTGTCCGACCGCTTGCGTGAGGACGGCCTGCTTGCAAGCGGCATTCAGATTGCCGTTAAAAATACGGCGCTTTTTACAACGCAATCGCAGAGCAAGCTTGTATATCCCACTCAAAACAGCCGTGAAATTGCTCTAAAAGCATTTTCGCTGTTCAAACATACATATAAATGGCAAACCCCGGTTAGAGCCGTTACGGTTCGCGCAATAGAGCTTTTAAGCCCCGATAAACCTCAGCAACTGAGTCTCGGCTTTGATATGACGCGCCATGAAAAGCTTGAGAAGCTCGACAAAGCAATGCTTCGTATAAACGAAAAGTACGGCAAAAATACCGTGTTTGAGGCAACGGTGTTAAGCGGTACAAAAATGCCGACGGTGGTACCGCCGGCAGATAAAGACGTGTCATTTTTACCTTAGTGCCGTTTACCGTGTTGTTATAAACGCTCAGCCTTTTACAGTCGCTTTTAAAATTTATTCAGAAAGCTCAAGCCATTCGGTTTCCGCGTCCTCAAGACAGCTCTCTTTGTCCGCAATCAATGCGAGAATATCCGACAGTTTTTGATAATCGCTCACTACATCGGGCTTTTCCGATTCTTCTTTAAGCGATGCTATTTCCGCTTCAAGACCTTCCATTTCGCGTTGAATGGATAAAAGCCTTGCACGGCGCTTGCGGTCGTCGGCTTTGTTCTTTTTATTCTCTCTGTATGCGGTTTTATTTTCGCTGTCCGCTTTAACCGTTTTTTCGACGATTTCCGGCTTTTTATGTTCAAGGTAATAATCATATCCGCCGTTATATTCGTTAAATCCGGTGGGGAACATCTCAATTATCTTGTCCGGAACACGGTTCAAAAAGTATCTGTCGTGCGATACCGTTATCAATGTGCCCGTAAATTCTTTAAGAGCGTCATCAAGAGCCTCTTTTGCAATGTAGTCAAGGTGATTTGTAGGCTCGTCAAATATCAGCACATTGGCGCGCTTAAACATTATAATGCAAAACGCCACTTTGGCGCGGTTCGCCCCCGAAAGGTCGCGTACCCGTTTAAATACCGCCTCGTCCTCGATAAGCAGTCTGCCGAGAGCGCTTCTTATTTCAAATTCGGTCTTTGTCGGATAAACCCTGTGCACGGCTTCGATTACCGTGTCGTTAAGATTGAGGTCGCCGAGCTCTTGGTCAAAATATGCGACCTTTACGTTTCCGCCGAATTTAATCTGCCCAGAATACGGTATTTTCTTTAGAATCGCCTTTAGAAAGGACGATTTGCCAACACCGTTTTTACCTATAATCGCAACCTTTTCGCCTTTGAGTACTTCAAGCGATATATTTTCGTAGAGCTGCTTGCCGGTAGAGGCATTACCCACAAAAATGCCCACATCTTTGCAAGATAGCACCACCTTGTGCGGCTCAAAATCATATTCAAATTTAAAACGGACTTCCTTTTGCTTCGGGTTGGGCTTTGCCTGAAGCTCCATTTTTTCAAGCGCCTTAACTCGCGAACCCACGCTGTTGCTGCTCGAAGACTTGGCAAGATTTTTTGCGACATAATCGCGCATTGCGGCAAGCTCCGATTGCTGTTTTTCATATTCTTTTTCGGCGTGGCGCATTCTCTCCGCCTTCTGAGTCAAAAATGCGCTGTAACCGCCCTTGTATTTATACAGACTTCCGTTTTCGATTTCGCAGATATTGTCGGCGACCTTGTCGAGGAAATATCTGTCATGCGATACTATAAGCACTGAGCCCTTGTATGAAGAAAGGTAGTCCTCAAGCCATGACAGCATGGAAAAATCCAAATGGTTTGTAGGCTCGTCAAGAATGAGCAGCTCCGGATTGTGAAGCAGTATTTTGGCAATGCCGAATCTTATTTTTTCGCCACCGCTCAGGTGCGCTGTTTTTTGCTCGAGATTAAAATCACCGAATCCGAGACCGTTTAAAACTATGTTTATTCTCGTGTCAGCCGTATATCCGTCAAGGGCGTCGTATTGACTTGTCAGTTTTTCATAAGTTTCCGAAAGCTTTTTGTATTCATCGGTATCGGGTGTTGAATCTGAAATCAGTTTTGATGTCTCAAGCAGTTTTTCTCTTACCTCGTAGACCTCTGCGAGCGCATCTTCAATTTCTTCCCTCAGCGTATTTTCGGAGTTGAGAGCTTCGTTTTGCTTGAGATACCCTATCTCAAGCGAGCTCTTAACGGTTCTCGTGCCGCTGTCAAAGGGGAGTATACCGGTGATAATATTGAGAAGCGTGCTTTTTCCGGCACCGTTCACGCCGAGCAAGCCTATACGTTCATTTTCGTTTATGCTGAGTGATACGTCCTTTAAAACGACTTCGTCCAAAAAGCTTTTGCAGATTTTGTCAAGTGTTACAAGCATGGCTGTCCTTTATTTTATAAAATGAGATATGTCGTCGTTTTTGCCCAATATCATAAGAGATTCGTTGTCGGTAAAAATGTGTTCGGGCTTCGGCAACGGGAAAATTTTATCGCCCTGCTTTGTCGCGAGTATGCTGATTCCGTATTTTGAGCGCACATCTACTTTGAGTATACTCTTATTAAGCCAAGAAGTCGGAACCGCTATCTCATATATTGAGTATTCATCGTTAAGCTCAATGTAATTAAATATATTGTCCGAACCGTATTTTACCGCAAGCCTTTCTGCGGTTTCTTTTTCGGTATAAATTACATCATCGGCACCGTTTCTCAAAAGGAATTTTGCATGAACGTCACGGCTTGCCCGTGCGAGTACAAACTTGGCGCCGAGATCCTTTAAAAGAGCCGTGGTTTCAAGCGAACTTTGAAAATTATCGCCTATGGCAACAACGCACAGGTCAAAATCTCTGACTCCTACAGATCCCATAAACTGTTCGTTTGTTGCGTCACCGATGAGGGCGTTTGTGACAATCGGCAAAACATTGTTTACACGTTCTTCGTTTGTGTCTATAGCCATAACATCGTTATTTTGCTCATTAAATTTTTCCGCCATATGGCGTCCGAAACGACCGAGACCGATTATTAAAATAGATTTCATCTTTATCCTTCCTTAACCTATTGTTATCTGTTCTGTGGGATACCTTGAAATATCTGGTGCTTTTGATTCCCTCAGCGACAGCAGTAATGTAAGACCGCCGACTCTGCCGAAAAACATAAGACATATGAGTATCAGGTGAGAGTACCCGCGTAAATACGGAGTCACACCGAGCGTTACGCCTACGGTGCCGATTGCAGAGACTGTTTCAAACAGCGCTTCCTTCATAGTTATTTTGTCTATCCAAGTGATTGCCGCACCCGAGGCGGAAAAAAGAGCCATATACAAAAATATAAGGCAAACTACATGCCGCAGGGTATCAGGCTCGATTCTGCGCTTAAACAGCTCAACGTCTTTCTTGTGCTTGAGCTCTGAAAAAATGCTTGCGATAAGCACCGCGAGGGTGGTTGTCTTAAATCCGCCCGCGGTAGAGCTCGGTGAGCCGCCTATCAGCATAAGAGCGGTCATCGTTATTACTGACGCATCCGACAGTTTTGACAAATCAACGGTGTTAAAGCCGGCGGTTCGCGCAGTCACCGATTGAAAAAATGCGGCAAGAATTTTGTGCGGAACGGAAAATCCTTCAAAAGCATTACCGTTTATGTCAAATATAAGTATAAGACCTGCTCCCGATACTATCAGTATCGCGCTTGTGACAATAACGATTTTTGAATGGAGTTTAAGCCGCCTGAATATGAATTTGTTGTTTATAAGATCAGCCCATACAAAAAATCCGAGTCCGCCGATTACAATAAGCAACATTATGGTGATATTGACCACTACATCGGCACTGAGTTCGGTAAGCGAAGTATATTCGTTGCCGGGAGTTCCCATTATGTCAAATCCTGCGTTACAAAATGCGGAAACGGAGTGATATACGGAAAAATAAATGCCTTTTAAAACTCCGAATTTAGGAACAAATCTCGTTGCGAGCAAAACTGCACCGATGCCTTCGATGAGAAACGCCCCTTGAATCGTAAAGCGAGCCATTTTTACTATTCCTGCCATCTGCGGTGCGTTTATCGACTCCAAAAGAGTGTATCTGCTTTGAAGCCCTATATTCTTTTTTGTGAACGTCATGGCACATACGGCAAGCGTCATAAATCCCAATCCGCCTACCTCAATAAGACAAAGAATCACAATTTGCCCAAAGAGAGACCAGTATGAGCCCGTATCACGAACTACAAGCCCTGTAACGCACGTGGCGGATGTTGAAGTAAACAGGGCGTCCTCAAACGGAGTATGAATACCGTCTTTTGAAGAGATCGGCAGCGTCAGTATAAACGCTCCCAAAAATATTATGCTCATATAGCCGAGTATGATTTTTTGCATTGGCGAAAGCTTGAATTTACGTTTCTTTACTGTTTTTTTTGTTTCCATTTTTATCCCTGAAAAATTTTAATACTGCCGAGAACATCCTGACAAGCGTAGATACTACTATTATGCCTACAGCAAGTGCCATGGCAAGCTTTATAGTATAAAATGCACTTGCAACGAAATTATTCCAGTCGTTTTTCAGAGCGTAACTCATGGTGTAGTAGAGAACGCCGCCCGGAATAAGCGGTATCATAGGCACTATCAAAAATGTGGATGTCGGTGTCTTTTTTATTCTTGCAAATATTTCGGCGTAAATCGTTACCGCTATTGCGGCAAAAAAATACCTGAGTGGTTCGCTTTGTATCAGGATTCCGAAAAATAAATACGTGCCCCACGATAAAGCGCCTCCGAGAGTCGCTATGAGGAGCTTTGTGCCGCGCAGATTGTAAAGAACGGCAAATCCGAGAGCGCCGAGTGTGCCGGTTAATATCTGAATGAAATACGTCATATTACGGCACCTCCGAAAACAAGTGCGGCGAGTATATATCCTGCGGCAATGGCAAGCGCCACAAGGCACGCTTCACAAAATCTCAGCATCCCTGCCATTATGTCGCCGCTTATCATATCGCGTATGGCGTTAGTCAGCGCAACTCCGGGTATCAGCAGCATTATATTGCCTATTATTATCTTGTCTGTGGAATTGCCGAAGCCGAGCATTACAAATATAAATGCTATCGAACATATTACGAAAGAGCATACAACGTTGGCAAATATCATATTTACCTGCGTTTTTTCCGTGGCAAATACTATAAGCTTTAATACAATTCCGACTACTGCCGCTACGGCGCCGTCTAAAAAGGAGCCGCCGAAGAATATCGCAAACGCGCCCGCAACAAGCGCGCAAACGGCGCATTGTACTGCGAGATTATATTCCTTGGAGCTGTTTTCTATTTCATCTATCTGATCCCTGACATAGTGAATATCGGGAACTCTTTGTACTATTTTTCTTGATAAATCATTGAGTTTGTGAAGCTTTGTTAAATCGGTGTGGTATTTTGTTATGCGGCGCGTTTCGGTTATTGACTTGCCGTCCTTGTCCTCAAGCGTTGCAACCATGCTTGAGGTTATGGTAAAAACATCAATCCTTTTAACGTCGTACGCCTTGCATATGCGCTTTACCGAATCTTCGACGCGGCTGATTTCCGCACCGCTTATAAGCATTTTTTCGCCTATGTCAAGAGCACATGAGAGAAGCATTTCCGAATCCATAAACACCTCCGAATTTAGTACAAGCTGATTATAGTATATTAAGAAGCAAAAGACAACGATTTTTAATGTTGTTTTCGCCAAAATTCGAAAAGAGCAAAGTAAAACCGCAAAAGTCTCGGCTTTCGCGGTTCTTTTTGAAAAAAGTTATATAGTGAGCGCGGTTATAATGCTTGAATAGAGCTTTACAGGGTCGTTTAAGAAGTTTTTTTTGACCGCTTCAAGCTGCATACTGTCCGCAACAAATATTGTGAGCTTCATAAGCGCTTCGTCACCGTTCATAAGTGAAAACGTGACATAATAACCGCCGCCCGGAGCGGATACGGTCTCTATCTTATTTTCACGCATTGTTTTTGCGAGCGTCATAAGCTTTATTGCCGAATTGACTGCTTTTTCACGGACGGTTTTGGGAAGCGAGGTTTCAAGTATGTCTGCAATTTCTTTCCCTTTTTCGGTAGCCGTAAGCAATTCTTCGCCGTTTTCGTCTATATCCATATCTATGGTGCCGTTTTTCAAAAGCTCGGAAATTGCCTGATTTATTTCAAAATAATTGGCAAGACCGTCCTGAAGCATGGAATCGTTGAGGTTCTGTTTTGATATGGGGGCGTCAACGGCTCTCAAAATATAACATATCAAAAGCCTTATTTCATCGCGGTTGCGAAGTCCGCCGAGTTCTATACCCTCGTCAAAAGCGTCAAATTCCATTTTGCACCTCCGAAAATTTACTGTTTTTATTATAGCCGAAAGCGCGTTACAAGTCAATCAAGGTAATCCACAGTCTCGAAATATTTTCCGTTCTTATAGTAAACGCGCGGAACTCTGCGGTTTATTCCGCAGCAGAATTCATAATTGAAACTGTGGGCGTTGTCGGCAACCTCTTCCACGGTTATAACGTTGTCGTTGTCTTTGCCTATAAGCGTGACCTCGTCGCCCTGCTTTGCCTCGGGAATATCCGTAACGTCAACCATAAATTGGTCCATACAAACTCTGCCGATAATATCGGCAAATTTGCCGTGTATCAAAACTTTGCCCTTGTTTGACAGCGCTCTCGGATATCCGTCGCCGTAGCCTACGGGTACAGTCGCTATGCGCATATTGCCTTTTGACGTAAACGTGCTGCCGTAGCTGACTGTAAAGCCGGGACCCACGGATTTTATAAAAGCTATATGACTTTTAAGCTCCAGGGCAGGGTAGAGCTTAAGCTTTGTCTTGTCGACTTCCTCCGACGGATAAAGTCCGTATGTCATAATTCCGCTTCTTACCATATCGAGGAAATTGTCGTCAAATTCGATAATTCCGGCGGAATTGCACATATGTTTAATCGGTATCTTAACCCCGTTTTCATCGAGCTTTTTAACAAAATCGAGGTACTTTTTCTTCTGATTATTGCATGAGGTTTTGTCCTTTTCGTCGGCACAGGCAAAGTGGGTGAATATGCCGTTTATTTCAATGTTCGGCAGAGCATATATCTTTTTGATTTCTTCTATGCTTTCATCTGTCGGTTGCATTCCGATTCTGCCCATACCGGTGTCGAGCTTTATGTGTATTTTAGCGGTCTTTCCGAGCTTTACCGCTTCGTCCGAAAGAGCCTTTGCGGTATGATATTCAAATACCGCGTGCATTATTTCGTGGTTTATAAGATCGTCAAAATCCTGCGGAAAAACATACCCCAAAATAAGTATGGGATTTTTAATGCCGTTTTTGCGTAAGACTACCGCTTCTTTTGCGGTGGCAACGCCGAATGCGTAACAGCCGATTTCCGAAAGCGCTTTAGCAACCGGTACGGCACCGTGACCGTATGCGTCTGTTTTGATTATTGCCATTACCTTTGTTTCTTTACCGACTTTATCCATGGCGCTTTTAATATTTCGGCAAATTGCGTCAAGGTCTATTTTGGCGTAAACTCTCTGTGGGAGCATATTTATAACCTTCCTTATACTATTTCGCACAGCGGTGCGATTTTAATGTTTTCCATAGTCAATGCGTCTCTTATTTTTCTTACGAATTCCAAAGCTTTTGCTCCGTCTCCGTGAACGCATATAGAGTTTGCCTCCATCGGAATTTCTTTGCCGGTTATCGCGGTCACCTTACCGTATTTAACCATTCCGATAACGCGCTTTATAGCTTCGTCCTCGTCCGTAATGACTGCGCCCGGCTTTGTTCTCGCAACAAGAGAGCCGTCATCCTCATACGCCCTGTCGGCAAATACTTCTTTGGCGCATTTAAGACCCGTGTCGGCGGCGGCTTTAAGCATCTGACTGCCCGAAAGACCGAGCAGTATGAGACTCGGGTCAACTTCGTATATTCCCTCGCATATCGCCTTTGACAGCGCATAGTCTTTGCCGGCAGTGTTGTAAAGCGCTCCGTGAGGCTTTACGTGCTGAATTTTTATATTGTTGGCTTTAGCGAAAGCGGACAGTGCGCCTATCTGATACATAACATATGCTTTGGCGTCTTGGGGGCTTACGTTCATATTGCGTCTGCCGAAGCCCATAAGGTCGGGGTACCCGGGGTGCGCGCCGAGATTTACGTTGTTTTCTTTCAGTATTTTAACCGTCTTATCCATAACTACTGGGTCGGAGGCGTGAAATCCGCAGGCTACGTTTGCGGAGGAAATATATTTTGCAACCTCTTCGTCGAGCCCTATTTTGTATGCGCCGAAGCTCTCGCCCATATCGCAGTTTAAATCTACAGTTGTTGCCATTTTATCTCCTCCCGTTAAAATTTGAGATCGGTATTTTTTATATCGGTGATGAGCATATGACCCGGAGCGTGTGTTATGCAGAAGTCGGGCTTTGAATTCATCATTATTGATTGCGGAGTTACGCCGCACGCCCAAAATACGGGCGTTTCACCCGGCTTTACGGTAACCGCGTCGCCGAAGTCGGGCTTGTTTATGTCCTTTATGCCTATCTGTTCCGGATGACCTATCTGAATAGGCGTGCCGTGTACGCGCGGCATAGAGGAGGTAATGTTAACCGCTTTTACAATCTGGTCGCGGGGCAGAGGACGCATGCTTACAACCATCTTGCCGGAAAAAACGCCTGCGGGTTCACAGTCGATGTTTGTAAGGTACATCGGAACATTTTTGTGCTCCTCGATGTGGCGTACCGTTATTCCGCTGTCCAAAAGCTCACTTTCAAACGAAAAACTGCAGCCTATAAGGAAAGCAACGAGGTCATCGCGCCAAAACCGCTCTACGCTGTCGTATTCTCCTGTAAGTACGCCTTTTTCGTATATTCTGTATTTCGGAATGTCCGTTGCAATGTTGCAGTCCTTGGCAATCTTTTTAAGATATGGGTCGCCGACATCCGATACCTCGAGTATGGGGCAGGGCTTCGGGTTTCTCTGCGTAAACAGAAGAAAATCGTATGCAAGCTCTTTCGGCAGTATCGCAAGATTCGCCTGAGCAAAGCCGAGACACATTCCCGATGTCTGACCTGTTATTTTTTTATCTCTTATCAGTTTTCTGACTTCATACGGAGCCATATGTGCTAAATCCATTGTTTTCACCTCTTGTCAATAGTGGAGCAAATGCGAGTGAAATTCTTTTTGTTCCTCTTTTAAAAGATGTTCCGCTTTTTGCCTGTCGGTAAGTTTGAAATGAACCCTTGTGCCGGGTCTTGCCTGAGCCAAAAGCGGTAAATCAACCGAAATTACCGTGGCGATTTTGGCGTAACCGCCGGTAGTCTGTCTGTCGGCAAGCATTATTATCGGATTTCCCGTGCGCGGAATTTGTATACTCCCGAAAACAATGCCGTCCGAGATAATGTCAACCGTGTTTTTGTATTCTATCTTTTCGCCGGACAGTTTGCAGCCCATTCTGTCGGATTCGTTTGTAACCATGTATGTGCCGTTTAAAAAGGTCTTAATTCCGCGTTCCGTAAAATAATCGTTCTGCGGTCCCAAAAGCACCCTTACGGTTATCTCGTCGCTTCCGAAATCCTCTTTGGGCGCCGAATGAATAAGATGCTTGTAAAATTCATCGTATACATCTCTGCACGGAACGATGTCGCCCGCCTTTAACGGTCTGCCGTCAAGTCCGCCGAGCCTACATTTCAGATTGGTTGAACGGCTACCCATAATAACGGGGACATCTATGCCGCCGCGAACCGCAAGGTAAGTTCTCATTCCGCTTGTTGCGGCGGAAAATGTCAGCGTTTCGTCGCGCTTTACAAATACGGTTTTATACATTTCAACGGGTGCGCCGTCAAGTTTAGGCGACATATCCGCACCGGTAATCGCAATGTAATTCGACTTCAAAAATTTAAAAGAGCCGCCGAGGTATGTCATCTCAATTACGGCTTCATCGGTAAAATTACCGACGAGTGCGTTTGCTATGTGGTAGGAACGAACGTCCATAACGCCCGATGCATTAAAACCGAGCGCCGCAAAGCCCTTTCTGCCGCCGTCCTGAATTGTGGATAACATTCCGGGAGTAATGACTTTAATACTCATTCGTCGTCACCTCCGATGATGCGGCACTCATATGTGCCGTCTTGAACTTTTGCCGATATATCGTCGAATTCTCCTTTGTCAATCGGGACAAATCTTATGTAATCTCCGGCGGAATAAAGTATAGGCTCGGCTCTTTCGGGGTCGTAAGGCTTTACGGGAGTTGTGCCGATAAGTCTCCAGCCACCCGGTGAGGCGAGTGGATAAATTCCGGTTTGCTCGCCGCCTATTCCGACGGCTCCGGCATGAATTTTAGTTCTCGGATTTTGCAGTCTCGGCGTTTTAATTCTGTCGTCAAGACCTCCGAGATATGCAAATCCGGGCAAAAAGCCGAGCATATAAATCAAATAATCCGTTCCGGAGTGTATCTTTATAACTTCTTCCTCGGTAAGATTGTTGATTTTTGCGACGTCTTTTAAATCTTCGCCGTATTCGCCGCCGTACAGCACGGGTATCTCTATGATTTTTTTCCTGTTTTCCGATGATACTTTAAGGTTGCGGCAGAGCTTATTTATCTTTGCTTTAAGCTTTTCTCCGCCCGTAATGCACGGGTCATAAATTATAAGAAGCGACCGAAATGTCGGGACGGTCTCGATAATACCGGGAATATTTTTTTCATGAACGACTTTGTCAAGCGCGTGAACGCAGGCGTTTATCTCAGCACTTATTTCATTGCCGAATTCAACAGTTATTGCGCTGTCACCGGAAGATAAAAATTTAGGAGCGTTCATATATGAATACCTCTTAAAATTATTTTCTGTCGTCGTAAAAACCGAGTTCTATGGTTTTATCAAACCAAGTTTTGCATTTTTCGGTAAGGGTGGGAGCGTATCTTATACACTCGCGCATCATATTTACCATCATCATATTTGTGGTGAGGTCAAAGCCGTCTATCGACGGTATCTGCCAACCGTACATATCTACCATACCGCTTCTTGCGGCAGTTTTCAAGACATCTTTTTCAAGCTCTGCGTCATGCATTATGTTTATATTGCCTTTAAGATATGCTATTGCCGCTATCATACCGTAGCAGCCCCAGTCCGAAACGGTTGCCGTTATTATGTTGTCCGCGGCGACAACGCTTGCAATTCCGCCGTTACAGCCGCATACGCAGTTTGATTTTTCAGATGTATACGGCACATATTTTTTTATGTGGTCAAGAATGGTGCCCATGCCCAATTCGTTTCCGAGATCGCCTATGGCAATATTTAAAACTCCGGCGTTTTGAAGCTTTGTAAAGAGTATATCTCCCTTTGCCTCAAGAGCCGTAGTGTTTTTGCCTACCGCGTTGTGATATTCGCCGACGGCATTTGCGCCGGGGAACTCATTTGCTATTACGGCTTTGGGCATACCCTTTGAAATTATTTCGTCGGCAAGACCTTCGGCCTTGTTTTTGTCCTTTGTAAAGGGGATAACCGCCATCGAAACGGTGTGAGCGTTCATCTCTTCTATTGTATCATAGAGGTGAAGTCCTATCACTCTTGACATATTTCTGACCGCTTCAACATTTTCGTCCTGACAAATTATAACCGGCTTTACGTCAAATGCGAGCGACAGCGCTCTTGCGAGAAGCATCGAGCTTACTATACCGTCGGTCTCGGCGTGGTGATGGTCGAGTAAAACGAACCCCGTCATTATGTATACTATATCGTCTTTTTTAAGCGCCGCGCACAGCTTTTTTGCCGCGTTCATTGTCGTGGGCATACCTGTGTACTTTCGCGAAGCCTTGTAGAGAATGCGGCAAATGCCGTATCCGCGTGGGTCAAGATTTGCGAGATTATCAAGATTTTCGCCGATATTAAGGTCTGTAAGTGCTTTCTGATCCATAATTATTCTCCCTCTTTAAAAAGAATACAAGGCTGTTTCGATTTGCGCGAAACAGCCGTATTGCAGATGTATTATCGTTTTTATTCGCCGCATTCGTCATGCAAACGTTTGAGATAGGCGTCCTGGAGTATTTTTATGATTTCGGGAGCTTTGCCGCCGACAGGTTCGCCGTCAAGCTCACAGGCAGGCATACAAAGAGCGCCCGAGGACGAAACTATTATTTCGTCGGCGTTTTTAAGCTCTTCGAGCGTGTAGTCGCGTTCTTCTACCGGTATGCCTTTTTCGTGGCATATCTCTATAAGGTGCTTTCTCGTAATGCCGGGTAAAACGAGGCAGTCGAGCTGATGGGTTATAAATTTACCGTCTTTGATTATGGATACGTTTGAGTGCGCGCACTCCGTTACAAGATCGCCGCGGTGAAATACCGTTTCGTCACAGCCCTTCTCACGAGCTCTCTGCGAAGCGAGAACGCTCGGTATGAGGTTAAGGGTTTTAACATTGCAATAGAAAAATCTCTTGTCCTCCATGGTAGTGAGCTTGTAGCGAAGAGACAGGTCTTTCATCGGGCAGGGTTTTGTGTATATGAGCAGGTTTGAGGGCGTGTTCGGAAAAACATGATCGCGCATACCGGTTCCTCTTGTGGCCTCCCAGTAAACGAACTGATTGGGGTCGTCTACCTTGTTTACACACTCATAGAGCGTCTTTTTAAGCTCTTCCCGAGGCATCGGAGCGGGAATTTCAAGCAGCTTGCAGCTGTTGTAAAATCTGTCGAGGTGATCCTCCAGAGCAAAGATGGTGCGGTTTACCGAATATGTAGCGTCGTAAACTCCGTCACCGAAGTACATGGCGCGGTCGTTCATCGGGACCGTCATCTTTTCAATAAGATCAAATTTGCCGTTGTAGTAACCGATATTTTCCATTTTTGTCAGCTCCCCAAAATAATGTTATATAAAAGCAAAATAAGCCAAGCCCAATTGAGTTTTGTCCGCCATCGCACAGAATTCAAATAGACTTAACTTACAATAAGACATTATAATACGGCAATTTTTTCCTGTCAATAAAAATCAAACAAATCTTAAAAAATGTCGAAATTGACAAAAAATTACCTGATATGTACTATTTCGCCCGAAGTTATGGTTTTTGTTTCGCCGCCCGACAAAATCACGAGACCGCCGTCGGGGGCAATGTCAAGAACTTTTGCGTCATATTCGCCGTCCGGCGTTATAACTTTAACGGTCTTGCCTAAAGATGCTGAGTACATTTTCAGCCTGTTTACTATTTCGGCTGTGTTTTCGGTGTTGAGAGCGTTTCGGCGTATAACGTAGCGGTCGAGGTTGTTTACAATGTCAACCGCTATTTCGTTGTGGTCAAGCTCGCCATCGTATTTATCGCCTATGCTTGCCGCCGTATACATTATTTCATCGGGGAAGTCCTGCTTTTCAATATTGAGACCTATTCCGACCACGGCGTATTTGGGTTTGCCGTTTTGATTTACTATCTCGCAAAGTATGCCGCACACCTTTTTTTCGTCGAGCAAAATGTCGTTCGGCCATTTAATTTTGCAGTCAAAATCAAAGAAATTAAAGAGCGTGTCGCGTACCGCAAGCCCGGCAAGGCTCGACAGCAGGTCAAAATTGGGCTCCTTTCCGCTTATTTCGTAGACAACGGAAATGTATACGCCCTTTCCCTTAGGCGAGCAAAATGTTCTGCCGGAGCGGCCCTTGCCGGCGGTTTGGCAGTCCGATACGACGAAGGCGCCGAGACCTTTACCCTCGGCACAAAGCTTTTTTGCGACATCGTTTGTCGATTCGGTTTCGGCAAAATAATGCAGTCTGCGTTTTGAGCGGTACTGCCTTAAATGGTATATAAGGCTTCTTTCGTTGAGCATAAGGTTATTCATTTATCATCAGTCCGTTTCGGTTTTAATATGATATAATATTGTAACTTGTTCGTTGCAATACTGATATTTTACATAATAGAATTTGCAAGGTCAAGTAAAATTGAAAAAAACCGACGTCTCGTGATAACTTAATTACTCCTTAATATTTTACGGCTTTATACATTATAAATGTAAAAACGCGCTTTGTATGGCGGAAACTTCGCATTCGGAGCGGCATCGTATTGCGCGAAGTAAAAAATGTTAAAATTTTATGACTAATTTATATATTATCCATTGACTTTTTTTGCGATTTATTGTAAATTATATTATGTTATGCAACAAATATGTATGAGTGAAGTTTAGCTTTTAAAACCACTCGGAAGGGGAAACTCACTATGTCTAAAAAAGAAAAAATACCTTCAACTCCCGAAATGAGAGCTCAAAAGCTTGCTCGCAGTGCCGAAAAGAGAAAGATTTTCGGTAAGACTTTTGAAAAAGCTTTCGGAATAATGCTTGCACTTTTGCTTGTTTACTCGGTATGCAGCATAGCTTTTAAACCTGCTACCGCTTCAGTGGCAACAAATGCCGGCGCTCAGACTTCTTCTTCGGGCAGTTCCGGCAGTTCATCTTCAGGCAGCTCTTCTTCGGGCAGCGCTTCATCGAGCTCTTCCGGCAGCGCTTCTTCCGATAATGCCGCTTCCGCTTCGTCGGACAACGGTTCATCGGCAGCTCAGAGCGATGCAGCAGCTCCCACGGAACTTTCCGCATCAAGTTCTGTAGAAGATGTTGTTAATTACTTCAACAAGGCCATCAACAATGTTAAGCCGAACGCTAAAGAGATAACTCTTACAAAAGAGACAAACTCTCAGGCAGGCAACATTTCCGGCGATCTTCCCAAGACGCTTACAAGTATGGCTGATTCTCTTATAGCTGCAAATATGGGTGATAAAGACGTTTCCACAGTTTCTCCCGCGACCACGGTTGATGATAAAAACGCTATGTTCCCCGTAGAGAACGAGAGCTGGTCAAGCAAACTTACAGCTGATGACATTGAAAATAAAGAAGTGGTTGATAACGGCAGTTCTTATGTTATAACTCTTTACATCAAGGCAGATGAGCCCTCAACCGATACTTCGCACGGCAATGGGCACAACGGTAAAATATTCTCGGTTGTTATGCCGTCTATAGTTACCGAAAACGCCGGTGCTGCCGCAAACATCATCAAAGATGTTAAAACCGGTCACAGTGACGGTTATGTTAAGGTTACCGTTGATAAGGCATCGGGCAATGTTACCGAGGCTACATACTATTTCGTATGGACTCTTTCTCTTACCGCTTTGTCAAAGAACATTTCAATTCCGTTCGGTCTTGAAAAGGACTTCACAATTGCTTGGTAATTAAGCTAAACAAACAAATTTTAAGGCACCTCAAAACGAGGTGCCTTTTATTTTGTACCCGATAGTGAAAACCGATATCTTGCGGATAAAGCTATCGGGGTATCTTTTCAGCAATGCAAAACGTAATCGGCAGCAAGAACAGTAAAAAACAACAGTAAAAAATGAGGTGCGCCGAAAACAGCGTACCTCATTTTGCTTTGTAATTGTGAGCCTCAGTTTTTAAGACTCTGAAGCGGTGCCGGTATTCTTCCGCCGCGGTTAATGAATTTTGCGGGTGAAGAGGTGTTTACTTTCATTATGGGTGAACTGCCGAAGAGACCGCCGAATTCAACCTCATCGTCATCGCTTCTGCCGATTGCGGGGATAACTCTCACGGCTGTGGTCTTTGAATTAACCATACCGATAGCCGCCTCATCGGCGATTATTGCGGATATTACTTCAGCCGGCGTGTCGCCCGGTACGGCTATCATATCAAGACCTACGGAGCATACTGCGGTCATAGCCTCAAGCTTTTCTATTTTGAGCGTTCCGCTCCTTGCGGCGTTTATCATTCCTGCGTCTTCGGAAACGGGTATAAATGCGCCCGAAAGACCGCCGACGTGCGATGAAGCCATAACGCCGCCTTTTTTAACAGCGTCATTCAAAAGAGCAAGGCAGGCTGTTGTGCCGCAGGCACCGCACTGCTCGAGACCCATTTCTTCAAGAATATGCGCAACCGAATCGCCGACTGCCGGTGTGGGAGCAAGCGATAAGTCCACTATACCGAACGGAACTCCGAGTTTTTCGGCGGCCCTTGATGCTACAAGCTGACCGACTCTCGTTATTTTGAATGCGGTTTTCTTAACAACGTCGGCAACGTCGGTTATATTGCCGTCGGGTATTTTTGTAAGAGCCGAGCGAACAACTCCGGGACCGGATACGCCTACGTTTATAACGCTGTCGGGCTCTCCTGCACCGTGAAAAGCACCTGCCATAAACGGGTTGTCATCGGGTGCGTTGCAAAATACGACGAGCTTTGACGGACCTACAAGCCCCTTATCCTTAGTAAGAACAGCCGATTCGCGGACTATTTTTCCCATAAGGGCAACAGCGTCCATATTTATACCGGCTTTTGTGGAGCCTATGTTAACGCTTGAACAGAGTCTTTCGGTTACGGCAAGAGCCTCCGGTATGCTCCTTATAAGTTCTTCGTCACCCTTTGCAAATCCCTTTTGCACAAGCGCCGAATATCCGCCCAAAAAGTTTACCCCGACCGCCTTTGCGGCTTTGTCAAGAGTTTTGGCGTATTTTATGGGGCCGCCGCCGGCAGAGGCAAATATCATTGATATGGGGGTTACGGCTATGCGTTTGTTGATTATCGGAACGCCGTATTCCTTTTCAATCTCTTCGCCTGTTTTGACGAGATTTTCCGCCTTGCGGCATATCTTGTCGTAAATTCTGCCGCACGCCCTGTCGGCGTCGGAATCCGCACAGTCAAGAAGAGAAATTCCCATGGTGATGGTTCGTATGTCGAGATTTTCCTCCCTGATCATATTGATGGTTTCGAGTATATCCTGTGTGTTTATCATAGAATTCTTCCCTTGCTTGGAATATTTATAAATTATATGTGATGCATCGTATTAAAAATGTCCTCGTGAACGGCGTTCATTGAGAGCCCTGTCTTTTCGCCGAGAGCCGTTATTTCGTCTGCAAAAGAGGTAAAGGGTATATCGCATTTGTCAACGTCAACGAGCATTATCATACAAAACATATCCTGTAAAATAGACTGTGTAACCTCAATTATGTTGACGGAATGTTTCGCACAGAGCGTTGAAACCTCTGCGAGGATGCCGACGGTATCCTTACCGACAACGGTTATAATAGAACGCATAAAATGTACCTCCAAAAAAATTCTTAGGCTATTTTATCACACTTTCACTGCGTTTAACATATCAAATGACAATTTTTTTCAAAAAAGAGTATATTCTTTTTTGAAAATATGCTATTATATCCTAAGAATATTATCATACGAGGCGATTTGATGTATCAGAGAACAGTTGACCTGCACGTCCATACCGACAACTCTCCGGACGGCAACCATTCCGCAATGTTTATCTGCGAAAGAGCCGAGCTTTCGGGGCTTCGCGCTTTGGCGTTCTGCGACCATTGCGAGATAGACAGCTTTTATCAGGACAAGTATGATAAACGTATACGTTCGGCGTATTACGAAGTGGCAATGGCACAATCGGCATTCCGCGGAAAGGTGCTTGTACTTGAGGGTATAGAGCTTGGGCAGGCTCACTATAACCCCGAGCTTGCCGAAAAAGTCTTGTCCCTGCGGGAGTATGACCAGGTTATAGGCTCTGTGCACAATCTTCGCAATACTCAGGACTTTTATTATATGGACAGCTTTACCGAAAATAGCGCAAACGATTATTTTGACCGCTATCTCGATGAAATTCTCGGGCTTTTGGAGTGGGGCAATTTCGATATACTCGCTCACCTTACGTATCCGCTCAGATATTTTTACGCAAAATCGGGTATCAGCATTGATATGTCAAAGTACAGCAAAAAGGTTGACGAAATATTAAAGCTGACCGCCGAAAAGGGTAAGGCGCTTGAAGTGAATTCGGCGGGACTTCGCCAGCCCATTAAAAAGCTTGCCCCCGAAGCAGACGTTGTAAAGCGTTTTAAAGAACTCGGCGGAAAATATGTAACCTTCGGTTCTGACGCGCATTTTGCGGAAGATCTTGCGGCAGGACTTACCGAAGCTTATGACGCTATGAAAGCCGCCGGATTTAAGGAAATGACGCTTTTCCAGCAGCGTACGCCTCTTTTAATGCCCATTGAATAATATTAAATATCTAAAACGAAACGGAATTTATTTATGATTGTAAAAGCAGCCGCAAAAATAAACCTTATGCTTGACGTTGTCGGAAAGCTTCCTAACGGCTACCACAGCTTATTTATGATAATGCAGTCGGTAAGCTGTTATGATACCGTGCGTGTTGACAGAACAGGCGAAAACGGTATTAAGATAATTTCCTCCGATGAACGTGTACCGAAGGATGAAAAAAACATCGCATATAAAGCTGCCGAGGCATTTTTTGAGTATTCGGGCATTGCGGACTTCGGTATAGAGATTGAAATCGGCAAAAAAATCCCTATGGCGGCAGGTTTGGCAGGAGGTAGTGCAGACGGCGCAGGCGTGCTGTATATATTAAACAAGCTGTATAAAACGTGCTTTGACGATTTCACGCTTTGTTCGATAGGTGAAAAGGTCGGAGCCGATGTACCGTTTTCTCTGACGGGCGGAACAAGCCTTTGCGTAGATACGGGCGGTGTTATAGCTCCTCTTCCCGCTCTTTCCGACTGCTTTATCGTTTTGTGTAAACCCGATATGGGCGTTTCAACAGTCGGCGCGTATAAGCAGATAGACGAGGCACAGCGTATTCGTCATGCGGACCGTACCGCTATGCTGTATGCGATGAAAAACCGCGATGCTGTCCTTATGTACGAAAAGATGAACAATGTTTTCGAGCAGGTAATAGAGGTTCCGAAACGTCCGTATATTAAGCAGACCATGAAGCGCTGCGGAGCAAAAGCGGCGCTTATGAGCGGAAGCGGACCTACGGTATTCGGCATATTCACGTCGGAAGACGAGGCAAAACTATGCTTTAATAAGCTTAAAATGAACTTTAACGAAACCTATCTCACGGTGCCTGTAAAAAAGGGGATAGAGGAAGTTGCAAAATGAAAAACAAATACTCTGCGGCTCTGACCGCGGCGGCGTTTCTGACAGCGGCGGCTTTGATATTGTCGCTTGTGCTGAAAGACAACAGTGTAATATTTTACGGTGGTTGATAAAATGAAGATTTCTACCAAAGGCAGATACGCACTTC
The DNA here is from genome assembly GCA_002437245.1 of Ruminococcaceae bacterium UBA6434. GTDB lineage: Bacteria > Bacillota > Clostridia > Oscillospirales > Acutalibacteraceae > Fimenecus. The sequence continues at coordinate 46,258 of DJOQ01000043.1, forward strand.
GTATGATGACGGATATAGCACTTCATTCCGGCGGCGAATGTGTGTCGCTTAAAGATGTTTCGGCAAGGCAAAAAATATCCGTCAAATATTTGGAGCAGATAGTTATGCAGCTTACCAAGGCGGGGCTTTTAAAAAGCATCCGCGGCCCTCAGGGCGGATATAAGCTGACAAGACGGGCGGAAGATTATACGGTAGGGGAGATACTCGGTGTTACCGAGGGCAGTCTCGCCCCCGTACCGTGTATAGAAATGGGAAACTCTGCCTGTGAACTGTACGATACCTGCCCGACTTCGGGATTTTGGAAAAGGGTATATGACGCCGTTATGAATGTAGTGGATAACACCACTCTTTATGACCTCGCCGAAGAATATAAACAAAAAAAAGAAAACGGCAATGATTACTGCATATAATCATTGCCGTTAATTTTATATATTGTCCGCCGTGACGTTATATCTGTAAGAAGCCCACTTTTTTCATAGCTTTTCTGAGAGTGCGCTCCGCGGTGTAAGAAGCCTTTTCCGCTCCTTCTTTCATACATTCCGTGAGATATGCCTTGTCATCTATAAGGCGGTTGTATTCTTCTCTGAGCGGACGAAGCTCGTCGCACACGGCTTCCCCGACCGCGGTTTTAAAGTCGCCGTAACCCTTGCCGTCAAATTCCTTTTCTATTTCCTCGTCTGTTTTTCCTGTACAGCACGAGTAAATTCCCATAAGGTTGTTTACGCCGTCTTTGCCGTCTTTTCTGTAAACACGCGCCTCGCTGTCGGTAACGGCGCTTTTTATTTTTTTCATAATAGTGTTGTCATCGTCAAGCACGGAAATAAATGCTTTGGGATTTGTGTCGGATTTGCTCATCTTTTTGGTGGGCTCCTGAAGCGACATTATTTTGGCGCCGCTTTTTCCTATAAACGGTTCGGGAAGTTTAAACGTATTTCCGTAAAGACCGTTAAATCTGTCGGCAATGTTTCTTGTTATCTCAAGATGCTGTTTTTGGTCAATGCCTATCGGAACAAAGTCGGTCTGATATAAAAGAATATCCGCCGCCATAAGCACAGGATATGCAAAAAGTCCCACATTTACATTGTCGGGGTGTTTTTCGCTCTTGTCCTTAAACTGCGTCATTCTTGAAGCTTCGCCGAATTGGGTGTAGCAATCAAGTATCCAGGCGAGCTGTGCATGAGCCGGGACATGGCTCTGAACAAATACCGTGTTTTTGTGAGGGTCAAGACCGAGAGCCAACAAAAGTGCGTACATTTCGGTGGTCCTTCTGCGAAGATCCGCAGGATTCGGTCTTACCGTTATCGAGTGCAGATCGGCAACTCCGAAAAAGCAGTCATAACTGTCGGACATATTTTTCCAGTTTTTCAAGGCGCCGAGGTAGTTGCCGAGGGTAGGTGTGCCCGTCGGCTGTATTAAGCTGAGTACGGTTTGTTTCTTTTCCTGATTGTTTTCCATTTTTATTACTCCGTTACTGTTTTATACAATTATACCGTAAAACGAATGCTTTACGGCGAAACTGTTTATAGTTTAAATTGAAATTCGTCTTTTGTCAATGCAAATGCCGGGTCTTATGTGATATTTCCGCCGATAAAGTGCTTTTTCGGCGTACCTTTTGCATTATTGATACCTTATATATAAAAATTGCCCCCGAAGCTTCATTTCGACGGCGTATTTTTACTGTAATTTGCTTATTTCGTCCATTATGTAGTCGAGAACCTTCCCGGGTTCAATGCCAAGCACAACGGCAAATTCTTCATATATCAGAGCTTCCGCTTCCTTCAAAAATGTCTCGTCTGATTGGTGAAGCCGTTTTCCTTTTTCTTCGCGTTCGGTTTTGTGCAAACGAATTGCTTTTATTACCTTGATTATTCTGTGTCTGTCTCCGGATGACAGAGCGTCTTTAAACGTGTCTCTTCTCTCGGAGTTGTTTTCAATCCACTCCGATGCGTCCTGCGCGGCATTTTTAATCAGTTCGTCTATTTCGGATCTTTCTATAACGCCGTGCATTTTTTCCGTAAGCTCTTTATTGTCCGACGGGACAAAAATCTTTGAGTTTTTTCTGTAAACGGGATTTAAGATGAAGTATACGGTGTTTTTTCCGCCGACGCGCATTTTTTCCGTTCCCGTTATGCGGCATATACCCTGAGTTCCGTAGATTACAACGTCGCCCGCTTTAAATGACATATTTTCTTTTACTTCTTCCACGGCTTTTTTCCTCCGTAATACTTTTTTGCAATTTCGCTTTGCTTTGCCGCGTCTATGGTGTTAAGGCGTTTTGACCAAGCATTTTCCGAAGAAAGCTTTTTCTCCGGCGTTTCGTAAAAAGAGCATTTTTCGCCGAGACATTTCTTTACGTTTAAAACGGAGCAACCGTTTCTTTCCGTGAAATGTATACAGCAAAATGTGTCGTTATCATTTCTGTTTGCGTCTGAAATTTTTTTCTCGTCTGACATAATATCACTTCTTTTATACTTTATATCATATTATAACATCTTTTTCGACTTTTTGTTATTGACATAATAGATAAATTTATATCATTTGTCGCTTTATATAAAATAGCCAAATTGCCGTAAATTTCGGTCTGTATAAAGGTATAAGGCAATATATATGTATTACCCAATAAATACGGAGCGGATGTGTGCGCCATGATAATAAAATTCAAAAAGCCGGCGGCGATTTTTTGCGGAGTGATTCTGATAATATTCGGATTGTTGTTTTTGCTTTATGCCGTTTTCGGGATGAGCGGCGACGAAGAGATAAGAGCTAAAAGAACCTCTGCACGGTACGGTTCGTCCGTGGACCCCGAAAAACCTATGGTTGCGCTGACATATGACGACGGACCCTATACCCCCGTTACGGGCAGAATTCTCGAAAGTCTCAAAGCGTCGGGCGGCAGAGCGACCTTTTTTGTGGTCGGCAGCAGAATAGAGGGTCGCGAGGAGATAACAAAGAAAATAGCGGAGTACGGCTGCGAAATAGGGAACCACACTTACGGACATGTCGTGCTTACAAAAATAAGCAATGAAAACGCTTTGCGCGAGCTTACAAAAAATGATGAGGTTATTTTTAATACCGTCGGAATAAAGCCGAGCGTTGTAAGACCGCCGTGCGGCTGTTATAATGATTTTATAAGGCAAAATTCGGGAAGGCCCCTCGTCCTGTGGACAATAGACACAAGAGACTGGAGCCATCAAAATAAAGACCGCACGGTAAATACGGTGCTTTCGAGCGTCAAGGACGGAGACATTATTTTGATGCACGATTTGTTTGTCCCCACGGCAGAAGCGTCGGAAATACTGATTCCAGAGCTTGTAAATCGCGGATTTCAGCTTGTTACCGTGAGCGAGCTTATCTATTACCGCGGCGAAATAAACGGTATCGTATTAAATAACGGTTGACAAATTAAGTTTAATAAGTTATCATATTAGCATATTAACACTTTACTACAGTAAAACACGGAGGACGTTATGAAAAAGTTTTTAAGTATTTTGCTTGCAGCAGCCTTGATTGTATGCACATTTGCCGCTTGCGGCAATAAAAAATCCGATACTTCTTCGGACCTTGCATATGTTAAAGATAAAGGAACACTTGTTATCGGCATTACTCTTTTTGCGCCGATGGATTATTATGAAGAGGGCAATACCACAGACCTTAAAGGCTTTGAGGCTGATTTTGCAAGAGCCGTTTGCGAAAAGCTCGGCGTTACGCCTAAATTCCAGGTAATAAGCTGGGAGGCAAAAGAGAGCGAGCTCAATTCAAAAAATGTTGACTGCCTTTGGAACGGTCTTACAATAACCGACGCGAGAAAAAATACCATGTCTATCTCAACTCCCTATATGGCAAATAAGCAGGTTCTCATAACCAAGAGCGAAAATGCCGATAAATATTCTTCGGCAGGTTCGTTAAAGGGTGCAACGGTAGTTGCCGAAAAAGAATCCGCAGGCGAAGAGGTAGCAACAAGCGACGCATTCTTTGAGGGTGCAAACTACACGGCGGTTGACTCAATGGCAAAGGCAATAATGGAGGTTTCCTCCGGCACGGCAGATGCCGCTGTTATCGACTATGTTACGGGCATCGGCTCAATAGGCGAGGGCACAAACTATACAAATATCGTTATGGTGAACGGCGCCGACTTTGCCGATGAAGAATACGGCATTGCTTTCAGAAAAGGCAGCGATATAACTCCCGAAGTCAACAAGGCGATCGACGAGCTTGCAAAGGACGGTACTCTCAGAGCCATCGCCGAAAAATATAAACTCGGCGGTCAGCTCCTTGTAGGCTGAAAAAACTAAGAAATAACTTTTTGAGGCGGCGGCGTTTCTGCGCTTGCCGTCTAAAAGTTTGTTTAAGGTGAAATTATGGACTCTTTTGTGAATATATCGGTAGAACTTTTAAAGGGGTTCTGCGAGAATTTAAAGCTGTTTTCGTTGACGCTTCTGTTTTCTGTTCCCGCAGGACTTCTTGTTATGTTTTGCTCTATATCAAAATTCAAGCCGCTGAAGTGGCTTTCAAAGACCTTTGTATGGATAATCCGCGGCACACCGCTTATGCTCCAGCTTTTTGTTGTGCTGTATGTTCCGGGGCTTTTGTTTAACACACCTATAAAAGTGCGTTTTACGGCGGCGCTCATAGCATTTGTAATAAATTACGCCTGCTATTTTTCCGAGATTTACCGCGGCGGCATAGAGAGCATTTCAAAAGGTCAGTATGAGGCGGGACATGTTCTCGGAATGACAAAGCCGCAGATATTTTTCAAGGTAATACTCTTGCAGGTGGTAAAGAGAATAGTACCTCCGATGAGCAATGAAATAATAACTCTTGTTAAAGATACATCTTTGGCGAGGGTAATAGCCGTTGCGGAAATAATAATGGCTGCCGACAGATTTTCGGCACGCGGAATAATTTGGCCGCTGTTCTATACAGGCGCGTTTTTCCTGATATTTAACGGCTTGCTGACTGTTATCTTTAATAAGATTGAAAAGAAACTCGATTATTTCAGAGGTTAACTTATGACTGTACTTGAAGTAAAAAATATACATAAAAGATTCGGCAAAACCGACGTCTTAAAGGGCATTGATTTTAAAATCGAAGAGGGAGAGGTTGTCTCCGTTATAGGCTCTTCCGGCAGCGGTAAAACCACTCTTTTGCGCTGCATAACCGGACTTGAATCCGCAGACGAAGGAAAGATTTCCGTAGGCGGCAGAGTGACGTTTGACAGCGAGCGTAAGGAGAAACTGTCAAGAGAAGAAAAGCGTGAAAATCAGCTTTGCACAGGGCTTGTTTTTCAGTCCTTCAATCTTTTTCCGCAGTATACGGTTCTCCGCAACGTAACGCTTGCCAAAGAGCTTTTGGTAAAAGAAGAATGTAAAAAAAATAAGCTCCCGCACGAAGAAAAAAAGAAAAAGCTCGCCGAAGTCAGGACTGAAGCGATAAAAATAATAGGCAGCGTGGGGCTCGGCGATAAGCTTGAAAGCTACCCGTGCGAGCTCTCGGGCGGTCAGCAGCAGCGAGTCGCCATTGCGCGTGCACTTATGCTGTCTCCGCAGCTTTTATGTTTTGACGAGCCCACAAGCGCCCTCGACCCCGAAATTACCGGTGAGGTTTTAAATGTTATCAGAAAACTCGCGCAGGACGGCAAGACCATGCTTATAGTCACCCACGAAATGGGATTTGCCCGCGAGGTTTCCAATAAGGTCATATATATGCATGAGGGCGTTATTGCGGAAGAGGGAACACCCGAAGAGATTTTTGACAATCCAAAGAGCGACCGCTTAAAATCATTCTTAAATTCCACCCTCCGAATATAAACCCGTAAACTTACCGCCTTCGCAAAGAAACGTGGGGCAGTGATATGTACCCAGTTTTCTGGACACCAACTCAAAATTGAATAATTAGTTTTTCATCATGGATGCTTCCCTGAACTTAGAGGGAGGCATCCATTTTGTT
>DJOQ01000007.1 GCA_002437245.1 Ruminococcaceae bacterium UBA6434
CGACATAATACCATGTACCGTAGTAGTTTGTAAGCCCCGTGTAGTTCCAATCGAGTATTCCGCCGTTTACATAATACCATGTGCCGTAGTAATTGGTAAGCCCTATGTAATTCCAATCGAGTATTCCGCCGTTTACATAATACCATGTGCCATAGTAATTGGTAAGCCCTGTGTAATTCCGATCAAGCACTCCGCTGCTCACATAGTACCATACATCTTTAAACTTTACGAGGCCTGTATAAGCACGGTCTATTTTGCCGTTAACAACATAGCACCATTCACCGTTAATCAACTGCAACGTGTCTGTATTAACTATGGGATTTTCACCTATTGATATAAATTTAAAATTATTTTCTGCCGCATAGTTTTCTGCCGCAGAGTAAGTATATCCGTAAACGGTAAAATCCGTTGATTTGACCGTTTTGCCGCCTGACTTATAAAAGCCTAAGGCTTTCGTCGAAATCTCACTTATGGTTTTGGGCAATGTAATTTCGGTTAAATTAGGGCATCCGAAAAAAGCGTCGTCCGCTATCTTGACCGTTTCGTTACCGACTTTCACGTTTGTAAGGTTCGTACAGTTCATAAAGGTATATTTAGATATGGTTTTCAGAGCGTTCGGAAGGGCTATTTCGCGAAGGTCGGTTTCTTTAAATGCGGCTGCCCCAAGCTTTGACAACGATTCGGATAAATCAATTTCTTTAATCGAGCTGTTAGCAAACGCCTCCATAGCTATTTCCGTCACCGTATTCGGTACGACATATTTTCCCGTAAACTTCTTTGACGGCGGACATTTTATGAGTATACTTTTGTTTTTATTATAAAGTACGCCGTCATCTGCCGTGTAATACGGGTTGGAATCGGCAACATTTATAACTTCGGTATTATAGCCGGAACTGAACCAATCATCTGTAAGCTTTGTATTTTTTCCAAAGCTTACACTTTTTACGAAAGCACAGCTGTCAAAGGCGCGGCTGCCGAGCGTTGTTACCGTATCGGGAATTACCACGTTTGCATTAGGTCCGAATGACGCCGTAAAAGAAAAAGCATAGTTGCCTATGCCGGTTAAATCCGACGGCCAGGTTACACCGTCGAACGAAGCAAACAATCCGCTTTTATAGAAAGCACCGGTACCTATGGAGTTAATCGAATCGGGCAAAATGACATCGGTTAATTTATCGGCATTCTCAAACAACCACGCACCGATATTTTTTACGCCTTTGTGTACGACCGCTCTTTTTATTGTTGAGGCGTGGTCGATAAGCAGCTGATTACTGCTTGAGTTAAAGTCCTTCATCACGCCGTCGCTCTCTGAATTGTTTTTATAAATGTCCACCTGTGTAAAATCACTGTTCAGCACCGCAACTACATAGATACCGTTATTCTCTCCGAGAGCATACAGGCGCTTATAATATTCCTCAGAGCTGTATCTGTTATTTTGGGCTCTGTTTATTTGCTTTTGTGTGTAATCCGTAATTTCATCATCCGCGGCTCTGCCTATATCACCTTCATAGCTCGCAAATGAGCAAAACACTGAACTGCACATCAGCAAAACGACAAAAAGAGACATTAAAGCCTTTGAAATAGGTTTTTTCAATTTCATCAATACCATCCCATATAAAAGATTCACAAAAAAGCGGTTTGTCGCAGAAAAAGGACACCTCCCATATTCTTATTAACCGTTTTTGAGTGCACAACATTAAAGCCAAACAGACATACTGTACGGCTTTCCATCTCTCATAAGGATATGAAAACAGTTTGGGTTTCAGAACAAGTATTGAAAATCTGTGCGGCAAAAATTTTTTCATTAAATATTGCCGAATTACCGTATCCGTTTACGGTACAGAACAAATAAAAAAAGGCTGCCGACGCAAAAGCGCCAAACAGCCGAAAAGCGTAAGAAATTATATGTAACATTTTTATTGTCATCAAATAATAAAAATCAACAAATTGGAACGACTTTCACCGTGCCGTCTTTACACAGTCCGAAAAAAATCCGAGCATATCTGATATGGTTTCTTTTGCCGGAACTGAAAACGGGTCAATTACGGAAAAAACATGCGGCAAGTGTTTTCCGTTATATTTTTCGCGGTTTTCAAGCTTGCACTTGACTCCGACTTCGCACAACAAATTATACATTTTTATTGTCGGCAATCTGCCTACCGTATCACCGGAGCTTGTTACAAGAAAAGTCGGCGGCATTGTTCCCATATTTAAAACGGCATCAAAATTTTCGAGACCGCACAGCGGACTTTCAGAAAATTCCCTGCCCTTAACGCGTCCGAAATACACATCCTGAAAAGTGTGCGTATTCATAAAACAAACAGGTGAAGTCAGGGCGCACGCGTTGAACTCAAGCCCGCTTTCGGTAACACCGAATATTCTTCGGAGCTTTTCGGATGAATTTAACAAAGCGGAATACGCCGCCAAAAAGCCTCCTGCCGAATCGCCCGTGACATAAATATTGTTTAAGTCACCGCCGTATTTTTCTATATTTGAGCTTATCCATTTAAAAGCGAAAAAGCAATCTCTCAGTTGGTCGGCTACCGAAACTTCGGGTGCCAATCTGTAATTTATGTTTACAACAACATAATCGTGTTGCGTAAGAACAAGGCAATAATTTTTATTGATTTCCTTTGTTCCGTACATCCATCCGCCGCCGTGAATATCAATTATAACGGGGCGTCGCGAAACATTGTCTGATTTACAGTAAACGTCAAGCCTGTGCTGCCATAAACCGTCGTCTATGTATTGAATATCGCAGAATTGTGCGATACCGGTAGGCGAAGTCTGTGATTTAATTCTCTTAGCGTCATTTCGTTCAACATTTTTCCAGAACAGTTTAAACAACTCAGTCAACATAACAGCGCTCCTTTACAATATATCAAGTATTTCTTTGAGCGAATTCACGGTGAAATCGGGCGCACAACCGAACTTCTCGGGACTTTGCAAACCGCCGTAGCCCTGCCTTATCCATACGGTATTTATGCCGAGAGATTTTGCAGGCGCAATATCGTTATCAATTCTGTCGCCTATCATAACGGCTTCGGCGGCGGAACACCCTGCCTTTTCAAGCGCCGTTTCAAAAATTATCGGATTCGGTTTTGAAACGCCTACATCGCTTGAAGCGAGAATAAATTTAAAATCATTATATATGCCGAAGCTTTTTAATCTTTGCTCGGTACCCGAAAACTGATTGGCAATAATCGCCAAATCATATTTATTTTTGAGTGCCGACAGCACTGAAACGGTATCGTCATAGAGAGCTTCATATTCTGCGGGATAAGGTATAAACACGCTCTTATCGTCGCAAAATTTTGAAAAGGCCGTAACAAACGGAGATTTGAAATTTCGCGAAGCATTTTGCACTTCATGATAAAATTCTTTATATGTCACATTGACATTGACGGAATTTAAATACGAAACGGCGTTCTCAATACGCATACGCTGTGACATATCTTCATTGACCAAAGTATGCCCGAGGTCAAAAAACAACCATTTAATCCTTTTCATAGCAAACAAAAATCAGAACATATATCCATCAAATCCCCATTTGTCGGAAAACTCAAATTTAACGTAAGATCTGTCGGATGCTACACCTGCCTCATCACTCAAAATGTCGCAAACAGCCGCCGTAAGATTTTCGCAATCGGACTTTGCGACAGAACCGAAAATACTGACGTCGGTAAATGCAGTCGGTTTATCGTTTGTACCTTTAAAATACAGCTTGCAATTATCCTGAATATTCACCATAAGCCAAGCTTCACTTTTCCCGGGAATAAGAGAAATGGCTTCGCCGAGCCTTGACTTAATATTTTCGACTTGGGTATCGGTTAAACTGTCGGAAACCTAGACATTTATAAACGGCATAAAAACTCTCCTTAAAATTTAATATTATATATCAATTAAGATAACACAAAATAAAAAAATATACAAGAAAAAAGGACCTGCAAATGCAGATCCTTTTGAATTACACCCTAAAAACTG
>DJOQ01000039.1 GCA_002437245.1 Ruminococcaceae bacterium UBA6434
TCCTTATGAACGCTCAGCCTTTACTTTGCGGTTTTTTACTTATCCTCGCTCAAGCCTCGGAGCTTCATTTTTCGGCGACAATATTTTATCATAACCCGATAAAAATCGGCTTACTTCATTATTTTAAACGGCTGCAAGAGCCGCACCGAGCGCCTTGCACTCTGCAATTGCGTCATCGGAGGGAGCGTCGTTGCATATAACAGACTCGGTCACAAGTACGGCGCCGTCGGCTGTGCACGTCTCCTCCCAGTTTCTCATCCATTCGCCGTCGCCCCAACCGTAGGAGCCGAAGAGCGCAATTTTTTTGCCGCCGAGATCGCCCTCACACGAATTGAACATAGGTTCAAATTCGCTGTCCTCAAGCTGTTCGCTGCCCATAGACGGACACCCGAAAGCCACCGCGTCAAAGGAATAAAGCATTGACGCATCAAACTCGGAAGCCGTAAAAAGCTCAGCCTCCGCGCCGCTTTCGCGAACGCCGTCAGCCACAGCCGAAGCCATTGCCTCGGTGTTTCCCGTTCCGCTCCAATATACCACTGCCACTTTACTCATTTTGTCATATCCTTTCAGATTATTTATGATGACTGCTCACAACAAGGCGTTCAAATGAATTATGCTTTTTGTAAGCGTCTTTATACACTCTTGTGCATTTTTTATAAAGCTTAAATTTTTTCTGTGCCTCCGCTTCATCGCCGTACACTTTCCACGTGCCGACGCACTTTGAGTTTTTGGCGCCGTACTTTATAAAACCGATGACATCCTCCGACGGGTAGCCCAAAAACAGCCCTATTTCGTGCGGAAAATCCTCTTCGCACCTGACGCGCCTTATAAGCTCCGCCACACATCTTTCGGTACAGCCCACGGGGTAAGACCTTTCGGAAAGCAGTGCGGCTGCGGTTTTGTCGGCAAGGTCTTTTTCGAGCCTGTCGGGTCTGTACAGATATATCAGCGCTCTCGTTTTTGTAATTTTAACCGGCATAATGCGCAGCCCTCGCGGGACAAGACGCCGATTCAGTTCGCGTACGGTACGAAGCAAATCATTTTTATTGTCAACCTTGCAGGAAAACAGATTTCCGGTTTTAAGACCGGCAAGGCATGGCGAACACCAGTTTATAACCGTCTCTTCGGACAAAATCGGTCACTCCCCTCTTATATCAAAAAGCCGCACCGAAGCTCGGCACTTGGTTAGCATATGCTAACCGATGAGGCTTTTTAAAATCCGCTTTTTGCGGCGGATTTATGTATGTGTTTTGTCAAATGCAGTAAGCCCCGTATACCGTATATTAACACTCTTATAGAATATTCTTTATATTCTCCGGAGCGGTTAGCGTGCGCTAACCGTGTGGTGTAAAAACTTCCTGCCCGACTGCCCGAGCAGGTTGTTTACATATGAATTATATCAGATTGCCGAACGGTATGTCAAGTACATTTTATCAGCCTTGTATTTCTGCTGCAATTTCCTGCGCCAAAGCCGAGAGGGCTGCCGCATTGCCGTCATTAACCGCTGATTTTATCGTAGTGGTATTCTCGCAGATTTTGCAGTTTTTAAGCGTTTCTACGGCCTCGCGCATTTTTTTGCCCGCGGTGGGCGCCCATGTTCCGTTATCAACTATCGCAAATGTCTTGTTTGAAACATTAAGGCGTTTCATATCGGAAATATAATCATCCATCTTGGGGTAAATTTCAAGATTGTATGTAGTCGACATCAATACTATATGACTGCAACGGAAGGTCTCGGAAATGAGATATGACACGTCGGTTAAAGAAACGTCGTACATTGCGATATCTTTAACTCCGAGCTTTGACAATTCGTTTGCAAGACAATATGCGGCATTTTCCGTATTTCCGTAGACGGACGCATAAGCTATCATAACGGAATTACCCTCTGCCTCATACTTGCTCCAAAGGTCATATTTATTTATGATATAAACAAGATTTGAGCGCCAGATGGGTCCGTGCAGCGGACATATCACCTGAACATCGAGCGTTAAAGCTTTTTTGAGAAGCGACTGCACCTGCATACCGTATTTGCCGCAAATATTTGTATAATATCTGCGATAATCCGGGAGCCACTCGCGGTCTATATCGTATTCGTCGTTGAATATGTTGCCGTTCAGCGCGCCGAACGTACCGAATGCGTCCGCGCTGAAAAGAACTTTTTCAAAGCTGTCATATGTCACCATAACCTCGGGCCAATGAACCATAGGCGCCATATAGAATGATAACTCGTGTTTGCCGAGAGACACGGTATCGCCCTCTTTTACGACCTTTTTTTCGTTTTTCAGTTCATCGCCGAAGAACTGTGCCATCATATCCACGGCTTTTTTGGTTGCGACTATAACTGCTTCGGGGTAAAGGTCGGCAATGAGCTTTAAGCTGCCTATGTGGTCGGGCTCCATATGATTGACAACTATATAATCAAGCTTTTTCCCGTTAAGGGCAGCTTTGACATTCTCCGTAAATGCGCGGCTGACGTTGTAATCGGCAGTATCTAAAAGAGCCGTTTTCTCATCATTTATCACATATGAATTGTATGAAACACCGCGCGGTATCGGGAAGATATTTTCAAAAAGCGATAGTCTTCTGTCGCTCGCGCCGACATATGTAATGTCGTTTGTAATCTGTCTTATAACCTGCATAATCTGTTCTCCTGTATATAAATATAAATTTAACAAATCTTTACGTCAAATAGTATAACATAAAATAAACTCCAAATAAATATATAAAGACATAAATTTAGAGTTTTATATTGACTTTTTTCGTTTTGTTTGCTAAAATACTGAATGTTGTTTGCGGGTGTAGTTCAATGGTTAGAATTCCAGCCTTCCAAGCTGGCTGTGTGGGTTCGATTCCCATCACCCGCTCCAAAGACCGACAGGTTTTAAAGAAACTTGTCGGTTTTATTTTTTGCCGAAAACGTTGATACAAGTAAGAAAACACCGCGATTTAAAGCACTCTCAAAAACAGATGTTTTAGGCTGTTCAAAAGAAAAAATGCAAGTCAAATGCAAGTCAAAATTTTCGTTGCACCGAAGGTTTTGACTTGCTCTCTTTAAATTCCGTTTTTAGTGCGAATTTCGTATGATAACATGTCATGGGTTGCCGTCAAGGCAACTCGGAGGGATTTCTTGAGGGTTTATATGGAATTTAAACAGAAAGCAAATTACTTTTTAATCCCTCAGTCCGCTCGTAAACTCGCGTCCAGCTCCCTTTACAAGGGAGCCTTTTAATTCCCCCAGTCACCTACGGTGACAGCTCCTGACCGGAGAGAGTCCCCTTTGTCACTTCGTGACATTTCCCCACACCGTGGGGAATCACCCTTTACAAGGGAGCCTTAAAATCCCTCAGTCACCTGCGGTGACAGCTCCCTTTACAAGGAAGCCTGAATAATCCTTAAGTCACTTACGGTGCCAGCCACATTTTCAAGTGAGCCTGATATGCTCGGCAGCTACTGATTTGATTACCGGCTTTACCGATTCAAATACGATGGGCTTTGGATTTTGCTTTTAACCGTTTAAAATTACTTTATCTTTAAAGTCTCATACATATAGAGAAATTCTTTTTCGGTCTCGTATATATTTTTTGAGTTATCCTTTACATCTATATGTATTTCTGGTGTAAAGTCAAACAGCCTGTCACCGTTATAACAGAGAAATTCGTGATACAGCAAGCTGTCGTCTACGGATTTCACCTTTTCTTTTTCGTCATCGTCAATATCAAGCGTCGCATATTTTGAAAAAATTACCTTTTGCAGCTTTTTTTCATATTCGGAAAAAAGCGGAAAGTGTATTTTCAGAGGTCTTGTCATATCTCCGATATAGCTTTCGGCGCTGTCGTGCAAAAGGCAAAAAAGCGCGACTCTTTTTGAATATCCGCGTGCCGTTGCCTCAAGCGCACAGTTTATGGAATGTCTTGCCACCGAATAAAATTCGGTGAAATGACCGTTTGCCCTTGTCATCATAGAAAGAGCGTGCGCTATGTCGCGTATGTCTATATCGTTTTCGCACGGATTTGTCGGGTCAAAGCGTATTTTATTTACGGTTGAAATTTCGTTTTTTCTTGTATTTGCCACAATACCACTTCCGAAGTATATTTTACACTTTTGCCGCTCCGAGTGCAATACCGATTTACATACAAACGGGCTGCGATTCTTTTACAACTATATAAAAATACAGAAAACGGTCCGTAAAGCCATATGACTTTACGGACCGTTATGCTTATTCGGTTACGGTTTTTTCCTCGGCCTTGTCAAAGACAAATTCGTCATCTTTGACATTGCAGATATACTTGCCGCCCTTTTTCACGTTGCCCTTGAGCATTTCTTCGGACAAAGCGTCCTCAATTCTGCTCTGGATAGCACGTTTCAGAGGTCTTGCTCCGTATACATCATCGAAGCCTGCGTCGGCAATCTTGCTGACAGCTTCATCCGAGAAAGTAACCTCGATACCCATATCCTCAACGCGTTTCTGGAGAACGGCGAGAAGTCTCGAAGCGATTTCTTTGATGTTGTCCTTGGTAAGGCGCTGGAATACTATGATGTCGTCTACTCTGTTAAGGAATTCGGGACGGAAGGTGTTGCGAAGCTCACCCATTACGGCGTCCTTGATTTCTTTTTCGTTCTGCTCAAGCTCTTTTGTGCCTGCGGCAAAGCCGAATGCCTTTTGCTTCTGCGAAATGAGCTTAGCGCCGACATTTGAGGTCATTATGATAATGCAGTTCTTGAAGTCAACGCGTCTGCCCTGACCGTCAGTCAGAACACCGTCATCGAGTATCTGCAAAAGCATATTGAACACGTCGGGGTGTGCCTTTTCAATCTCATCGAAAAGTACAACGGAGTACGGTTTTCTTCTTACCTTTTCGGTAAGCTGACCGCCCTCGTCATAACCTACATATCCGGGGGGCGAACCTATAAGACGAGACACCGTGTGCTTCTCCATGTACTCGGACATATCAAGTCTTATCATAGCGTTTTCGTCGCCGAACATAGCGGCGGCAAGAGCCTTGCAAAGCTCTGTTTTGCCGACGCCCGTGGGGCCTAAGAAGATGAACGAGCCTATGGGCTTTTTCGGGTCTTTAAGTCCGACTCTGCCGCGGCGGATAGCTCTTGAAACAGCCTCGACCGCTTCATCCTGACCGACTATGCGGCGATGAAGTTCATCCTCCATATGGAGAAGTCTGTCGCTCTCTTCGGTAGAAAGCTGAGTTACGGGAACTCCGGTCCAAGAGGATACTATATCGGCAATGTCGGCGGGAGTTACCTCGTCATGGCTCTTACCTGCCATATCGTGCCAATTTTCCTTCTTATCCTTTATCTCTTTGTCGAGCTTGCGCTCCTCGTCACGAAGAGTTGCGGCACGCTCAAATTCCTGGGCATTTACAGCCGAGAGTTTTTCTGCCTCAACGCTCTTTTTCTTTTCTTCAAGCTCTTTAAGGTCCGACGGAGCCGTGTAGGAACGAAGTCTTACCTTTGAAGCCGCTTCATCGATAAGGTCTATTGCCTTATCGGGCAAATATCTGTCGCCTATATATCTCGTTGAGAGTTTAACGGCGGACTCGATAGCCTCATCGGTTATCTTTACCTTGTGATGAGCTTCATACTTATCTTTAATGCCCTTGAGGATTTCAATGGCCTCCTCCTGCGAGGGTTCATCAACCATTACAGGCTGGAAACGACGCTCCAAAGCGGCATCTTTTTCAATGTGCTTACGGTATTCCTCAATAGTGGTTGCACCGATTATCTGAAGTTCGCCGCGTGCAAGGGAGGGCTTTAAGATGTTGGCTGCGTCAGCCGCACCCTCGGCACTGCCTGCACCTATAAGAGTGTGAACCTCATCTATGAAGAGGATAACGTCCTTGGCGTTTTTAACCTCGTCGATAACTTTCTTGATTCTTTCCTCGAAATCGCCGCGGTATTTTGTACCTGCGACCATACCGGTAAGGTCAAGAGAATATATCTTTTTGTCCTTCAGAAGTTCGGGAACCTCACCCGAAACAATTTTAAGAGCAAGACCCTCGGCGATTGCCGTTTTACCTACGCCGGGCTCGCCTATAAGGCAAGGATTGTTTTTGGTACGTCTTGAGAGTATCTGAATAACTCTCTCTATTTCTTTCTGACGGCCGATTACGGGGTCAATCTTACCGTCCTTTGCGAGCTTTGTAAGATCTCTGCCGAACTGCGAGAGCATGCTCTCGTTTTCCTTGCCGCCGTCCTTATTGTCGGTGCCGGCGTTTGCCGTACCGCCCATAAGAGCTTTTGACACATCATTTACAATATCCTGCATGGAGACTCCGGCACGGCTTAAAAGAAGCGTTGCGCTGCATGAACCCTCACGCGCTATTGCGAGCAATACGTGCTCTGTGCCGACGAGCTGCTGACCCATCTGCCTTGCGAATGCGACAGAGGTTTCGAGAATATTTTTGCTTCTCGGTGTAAAGTCATCGGGCTGAAGCTCGGTGGGTACACCTACGCCTATGCTTCTCTTGAGCTCGTCTTCTATGTCGGCATAGGTTATATTATGGGACGCGAGCACGGCGCCTGCAACTGTGGACGTATCAGAGAGAAGTCCGAGCAGGATGTGCTCACTGCCGATATAAGTATGTCCCAAATTCTCGGCTGCTTTTACCGCCGCATTTAAGGATTTGTTTGCTTTTTCCGTGAAACCGGTGAATTTGAACATAACTGTCATTCCTTTCAAAATTGATTGATAAATTAACGCCGCAAGGCGAAAATTTAAAGTTTAAAATTTAAAGTCTTTGCCTTACCTGCTTTGCGCGTTCAATGTCGCGCTCGCGGCTTTCGAGATTTTTGCCCGCCGCCGCGTTTATGGTTGCAGGCTGCATCGAAATCATAAGCTCATCAACAGTCTCGGGCTTAATACCTATAAGACCCGCAACCGCTCCGAGACGAACCTTTGATACGAGAGTCATAAATTCCTTAACGGGGAGAATCCTCGCCGATTTCAGAATTCCGTAGGCTCTGAATATCTCGTCCTCGGTTTCGATGTTTTTAACCATTTCCGCTCTCGCCGTTCTCTCCTGCGCCGCAAGCTGCAGCGTTACCGTTTTGAGATTTTCAATGGCGGCTTTTTCGGAGATACCGAGAGTTACCTGATTACTGAGGCAGTATATATCGCCCATGGGAACGCTCCCCTCGCCGTAAGAGCCGCACACGGTAAGACCGAGTTTGGACACGGTGGACGAAATGGAGCTCATCTGACCGCACGCCGTAAGCGCCGGGAGATGAAGAAGCACCGAAGCGCGCATACCCGTACCGAGATTTGTGGGACACTGAGTAAGATAACCGAGACGATCGTCAAACGCGAAAACAAATTTCTCGTTCAGTTCATCGTCTATTCTGTCTGCCTCGGCATAAGCCGTTTCGAGCGAAAGACCGGGTTTCATAACCTGTATTTTAATATGGTCCTCTTCGCAAAGCATTATGCTTATGCCCTCGCTGTCGGATAAAAGCAGTGCTCTGCCGTCGTAAGATGACGCAAATTCGGGGCTTATCAGATGCTTTTCGGCAAGCGATACTATCTGCGGCTTGGTCAGAGTTTTCATCTCGATATATTCGAGATTTTCTCTGCCGCATATGGCGTCGCCTATTTTTTTATTCAGAGCCGTTCTCGATTTTGTATCAAGCTTGCAGGGAAAAGGATAATCCTCAATATTCCTCGCAAGTCTTATGCGTGTGCTTATAACGATGTCGTTTTGTTCGCCTGCGCCTATATACCACTTACTCATTTTTGATTATCCTCGCTTTCAAGCTTTTTAATCTCGTCGCGAAGGCGTGCCGCCTCTTCGTAATTCTGAGCCTCTACCGCCTGCTTGAGATTTTCTTTAAGCTCTTCGGTTTTGCTGAGTTTCTTTATTTCCGGAGAAGTATTTGCCTTTTTGCCCTCGTGATGGGTTCTGCCGTGGATACGTTCAAATGAGGGAAGAAGCTTATCGTAAAATGTACTGTAACAATCGCCGCAGCCCATTCTGCCGCTTCTTACAATGTCGTTAAACGTGTTGCCGCACTTTTCACAGCGGACTATACCGTTGCTCAAAGCACCCACCGTTGCCTCGTTAAAGAACGAGCCGAGCATATCAGAGAAGTTGAATCCGAAATCCGGAAATACATTGTCATACCCGAGAGCACGTGCACAGTCCGAACAAAGGTGCGCTTCCGTAGCCTCACCGTTTACAATTCTTTTAATATGTGTAGTTGCCTCATATTTACCACAGTTTTGACACAACATATAAATCACTCCTTATTTCATAGATGAAATCAACATTTGCTTGAATATATTCGCCCGCAGCTTATCGCGAAGCTCGTGCGGCACATCGTGATACGACTTATCAGCGGTTGCCGCCAGCATTACCGCCGCCTCTTTATCCTCCAAAAGCCCTCTGTCGTGCAAATTCACGATATGTGCGCGACAGGATTTTTCATCAATATTATCGCCTATCGAATTGATGAGGTGCATTTTCAGAGTGCTGAGATCGTATGAAGCTCTGGTTATTTTTATATAACCTCCGCCGCCGCGGCGGCTTTCGACTATATAGCCGTGCTCCGGCGTAAACCGTGACGAAATGACGTAATTTATTTGGCTCGGTACACATCCGAGCTGCTCTGCCAAATCATTGCGGCGTATTTCGGTAGTTCCGCTGTCGGAGAGCATATCAAGGATCATACCTGCTATTTCCTTACTTAAGTTCATTTGTTAATCACTCCGTCTTTTTCCGATTGTCAGAGGGCATTTACAGTACCCGGCTCATCGCCTAATCTATTTGACTTTGACTATCTTTGACCTTTGACATTTTCTATTATATGATTTTTGCCGTTTTTGTCAAAGGTCAAAAAAGGTCAAATTTAGTTTTTATAAAGCTAAAAGCATATATAATCTCTTGTTTTCTTGAAATTACTACTTTTTTTATATATTTTGCTCATTTTTGATTTCGCGGCAATTTCTGTGACGCGTAATTTTTGAAAAATGCCCCAAAAAGCGCCGTATACAGACATTTTTGCGGATTTACGGCTCCTCATTCCTCCGATTATACAAAAATTTAAAGGTCAAATTTATTTTCAAAGGTCAAATAAATATATTGTATGCGCGAAAGTCAAAAAATATTAACACAAGTTTTACCGTTTACATAATATGTATTGAAAGCGGTTAAAAAACCTGCTGTTAAATCGGAAAGGAGGATATAGGATGAACTGCTTTGGTGGATGCGGAAACAACGGTCTTTTGATCCTCGTCATCATCATAATCCTGCTCTTTGCGGACGGTAACTCCGGCAGAAGCGGCTGTGGCTGCGGTAATGACTGCGGTTGCGGTAACTCCGGCTGCGGCGGTTGCGGTTGCGGCTGCTGATCGGTAAAACGGCACCATACTGAAAGTTCGTGGTCGGCGGACGGTTCTGCGTAAAAAGTCAACTGTATAAGAACCGAACTTTCACCGATAAAAAATCTGCCTCGGGAACACGCTTTCCCGGGACAGATTTAATTTATTAAGGTTTTTACAATACCGTTTATTTAACCGCTTCGGCTATATTCATAAGGCACTTGTACCGATATTGCGGCGCGTTTGCCACAAGGTATCTTTTAAGTTCTCCGCACAGCGCGCCGTTTATTATATACTTCTTTATGACAAAACCGCGGCGCACGGATTTTGTCAGATACATGGAATCGACAAGGCTGAAACGGTTGAGCAGCAGGAAAACACCCTGTTGATATTTCATAAGGTCGTTTGTGGGTATATCAATCAGTTTTGCGACGGGCGACATACTGCTGCAAAGCTCCTCGAGCTTTTTGAAATCATCCCTTAAAGAGAGCTTCGGCACAAGCCCCCTGTTTTTTCTCTTTTCGGTAAAATACTTTATCGTCTCTTCGCGGAAATCGGTGTTAACTATATTAACGCTGTAATTTCTGAGCCACCCGTTGACTTCGTCCATATCCGACGAAGTGTCATCGTCGCCTATATCCTCCGCCGTGTATATAACTATATCGCTGTCCGCCTTTTCTCTGCCCTTAATGGCAAACGAGAGTGCTACGTAAATACATTTGGTAAAGTCCACAAACGGGCTGATGTCAAGGTAATGCTGGGCAAAAGCCGTCATATAGTACATACTGTCTTCGGACGGCTCGCCGTAAAGAGTTTTGTATACCGATATGAAGTGCTCTCTGGAGCAGTAGAAATCAAAAAGCTTTTTACTGTCTATATTAAAAATCGAACCGCCGTTCATCTCCGTTATCACGTCTTCGTTTCGCAGAAGAGTGGGTATGAGCCTTCTCGTGCGGCTCTTGATTCTCTCGCCGCGGTAATAGAGCTTTTCGCCGTTATTGTAAGGCTCCAGCAGCACTCTGCCGAAATCGTCAAACGTATCTATTTTAATTTCGGACACATCGAAATTGACATCGAAAGCATCCTCTATTTTTTCCTTTATCCGCGAGCCCATAAAGCCTTGCGGCATACCGATATCTTCGATTTTCAAAATATCATCACCGTACCGAATTTTTGATGATACAGATTATATCACACAAAACGGTATTTTTCAAACGCGGACAATTAAAGTCAATAATCGGGCAATTCCGCACACATCACAAAATTTGCACAAATAAATATGTAATTTTTTTGGGAATTTACCCTTATTTTCAATTAAAATGAGGTTTACATAATTTCATAAAAGTGTTAAAATTACAGAGTATGTACAATACATCCATTCTGTTAAATATCCATTCAAGGAGGAAATATCAAATGGCAGAAACCAAAAAGGCCTTAGTCGAGCGCAAAGCTAAGACTATGGACGGTAACAATGCCGCTGCTCACGTATCCTATGCGTTTACCGAAGTAGCAGGTATTTACCCGATTACCCCGTCAAGCCCGATGGCTGACTATGTTGACCAGTGGTCGGCTAAGGGACTTAAAAACATTTTCGGCACAACAGTTAAAGTTGCCGAGATGCAGTCCGAGGCAGGCGCTGCCGGAACCGTTCACGGCTCTCTTGCAGCAGGCGCTCTCACTACGACTTACACCGCTTCACAGGGACTTCTTCTTATGATCCCGAATATGTATAAGATTGCCGGTGAGCTTCTTCCGTGCGTATTCCACGTATCGGCTCGCTGCGTTGCTTCTCATGCACTTAACATCTTCGGCGACCACTCGGACGTTTATGCATGCCGTCAGACCGGTTTTGCAATGCTTGCCGAGACAAATCCGCAGGAGGTTATGGATTTGGGACCGGTAGCTCACCTTGCAGCTATTGAGGGCAGAGTTCCGTTCATCAACTTCTTCGACGGTTTCCGTACCTCTCACGAGATACAGAAGATAAACGTTTGGGATTACAAAGACCTCAAAGATATGGTAGATATGGACGCTGTTAAGGCGTTCCGTGAGCGTGCACTTAACCCCGAGCATCCGACAATGCGCGGTTCGCACGAAAACGGCGATATCTTCTTCCAGCACAGAGAGGCTTGCAACAAATATTATGACGCTGTTCCCGCCATCGTTGAAAAGTATATGGACAAGATCAACGAGAAGATCGGCACAGACTACAAGCTCTTTAACTACTACGGCGCTCCCGATGCAGAGAGAGTTATCGTTGCTATGGGTTCAGTATGCGACGTTGCGGAAGAGGTTATAGATTACCTTACCGCAAAGGGCGAAAAAGTAGGTCTTGTCAAAGTTCGTCTTTACAGACCCTTCTCGGCTGCAAAATTTGTTGAGGCTATTCCGGCTACTGCCAAGAAAATCGCTGTTCTTGACAGAACAAAAGAGCCCGGCTCAATAGGCGAGCCGCTCTTCCTTGATACAATTGCCGCTCTTGACGAGATGGGCAGAACAGGTCTTAAGGTTTCCGGCGGCCGTTACGGTCTCGGTTCCAAGGATACTCCCCCCGCGAGCATTTTCGCCGTTTACGAGCATCTTAAAGAAGAGACTCCCGCACGTCAGTTCACAATCGGCATCAACGACGATGTCACTCACCTTTCACTTCCCGAAAAGCCGGCTCCCATTACCGCGGCAGAGGGTACTATCGAGTGCAAGTTCTGGGGTCTCGGCGGCGACGGTACGGTCGGTGCAAACAAAGACTCTATCAAGATCATCGGCGACCATACCGACAAATATGTTCAGGCATATTTCCAGTACGACTCAAAGAAGACCGGCGGTGTTACAATTTCTCACCTTCGTTTCGGCGACAAGCCCATTAAGAGCTCGTACTATATAAACAAGGCCGACTTCGTTGCCTGCCATAACCCCTCTTACATAGAAAAGGGCTTCAGAATGGTAGAGGACGTAAAGCCGGGCGGTGTATTCCTCATCAACTGCCAGTGGGATAAAAAGGAACTCTCCGAAAAGCTCAACGCAGAGACAAAGAGATACATTGCAAAGAACAATATCCAACTCTATACGGTTAACGCTATCGATATAGCTGCTAAAATAGGTCTCGGTAAGCGTACCAACACCGTTTTGCAGTCTGCATTCTTCTCACTTGCCAAGGTTCTTCCCGCTGAGGAAGCAATCGGCTATATGAAAGAAAAAGCCCAGAAGTTTATGAAGAAGGGCATCGAGATAGTTAAGATGAATGAGGCGGCTATCGATGCAGGCGCTTCCGCTTACGTAAAGATTGACGTTCCCGCTTCTTGGGCTGACGCCGAGGACGCTCCCAAGACCGTTACCGAGCATGGACCGGCGAAGCTCATCAAGATGGTTGACAGCATAATGAAGCCCGTCGGCAATATGGACGGCGACCTTCTTCCCGTATCCGCATTCTCCGATCACGTTGACGGCACTTTCGAGCAGGGCGCTTCCGCTTACGAAAAACGCGGCGTTGCCGTTATGGTTCCCGAGTGGGACGGCGCAACTTGCGCTCAGTGTAACAAGTGCTCTTATGTTTGCCCGCACGCTACAATCCGTCCGTATGCACTTACCGCCGAAGAAGCAGCTAATGCTCCGGCAGTTGCAACAATAGTTGACAAGAAAGGTAAAGGCAAGGACGTTTACAAGTATACAATGGCTGTTTCTCCGCTTGACTGCATGGGCTGCGGCGTTTGCGTAAGCGTTTGCCCGACAAACTCTCTCAAGATGGTTGCCCGTGAGACTCAGGACGCTAAACAGGCTGCATTTGACTACATGGTTGAAAACGTTACGGTCAAAGAAGATCTTGCAAACAACACCGTTATGGGCAGTCAGTACAAGACTCCGCTTCTTGAATTCTCGGGTTCATGCGCAGGCTGTGCCGAGACTTCATATGCAAGACTCGTAACTCAGCTCTTCGGCGACAGAATGTATATTTCAAATGCTACCGGATGCTCTTCAATTTGGGGCGGCCCCGCAGGCACATCACCCTACACCGTTGATAAGAACGGTCACGGTCCCGCTTGGGCTAACTCACTCTTCGAGGATAACGCCGAGCACGGCTACGGTATGTATCTCGGTCAGGAAGCTATCCGCAACCGTCTTATAGAAGAAGTTGCGGCTATCAAGGATTCGGAGAATGCTTCCGAGGACGTAAAAGCTGCCTGCGACGAATATCTCGCTACTTTGGAGGACGGCGAAAAGAATTCCGCCGCAACCAAGAAGCTTGTTAACGCTCTCACCGCATTTGACTGTGACTGCGATAAGAGAAAAGACATTCTCGAGCACAAGGAATACCTTTCAAAGAAATCCATCTGGGTATTCGGCGGCGACGGTTGGGCATACGACATCGGCTTCGGCGGTGTTGACCACGTACTCGCACAGAATAAGGATATTAACATTCTTGTATTTGATACCGAGGTTTACTCAAACACCGGCGGACAGGCTTCAAAGGCTTCCAACATCGGTCAGGTTGCACAGTTTGCTGCCGCAGGTAAGGAGACCGCTAAGAAGAGCCTTGCCGAGATAGCTATGAGCTACGGCTACATCTATGTAGCTCAGGTTGCTATGGGTGCCGACCAGAATCAGACCATTAAAGCTCTTACAGAGGCTGAGGCTTATGACGGTCCGTCACTCGTTATCTGCTACGCTCCGTGCGAAATGCACTCCATCAAGGGCGGTATGACTCATTGCCAGGAAGAAATGAAGAAAGCTGTTGACGCAGGTTACTGGAATATGTTCCGCTTCAACCCCGACCTCAAGAAAGCCGGCAAGAACCCGTTCACTCTTGATTCTAAGCCCGCTTCGGCAAGCTATCGCGACTTCATAATGAATGAAGCTCGTTATTCACGTCTTACACGTGAGTTCCCCGAGAGAGCGGAAAAGCTCTTTGAAAAGGCTGAGGAGACTGCTACAAACAGATATGCTCACCTTCTCAAGCTCAAGGAAATGTTTGAACCCGACAATAAGTAATTAAGGTTCTGACTTAAAAGCAAAACGGATACCGTATTTAATTACGGTATCCGTTTTTTTGTTTGCATTTAATGCAGCGGCGAGAGAGCCTGATATTCTCTGACAATTTTATCTTTTATTGGTCAAACCCAAAATATAATCGGTTGATGTTTTATAAAACTTTGCAAGCGAAATAAGCACGGAAGTAGGTATATCTCGCTGACCGAGTTCGTAGTTGCTGTAAACCTGTTGTGAGCAGTTCAAAATAGCAGCCACCTGCTTTTGCGTTAAATCGCTGTCCTCTCTTAAATCACGTATTCTTCCGTACATAACATCACCGTTCAAATTATAAGTTACAACAAATTGCAGTATTGACTTTTACCGCAAATTGCAGTAAACTTTTGTTGGAAGGCAGAGCGTTGTGCCAAATTCGAACTTTTTCGAGCGATAAATCCCATGGTGCGGCAGCTTTATAAATCAAGGAGGAGAAATTATGGAAAACGAAAAACAGCCGGAATACGAACGCGGTAATGCGGACGCACAAAACCGAAATACAGCTTCGACGGACGTTCGCCGGCATTGCAAGCATTGCGGTGCTCCCTTACCGAAAGACGCATTTGTTTGTCCGTCATGCGGCGAGCCGACAGAGGAAATCAAATTCTGCAAGCATTGCGGCAAAACGATACCTAAAAACGCCGTCATATGCACATTCTGCGGCAGGCAGGTAGAGGACTTGCAAGGGGCTAACCAAACACCGCAGATAGTTATCAACAACGATAACAACAACATAAACACCAATGCAAACAGAAATACAAACACTGCCGTACCGCACGGAACGCCGAAAAACAAATGGGTCGCATTTTTTCTGTGCCTGTTTTTGGGTTATTTCGGCGCTCACAAGTTTTATGAGGGCAAAATCGGTATGGGTATTTTGTACCTGTTTACCGCAGGTCTTTTCGGAATCGGTTGGCTCATTGACTGTATAACATTGCTCTTTAAGCCAAACCCGTATATACCGTGAAAGACAAAATAAGGTATCTTCTCTTAATTATCATTCCCCTGTTTGCGGGCTATATAATTTACATTTTTCTTCGGGGTGACACAATAATAAGTCGCTTCACGGAAAATCTCATCGGCATAAAATTCGCGCACACCGCAAAGAACGGTTTTCCGCTTTCGGTTATTAAGAATTGGGGCTGTGATTTTTTGTGGGCATTTTCCTTTACGAGCGCCTTATTATATTTTCTCAGGCACGGCAATCGACGTTTTTTCTCGGCTTCGGCAATATGTATCATATGCGGTACTGTTTTGGAGCTGATGCAAAAGTACAACGTCTTAAGCGGCACATTTGATGTCGGTGACATTTTTGCCGAAGCGGCGGCAGCGGTTATTGCCGCAATAACAATCAAAGGAGTTACGAAAAATGAAAAAGTTTAGTTCTGTTTTCGGTATTATAGCGGTTATACTCATATTTTCTCTTTTTGCCATAGGCAGCGGCAGCGATAAAGCATCTGTCAGCTCCGACAGCGCCTCTGACAACAGCAAGACGACCACACAGAAAGCGGAGGAGCCGGTAAAAGTTAAGGTGGGCGAAACACTCACAACAAATACTCTTAAAATAACATATAAGTCAAGTGCCGATGACAAGGGATCACAATATTTCCCGGCTGCAAGCGGAAATAAAATAATCAAGCTTACGTTTGAAATAGAGAACATTTCATCAACCGACCAAATAGTAAGTGTTTACGATTTTAAATGTTATTCAGATGACGTTGCTTCATCTGCGTATTACTACGGCGATGGCGGATTATCGACAACAACCATTTCCGCCGGCAGAAAGGCTACCGGAAGTGTGTATTTCGAAGTTCCGAAGAACGCAAACTCGATAGATGTTGAATACGAGACGAACTATTGGAGCGGAAACAAAGCGATATTTGTTGTTAAATAAAGAATTTTCAAATTTGTCTCCGAAGAAATAAACAAATAAATGTAAAAAATCACCGCAGAAGAATAATCTTCCGCGGTGATTCATTTTCTGTTAAATATCTTTTCAGAAAGCTGCAGCTTTTTTGGTTCTTTCCGATATTGTATTACACATTTCCTCTATATCCTTTTCAGGCATTTCGGCAAGCATTGCGCACGCCGCCGAACGTATATCGGCTTCTTTAGGGAACACGGTGCAAAGACACGAGCAAAGCGTATCGCAATACCTTTCATACCGCTTTGCGACGGCCGCCCCATCCTGTGTGAAACGAATGGCGCCGTATCTGTCTTTCTCTACGAGTCCGAGAGAGCAAAGGGCTTTTGCCATAGTATAAACGCTCGGTTTTGTAACACCCATGGCCCGTGCGAGGTCGGTGCTTCGCACTCCTCGCGGCTCCGTGTTTAATTCGCTCATCGCCAAAAGATATTTGATATTAGAGGCTGAAAGTGTCGACTTTTGGCTTACCAAAGTTATACCTCCGAATTTAAAAGCGGGAGACGAAGCTTATCATCCCCCGCTTTTTCATGTTACTTCTTTTTGCGATTATTGCAACCGCAACTGCTGTACGGGCAAGTGGCGCATCCGCCGCTGCAGGAGGATTTTATTTTTTTGCTTCTTCTGACCATACCTATAATTATGGCAGCAACTATTGCAATAAGCAAAAGCGTTATCAAAATCGTTGCGAGATTTTGTGAAAGCCACGAGAGCATTTCGATTCCTCCTTAATATCGGTTAAAATTATTTAACTCTGACTTTTTCCGTAAGAACAGTAGATTCTTTATACTTCTTGAAGAAGAGCATGTAAACAATAAGTGCAAGAACAAGTATCGCAGCTATGAGTCCTACTACATGAACGTTGCCTGTGAAAGCAGAACCGAACTGATATATCATAAGAGACACAGCATAAGCGAACAAGCACTGATAGCCTATAGCGAACCAAGTCCATTTAGCGCTGTTCATTTCACGCTTGATAGCACCGATTGCTGCGAAGCAGGGAGCGCAAAGAAGATTGAATACAAGGAACGAATAACCGCTGAGTCCTGTGAATACGGTTGCGAGGGTAGCATATACATTGCCTTCTCCGCCGTAAAGAATACCCATAGTACCGACAATGTTTTCCTTTGCAACAAGACCTGTGATAGAAGCAACGGTAGCCTGCCATTCGCCCCAACCGAGAGGCTTGAATATCCAGCAAATCGCATTACCGACAACAGCCAATATCGAGCTGTCTATTTCGTCCTCGGAAAGCATACGGAACGAACCGTCTACTACGCCGAAGTAGGTTGTGAACCAAACGAATATTGTTGAAAGAAGAATGATTGTACCTGCCTTTTTGATGAAGGACCAGCCGCGTTCCCACATTGAACGGAGTACGTTTTTAAGAGTGGGCCAGTGGTAAGCGGGAAGCTCCATAACGAAGGGAGCGGGATCGCCGGCAAACATCTTTGTCTTTTTAAGCATAATGCCCGAGATTATGATTGCCGCCATACCTACGAAATATGCAGAGGTTGCAACCCAAGCCGAGCCGCCGAAGATAGCGCCTGCGATCATTGCTATAAACGGAACCTTTGCTCCGCAGGGGATAAATGTTGTCGTCATAATCGTCATACGACGGTCTCGTTCGTTTTCGATTGTTCTCGAAGCCATAATACCGGGAACGCCGCAGCCTGTGCCTATAAGCATAGGTATAAACGATTTACCGGAAAGACCGAATTTACGGAATACACGGTCAAGTACGAATGCTATACGTGCCATATAACCGCAAGCCTCAAGGATAGCAAGCAAGAGAAACAAAACGAGCATCTGAGGAACAAATCCGAGAACCGCGCCGACGCCGGCTATGATACCGTCAAGGATAAGTCCGCTGAGCCAATCGGCTGCACCTGCTTTATCAAGGCCGTTTCCGATAAGTACCGGAATACCCGGAACCCATACGCCGTATGCCGAAGTATCGGGAGCGCCGAAAGACTCTTTATAATCCGTGTCGAGATAATTGTCAACAGCGGTCTCAAGATCGGCTTTTGTTGCGCCCGGATGTTCGGTAACTTCGAGCGTCTCTTCATCTTCGGTCTCGTAAGTTACGTTTGCGTTATCGGGAGTCTCTGCAACAAGAGAAGCAAGAGCGTCTTTTGCGGCAGATTCATCATATTCATCGGCGCTGATGTCAACAGCGTCTTTCATATCTTCTGTACCGTACTCGGCTATGAATGCGTCGATTATCTGATCGCTGTCGCCGTAATCTTCGGCTGCCTGTTCATATTTTGCCGAGCCTATTCCGAAGAGATGCCAGCCGTCGCCGAACACGCCGTCATTCATCCAGTCGGTAGCGGCAGAACCTACGGTTACCATTGAGAGGTAATAAACGAGGAACATTATTACCGCGAATATCGGAAGACCGAGCCAACGGTTTGTAACTACGCGGTCGATTTTATCCGAAGTGGAAAGCTTGCCTGCCGATTTTTTCTTATAGCAGGCTTTAAGAATGGAAGCTATGTAAATATAACGCTCGTTTGTGATGATACTCTCTGAGTCATCGTCGAGTTCTTTCTCAGCCGCTTTTATATCGTCCTCAATATGAGTGAGAACCTTCGGGTCGAGATTCAACTGCTTTAAGACCTCGTCATCGCGCTCGAATATCTTGATAGCGTACCATCTCTGCTGCTCCTCGGGCATATTGTGAACGGCAGCCTCTTCAATATGAGCTATTGCGTGCTCAACAACACCCGAGAAAGTGTGCATGGGAACGGTCTTGGAGTTCTTGGCAGCGTCGATTGCAGCCTCTGCCGCCTCCATAACTCCGTCGCCCTTAAGAGCCGATATTTCAACTACCTTGCAGCCGAGCTCTCTTGAAAGCTCCGGAACGTTTATCTTATCGCCGTTTTTCTTAACAACGTCCATCATATTGATGGCGATAACTACCGGAATACCGAGTTCTGTGAGCTGAGTGGTCAAGTAAAGGTTTCTCTCAAGGTTGGTACCGTCTACGATATTGAGTATCGCGTCTGGCCTTTCACCGATAAGATAGTTTCTTGCGACGACTTCTTCCAAGGTGTAGGGAGACAGTGAATATATACCGGGCAAGTCGGTTACTGTTACGCCGTCGTGTTTTTTAAGTTTGCCTTCTTTTTTTTCAACGGTAACGCCCGGCCAGTTACCTACGAACTGATTGGAGCCGGTAAGTGCGTTGAACAGCGTTGTTTTACCGCTGTTAGGATTTCCCGCAAGGGCAATTCGCAAATCCATTAGTATGTTCCTTTCTTTCATGATTAGCATTTGCTAACCAACTGTTCTGAAAAAACGGGAGAAATTTTCTCCCTTTTATTCTGCTTCAATTTCAATCATCTCGGCATCCGCCTTACGAATCGAAAGCTCGTAATTGCGAACCGTAACTTCAACAGGATCGCCGAGCGGAGCAACCTTACGGATATAAACTTCGGTTCCCCTTGTAAGTCCCATATCCATGAGTCTGCGTTTAACAGCGCCCTCGCCGTGAAGCTTAACAACCTTAACGGTCTGGCCGACTTTTGCATTACGCAAAGTTTCCATAAATCTTCCTCCTTCTGCCAAATTAAATATGATACGAAACAAAAAATCAAACCATGATTTTTTGTGCCATTTCCCTGCTTACTGCCACTCTTGTCTCCTTGACGTTAACAATTACATTGCCTGCCATGGAGGTTATCAGCGTAGCCTCGCCGCCTACCACAAATCCGAGATTTTCAAGGTGTTTTTTTACCTCGGGACTGCCGCCGATATGCTTTATAATGTTTTTCTCGCCGACATCGGCAAGTGTTAAAGGCATCATTTAACATCCCTCATCACTGCATAAAATTAAGTCAGTTAAAACTAACCGAATGCTTTTTAATTGGTTAGCTCTCGCTAACCGTCTAAATATTAGCACCGGCTAACTAAAAAGTCAATGCTTTTTTCGGAAAAATCAACCATATATTTCAATTTCGGCAAAACGCAACACAAGTTAGTGCATGCTAACTGTATTGCTGTGCAACTTCGACAAAAACAAAGCTTGTCCGCAAAGCCCCGCCCCGTACGGAAATTCGGCATAAAGAAAAGAAGACCGAAAAAAGGGAATGCAAAAACAAAAGTTTTTACATTCCCTTTGCTGTATTTTTCGGTAGACGAAGTATGTATACGCCTTATCAGTTGTTGATAAGCTTGTCTTCGTTGTTCCAGGTGTAGAGCTTTCTTACCTCTGCGCCTACTTTTTCCGACGGATGCTCCGAAGCGAGCTTTCTCATAGCCTTGAAGTGAACCTGACGGCCTGCCGGTGACATATCGAGGAGGAATTCCTTGGCAAAAGTACCGTCCTGAATATCGGAGAGGATCTTCTTCATGGTCTTTTTGGTCTCTTCGGTAACAATCTTGGGTCCGGTGATATAGTCGCCGTACTCAGCCGTGTTGGAGATTGAATATCTCATTCCTGCGAAACCGCTCTGATAGATAAGGTCAACTATGAGCTTCATCTCGTGGATGCACTCAAAGTAAGCGTTTCTCGGGTCATAGCCTGCTTCGCAAAGAGTCTCAAAGCCTGCCTGCATAAGAGCGCAAACGCCGCCGCAAAGAACAGCCTGCTCGCCGAAGAGGTCGGTTTCGGTCTCGGTGCGGAATGTGGTCTCAAGAAGACCTGCTCTTGCGCCGCCTATTGCAAGACCGTAAGCAAGAGCCATATCAAGAGCCTTGCCGGTGTAATCCTGCTCAACCGCCACAAGGCACGGAGTACCCTTGCCTGCCTGATATTCGCTTCTTACGGTGTGACCGGGAGCCTTGGGAGCTATCATTGTAACATCGACAAACTTCGGGGGCTGGATGCATCCGAAATGAATGTTAAAGCCGTGAGCGAACATAAGCATATCGCCCTCTTTAAGGTTGGGCTCGATATCCTTTTTATACATATCTGCCTGAAGCTCATCGTTGATAAGAATCATAATGATGTCGGCTTTTTTTGCAGCCTCTGCGGCGGTATATACCTCAAAGCCCTGCTTTTCTGCCTTAGCCCATGATTTACTGCCCTCATAAAGACCGATAATTACGTTGCAGCCCGACTCTTTTGCGTTAAGAGCGTGAGCGTGACCCTGACTGCCGTAACCGATTACGGCGATGGTTTTACCGTCGAGTAAGGACAGGTTACAGTCTTTCTCATAAAACATTCTTGCTTCTGCCATGATTTTTCCTCCTGAAAATTTTGTAATTATTTTTTATTTTAGTTGTACGACATCTATATGCCGTTGTCATACAACCATTATAACGCGAAAACAACGGTTGTCAATACTTTTTTTCATTTTCTTCCAGAGATATTTGCTCCGTGAGCAATGCGTGGTGCAAATGTATGGTAACGGCGCTTTTAAGAGCCGCCGCGTCACGCTTTTCAAGGAACTCCATTATAAGTATATGGTCCTTGTACGCCTGTTCGGCTATCATATCGAGATTGAAGTTTAGGGCAAAGGTTTGCTCTATTGTCTCGGTAAGTATCGGCATAAACCGGCTTAAAAAGTCATTGTGCGACGCCTTTAATATTGCGCCGTGAAAAGCCGCCTCGGAGTCAATTCTTCGCTTGCCCTGGGGGTCGCGCAAAAGCTCACGTTGGCAAATGTCACCGAGACGCAGTATCTCTTTTATCTCGTCCTCGGCAGCTCTGCGGCTCGCAAGCGCCGCCGCCTCGGGTTCAAAAATCATACGCGTCTCATATAGGTCTCTCAACGTTATTTTAAGCTTTGAAAACTCCTGAACGTCGATACTTCCTTCGGCGTACTGATTAAGAGGCTGCGCCACAAAAGTACCGAGCCCGCGCCTGACTTCAAGCAATCCGTCGGAGGCAAGTATGCGTATTGCCTCACGCAAGGTTGTACGGCTTATGCCGAGCTTTGCGGAAAGCTCGTTTTCGTTGGGGAGCTTTTCGCCGTATTTGTAGATATGCTCCTTAAGTATCATCTTTTGCAGCGTTTCGGCAGTTCTCTGCGACAGGTTTTCTTTTTGCATAACGGTCCTCGATCTCCTGTTGGAAATTTACATTTTAATACTACAACATCCGCGGAAAAAAAGCAACCGAATTTACTTAGCACTTGAAAACCGCCCCGAAAAACGATATAATTTTATCAGATTTATTTCTTCGGAGGAAAAAATTATGGAATTACGAAGCAAAAATGTAACACAAGGTGTAGAGCGCGCTCCGAACAGAAGCCTGTTTTATGCCATGGGATATACAAAAGAAGAGCTTGAGAGACCGCTTATCGGCGTTGTTTCGGCACACAGCGAGATAGTTCCCGGTCATTTCCATCTTGACAAGCTCACCGAAGCGGTTAAAGCCGGCGTAAGAATGGCAGGCGGCACACCTATTATGGTTCCGTCAATCGGCGTATGCGACGGTATAGCAATGGGACATATAGGTATGAAGTATTCTCTGCCGTCACGCGAGCTTATAGCGGACAGCGTTGAAACCATGGCTATGGCTCACGGCTTTGACGGTCTTGTTTTGGTTCCGAACTGCGACAAGATAGTCCCCGGTATGCTGCTCGGCGCACTCAGGATAAATATTCCCACGGTAGTCTGCTCCGGCGGGCCCATGATGTCGGGTCTTGTTGACGGCGTTGAGACTTCGCTCTCTAAGATGTTTGAGGCAGTAGGCGCGTGTAAAGCCGGCATTATAGACGAAGAAAAGCTCTGTGAATTTGAAAACAACACCTGCCCCGGCTGCGGTTCATGCTCGGGAATGTATACCGCAAACAGTATGAACTGCCTTTGCGAATCACTCGGAATCGCGCTTCCCGGCAACGGTACAATACCCGCGGTTCACGCAGGGCGCACACAGCTTGCAAAGCACGCCGGAATGGCGATTATGGAGCTTGTAAAGAAAGACATTAAAGCACGTGATATAATAAATGAAAAATCACTTCGCAACGCGCTTGCCTGCGATATGGCTCTCGGCTGTTCTTCAAACAGCGTTTTGCACCTACTTGCAATCGCAAAAGAGGCTGGCTGCCCGATGGACCTCAAGGTATTTAACGAAATGAGCGCAAAGGTGCCGAATTTATGTCACTTGGCGCCCGCAGGCCCCACACATATGCACGACCTCAACAACGCAGGCGGCGTAAGAGCTGTTCAGGCGGAGCTTGCAAAGAAAGGGCTGCTCGACCTCTCGCTTATGACCGTTACGGGAAAGACCGTGGGCGAAAACATAGAGGGAGCATACATAAAGAACACCGACGCGATACGTCCGATAGACAATCCCTACTCAAAAACCGGCGGCATAGCAATCCTTTGGGGCAATATAGCAAAGGACGGCTGTGTTGTAAAACGCAGTGCGGTAGCACCCGAAATGCTTGTCCACACAGGTCCGGCGCGTGTATTTGACAGCGAGGATACGGCAATTAAAGCAATTTACAACGGCGAAATCAAGGACGGAGACGTTGTTGTAATACGTTACGAAGGTCCCGTAGGCGGCCCCGGTATGCGCGAGATGCTCAACCCCACCTCTGCGCTTGCCGGTATGAAGCTTGACAAGACCGTTGCCCTTATTACGGACGGCAGATTCAGCGGAGCTTCAAGAGGCGCTTCGATAGGTCATGTGGCTCCGGAGGCAGCCGCAGGCGGTGAAATCGGACTTATAGAAGAGGGCGACATCATTGATATAGATATCCCCGAATCTAAGGTCAACGTAAGAGTATCGGATGAGGAGCTTGCAGAGCGCAAAAAGCACTATGTTCCCCATGAGCCTAACGTCAAAACAGGTTGGCTCGCAAGATACGCGTCGCTCGTCTCCTCCGCAAAAGACGGTGCCGTTATGAAATTCTGAACAAAACAAAATACAGCTCCGCCAAAGGTATTTCTCTGTGCGGAGCTTTTGTTTTATTAAAGGAAGTGTTTGAAACGGAATACAGAGATACTTTAAAAGGTCATGACATTCTTATGCGTCATCCCGTCCCCGATGACGCCGAAAAAATGATAGAGGGCTTGAAGCTTGTTTGCGACGAAACCGATTATCTCGGCAGATACGGCGACGAAGTCAAAATGACAGCCGAGGAGGAGCGCAAATATATAGAAGATATGACAACTTCAAAAAACAGTTTTTCCGTTGTGGTATTTTGTGACGGAGAATACATAGGCGACTGCTCCGTTACCGGTGAAAACTGCGACCGACTGAAACACCGCGGAACACTCGGAATAGCCCTGCGACTTAAATACACGGGGCTCGGAATAGGCTCCTTACTTATGGAAAATGTGCTGAAAGAAGCAAAAGAGCGCGGTTTTGAGCAAATAGAGCTTGAGGTTGTAACAAAAAACGAGCGCGCGTTGGCGTTATATAAGAAATTCGGTTTTCAAATATGCGGTACATTGCCGCACCATATGAAATACCGCAACGGAACATACGCAGATATGTATTATATGGTTAAAATGCTGTAACACACAACACATATCTAAAAAGAGTCTGCTGTCCCTTGACTGCAGACTCTTTTATTTATAACAGACACTTTAATTATTTGTCGCAATCCTCAACAATTATGTCATCTATCGTTTTGCCTGCCGGAATAAGAGGAAGCACTTTTTCGTCTTTGGGTATAGCGCAGTCAATCCAAACGGGGCACTTATCTTTAAGCGCCTTTTGGAACACGTCGTTAAACTCTGCTAAGGTATGAGCTCTGTAGCCCTTTCCGCCGAAGCCCTCTATTACCTTAACATAATCGGTTTTGCGGTGCGGGTCGGTCTGCGAGTAGCGCTTGCCGTAGAATGCGGTCTGCCACTGGCGCACCATACCGAGAACCTCATTGTCAAAAATTACGGTTATTATCGGCAAATTATAGCTGACTGCGGTGCACGCCTCATTCATATTCATATGGAAAGAGCCGTCACCCGTGATATGTATAACTCTTCTCTCGGGGAATGCAACCTTGGCGCCTATTGCCGCTCCGTAACCGTAGCCCATAGTGCCGAGACCGCCGCTCGTCAAAAACGAACGCGGATCGGTATGCTCCAAATACTGTGCCGCCCACATCTGGTGCTGACCGACATCCGTAACATAAATAGTATCTTTCGGTACATTTTCGCAAATAGCCCTTACAAGCTGATGCGGTGTAATGAATTTATCGGAATCTACAGGGTTATAATCGTTCTTTTTGTATTCATCAAGGGTTTTGAGCCAATCCGAATGATCTTTTTGTTCCACGTAATGCAAAAGGTCCATAACTATTGTCTTGACATCGCCTATCAAAGCGTGATCGACTTTTACGTTTTTATCTACCTCGCTCAAGTCAATATCAATCTGGATTACCTTTGCCTTATGTGCAAAACGGTCTGTGTTGAGCGCGACTCTGTCAGAAAATCTCGTGCCTATCGCAACGAGCACATCTGCTTCGTCAATGGCTTTATTTGTAACAAAACTGCCGTGCATACCCACAAGACCGTAATTCAGTTTTTCGCTGTATCCGAGAACTCCGGCAGCCATCAGCGTATGGCAGCACGGTGCGCCCGTCTTGTTTACAAGCATCCGCACAAGATCCGAAGCCTCCGAAGATACTACGCCGCCGCCTATTTCTATAACGGGTCTCTTTGCCTTATTTATGAGCTCGGCTGACTTTTTAACCTCGTCCTCATTTATTACCGTATTGTCAATTATAACTTCGGGTTCGGCTTTGGTATACTCGGTAACCGCCGCCGTAACATCCTTTGGAATATCGACAAGAACGGGACCTTTTCTGCCCGAATTTGCTATTTTAAAAGCCTCTCTGAGCGTCGGGGCAAGCTCCTTTACGTCGCTGACAAAGAAATTATGCTTGGTAATAGGCATGGTAATTCCGGTGATGTAAACCTCCTGGAAAGCGTCCTTGCCTATGTACGATGTTCCGACGTTGCCGGTTATGGCTACCATAGGTATACTGTCCATATATGCCGTGGCAATTCCCGTAACAAGGTTTGTGGCGCCCGGTCCGCTTGTTGCAAGCACAACACCGGTTTTGCCGGTTGCCCTTGCGTATCCGTCGGCGGCATGGGACGCGCCCTGCTCGTGAGCTGTCAGGATATGACGAATTTTATCTCTGTATTTATAAAGTGCGTCATAGATATTGAGAACAGCACCGCCGGGATAGCCGAAAATGGTGTCTACCCCCTGCTCTATAAGCACTTCCGCGATTATATCCGATCCGTTAAGCTTCATTTTACTCTCCTGCTTACAAATAAGTTTAAGATATATTTTATCTCTGTTGCAGATAAAAGTCAATAACGATGTAAAACACCGTCGATTTTTATCGCTTACGCCCGCAGTTTGCCGAGGATTTCGCCGACTTTGCCGTGAATAACGAGAGAAAATTCGTCATCACCGACATTTGAGTCGCGGTTTATCAGCACTGAATTTCTGCCGCGGAAATACCTTATAAGTCCTGCCGCCGGATAAACGGTGAGCGAAGTGCCCGCAACTATCAGCATATCGGCGTTCATAATATGCCTTACGGCGCCGTTTACCGTATTTTCGTTGAGCGGCTCCTCATAAAGCACCACGTCGGGTTTGATAATTCCTCCGCAGGTGCAATGGGGAACGCCTTTACACGATAGCATATCTGTAAAGCTAAAAGGCTTTCCGCAATTCATACAATGGTTGAAATAGACGCTGCCGTGCAGGTTGTAGACGTTTTTACTGCCTGCTTTTTCGTGAAGTCCGTCTATGTTTTGCGTTATTACCGCCTTTAATTTGCCCTTTTGCTCCATCTCGGCAAGCTTCAGATGCGCAATATTCGGTTTTACCTCGGGATTTAAAAGCTTATCTCTGTAAAATTCGTAAAACTCCTCGGGATGAGTCATAAAATAAGAATGGCTCAGAATAACCTCGGGCGGCACGCTGTAATGCATATTGTAAAGACCGTCGGCAGAGCGAAAATCGGGAATTCCGCTCTCGGTAGAAACGCCGGCTCCGCCGAAAAATACCACGTAGTTGCTCTCATCATACATTTTTTGCAATTTTTCAATATCAGTCATTTTTGTGCCTCTCATTTTGCTGCCGTAAATTACCGTGTTGCGCCGATTCGGCAGTAATCGGCGCAACGCTATAATATATCCATACATATATTATATTTGATTTCAGATGTTTTTCAATAGTTTGTGTGCGATACCGCTCGGCTTATTTATGCGTTACGGAAAAGATTTTAAAAGCGGTCAAAAAAATATCAAAAAGGGTTGACAAAAGCAGAAAATGAGCCGATAATATTAACGCTGATAAAGCAATCAAATAAATATCGGTAGGTAAGGCTCCCACAGGGATACGGGCTGCTGCCGCGAAAAGTGGAGACACTGTAAGCAGGTCAACAGGCCACATCGAAAAGTAAGGTGTGTTCTAACGCAGTTTCATCGCCCTCTGAAGCTAAAGCTTGAACGAAATATTTTTATAAATTCCGCTCATATCGCCTATCCGATATGAGCATTTTTTATTGTGAGGTGAAAATAATGGACGCAGGAAGCGCGAAAAGTGCAAAGCCCAAGCCGCGATCTATGGGCGGCGTGAATAACGTGACGCTTCGGGTGTTCACTGTTTTATTCACATAAGAGCTTTGCGCTTTGTTTCCTACAAAAAGCAAAAACAGAAAAGGAGGAAACAAGGTGTACGATAAAGTCCTTGAATTATTAAAAGAAAAGAAATATTCCGAGCTTAAAGAGATACTGTCAGGTATGAACGAAGCGGATATAGCCGCAATTCTTACGGACGTACCCGAAGAGACGCTGCCGCTTTTATATCGCATTTTGCCGAAAGAGCTTGCGGCAGACGTATTTGTAAATATGGATTCGGACGCGCAGGAGATACTTATAAGAGCCTTCAGCGATACCGAGCTTAAAGAGGTTCTTGACGAGCTGTATGTTGACGATGCCGTTGACATTATAGAAGAGATGCCGGCAACGGTAGTCAAGAGAATATTACAGCACACCGACCCGAATATCCGCAAAAGCATAAACGAAATACTCAAGTATCCGGAGGATTCCGCCGGAAGCATAATGACAATTGAGTATGTCGACCTCAAAACATATATGACGGTTGACGACGCTTTTACAAGAATCAGGCGCACGGGCGTAGACAAAGAGACTATTTACAACTGCTATGTAACCGATGAAAACCGCAAGCTGCTCGGCGTTGTAACCGCAAAGAAGCTGCTCCTGTCCGAAAAGAACGAAAAAATAGCGGATATAATGGAAACAAACATAATATCCACAAACACTTTGGAGGATCAGGAAATAGTCGCCGAAAAGTTCCAAAAATACGACCTTTTGGCGATGCCCGTAGTCGATCAGGAAAACCGCCTTGTAGGTATTATAACCATCGACGACGCCATGGACGTCCTCCAGGACGAAAACACCGAGGATATCGAAAAGATGGCGGCTATAACCCCCACGGACAAGCCGTATCTGAAAATGAACGTATTTGAAATATGGAAAAAGCGCTTTCCGTGGCTCTTGCTTTTGATGGTATCCGCAACATTTACCGGAAAAATAATAACGCATTTCGAGGATTCGCTTCAGGCGTGTGTAATACTCACGGCGTTTATCCCGATGCTTATGGATACCGGCGGAAACGGCGGAAGTCAGGCTTCGGTAACCATAATCCGCGG
This sequence comes from Ruminococcaceae bacterium UBA6434, assembly GCA_002437245.1. Taxonomy (GTDB): domain Bacteria; phylum Bacillota; class Clostridia; order Oscillospirales; family Acutalibacteraceae; genus Fimenecus. Next base: position 28,871 of record DJOQ01000039.1, read on the forward strand.
GCTTTCGCTCGGCGACATCGAATTTAAAGATATTTTCAAAGTAATCTGGAAAGAGTTCCGTGTATCAATACTCTGCGGCATTACTCTTGCCGCCGCAAACTTCGTAAAGATGATGATTATAGACAGAGTAACGGTGCCGATAGCTCTCACGGTTTGCCTGACGCTTGTGTTTACCATAATGCTTGCGAAATTTGTCGGCTGCACACTTCCGATACTTGCCAAAAAAATAGGCTTTGACCCGGCGGTTATGGCAAGTCCGTTTATAACAACGATAGTTGACGCAATGTCGCTTCTTATCTACTTCAATGTGGCGGAAGCGGTGCTGAAGCTATAAAAAAGAACAAATAAAAAGGCTGCAAGGCAGCCTTTTTTATTTGCTTGATTTTAGATTTCAGTGCTCTATCCAATCTCTTGAGCGCTCAACGGCTCTGAGCCATCCGTGATAAATTTCGTCACGCTTTACGAGCGGCATCTGAGGTTCAAATATTTTGTCAACCTCTCTTATAGTCTCTATTTCGTCGAGGTCCTTCCAGAAGCCGACCGCAAGTCCCGCAAGATACGCCGCTCCGAGCGCCGTAGTCTCTACGACCTTAGGTCTGTTGACCTTTGTCCTTATAAGGTTAGCCTGTATCTGCATCATTATATTGCTGACGGACGCGCCGCCGTCAACGCGAAGCTCCGACAGCTCAATGCCCGAATCCGCTTTCATGGCTTCAAGCAGGTCTGTCATCTGAAAAGCTATTGCCTCGAGAACGCTTCTTGCTATATGCTCCGCCTTAATGCCTCTTGTGAGACCTACTATTGTGCCGCGTGCATACATATCCCAATACGGAGCGCCGAGACCCGTGAACGCAGGGACAAAATAAATGCCGTTTGCATCATCAACGCTCTCGGCAAGCTCATCGCAGCGGCGTGCCGAATCAATAAGGCGCAAATCGTCTCTCAGCCATTTAATGACCGAGCCCGCGTTAAATGCCGAACCCTCAATCGCATAATTTACCTTACCGTCAAGTCCCCAAGCTACGCCTGTTACAAGGTTGTTTTTAGACTTAACTCTGGTTTCGCCCGTATTCATAAGCAGGAAACAACCCGTGCCGTATGTATTTTTTGCCTGACCCGGCTTAAAACAGCCCTGACCGAAAAGAGCAGCAGGCTGATCGCCTATCGCGCCGGAAATCGGAATTCCGACTATATCCTCAAAGCCGAGAAGCCCCGGAGCTACGGTGCCGTACACCTCGCTCGACGGCTTAACCTCAGGCAAAACAGACATGGGAATACCGAGCCTTTCGCAGAGATACGGGTCCCACGCAAGCTTATCGACATCAAACAGCATGGTTCGCGACGCATTTGAATAGTCTGTAACGTGCACCTTGCCGCCGGTGAGATTCCATATAAGCCAGGTCTCGACGGTTCCGAAGAGCAGCTGACCCGCGTCCGCAAGTATTTTTGCGCCGGGTACATTTTCAAGCACCCATTTGATTTTGGTAGCGGAGAAATATGCGTCCACAACAAGACCGGTATGTTCTTTTATGTAGTCGCAGAGCTCTTTATCCTTTTTGATTTCTTCGCACATTTCCGCCGTTCTGCGGCACTGCCATACTATGGCGTTGTAAATAGGCTTGCCCGTCGCCTTATCCCAAAGGATAGTGGTTTCGCGCTGATTTGTTATACCTATTGCGGCTATATCGGACGAAATTACTTTCTTTTGAGTTATTACATCCGTAACCGCCTGGAACTGTGAATACAGTATCTCCATCGGGTTATGCTCTACCCAGCCCGGATGAGGATAGATTTGATTGAATTCATACTGCGCCTTGGTTACGATGTTGCCGTGCTTATCAAAAAGAATGGCACGGGAGCTTGTAGTACCCTGGTCGAGCGCAAGTACATAGTTTCCCATTTTATACACCTCTGTAATTCTCCGTGAAAACGCACGGAGTTTTTTATTATCTCAGCGGCTTTCCCTTTTGGCAAGCGACTTTGCTTTTTCATCCTCCGCAAAATCGTACAGCCTATGGAAATTAACGGTCTTGTTTCTCCACGCAATACCGTATGCCGCTTTTCTGAGCTTATTCGGATTTGCCTGCTTTAACGTAGCATAACGAACCTCATATACATTCAAAAGGTCGTAATATTCGGGCAGGCTGTTTAAAAATCTCTCATAGCACCTGTCGTCTTTGTCGGACCACGCCGTCTCAGCTATTGCCGCAAGACGCGGGAACGCCATAAAATCAAGTGATTTGATACTGCTTACGTGCTCCGTCCAAAGAGCCGCCTCTATTCCCAAAAGTTCGCCGTAAACAGGCTCGGGAGCGTATTCATAAGTCTTTTTGAGATTTATCATACTGTAAGGCATATCAAGGTAATAGTGCGACGAGGAGGAATTTATAAGGACTCTGCCGTTTTTGCCCTCCGAGCTTACGGCTTTGCCGTTCATATCTTTATCATAGACCTGCCAGATAATATTTTCATCGAGCGGTTTTTCTTTATCGCCGCCGTCGCAGCTCCACATTATTACTTTTCCGCCGTTTTCCTCAATATGAGACGCAACCTTATTCATAAACCAAACGTAGAGTTCATGCTCGTCTTTAAGCGACTCGTCCTTTATGCGTTTTTGGCAGTTATGACATATGCTCCATCTTGTTTTTACGGCTTCGTCGCCGCCTATATGAATAATCTTATCGGGGAAGAGCTGCATTATCTCATCTGTAACTTCATATACAAATTTAAGCGTGCTGTCTTTGCCGGCACACAAAATATCGTGCTTTACGCCCCAGCTCGACGCCACATTCAGCTTTTGACTGAAGCAGGAGAGCTCCGGATACGAAGCTATTGCCGCCACGGTATGACCCGGAACATCAAACTCGGGTATAACCTTTATAAAGCGCTTGCGGCAATACTCCACAATATCGCTTATCTGCTCCTTGGTATAATATCTTTTTCCGTCTTTTGACTTTCTGTCGCGGCGACGGCGATGCGAACCCTTTTGCGTAAGCATCGGATATTTTTCAATTTCTATGCGCCAGCCCTGATCATCGGTAAGATGCCAGTGGAAAACATTGAGCTTGTGTAACGCCATAAGGTCTATAAGGCGCTTTATCTCACTTGTCCGCCAAAAATGGCGGCTCGAATCGAGCATAAATCCCCTGTGCGGATACAGAGGCTTATCCTCTATATACATATCGGGAACGGTGCCGTCCCCCTGCAAAAGCAATTGCTTTAAGGTTTGCAATCCGTAAAAAATACCGCACTCGTTTTTTCCGTAAATATATATGCGCCCGTCGCGCGAAATAAGCGTATAGCCCTCTTCGCCCGCAACCTCGCCGCTTTTAACAAGCTTTATCGAGACATCGTCCGAAACCTCACGGTGAATACGTATATCAAACTGTTTCTTGACAAAATCGCGAAACTCCGTGGTAAAATCCGTTTTGGTAACGGTGGTATCGGGAGAGAGCGAAAACGACGGTTTCCCCTTTGAAATTATTATTTGATTAGGTTGAGGGACTATATTAAACACAATTATCCTCCGAAAAAGATTTGATTTTGCACCGAGCATGTACAAAACAGCAAAAAACAAGCGTTTTTTTGCTATACCTTATACATTATAGCAAAAAAGCGCGACAATAACAATACCGTTTTTCGTAGTTTTGTATAAATGTCGGCGAGTAATGTCTTCTATGGCAGTATACTGTTATAATAATCGACAAAACCGCCGTAAAAGTGTTAAATAATTCCTATTTTTGCATTTATTATTGAAAAGGACGAGATTTTCTTTATAATAGATAAAGGATTTAATACTGTGAGGCAACACAACGAAAGGCTGATACGATGAACATTTACGAAGCAATATCCTCACTCGTTTTTTACGGAGAAAAAGAGGGTCTTATAGAAAAAGAAGATGGGATTTACACAAGAAATCAAATTTTATCCGTTCTCTCGCTCACTTCTTTTGAGGATGCAGAGCCGAAAAAGGACGCGGAGCTTGAAGAAATACTCTCGGTAATATTACGGTACGCCGAGGAAAACGGGCTTTGCGAAAGCTCGGTCGTTTACCGCGACCTGTTTGACACAAAGGTAATGGGCACGCTTGTTGCAAGGCCGTCCGATATAATTTCCGAATTCCGCAAAAGATACAGCGTATCGCCCGAGGACGCCACGGCATATTATTATCATCTCAGCAGAAAATCAAATTACATAAGGGAATATCGAATAAAAAACGATATCAAGTGGGTTACAAAGACCGATTACGGCGACATTGACATCACCGTAAATCTCTCAAAGCCCGAAAAAGACCCGAAAGCCATAGCCGCCGCTCTTAAATGTAAACAAAGCTCATATCCGAAATGTCAGCTTTGCAAAGAGAACGAGGGCTATGCGGGCAGAGTAAATCACCCGGCGCGCGAAAATCACCGCATTATACCCGTAACAATAGGCGGTTCACAGTGGTATTTTCAATATTCTCCGTATGTTTATTACAATGAGCATTGCATAGTCTTTAACGGAGAGCACACGCCGATGAAAATCGACGAAGGCGCTTTTTTAAAGCTTTTTGATTTCGTAAAGCAATTTCCGCATTATTTCGTCGGTTCAAACGCGGATTTACCGATAGTCGGCGGCTCTATACTCACGCATGAGCATTTTCAGGGCGGAAACTATACATTTGCCATGGCAAAAGCGCCTATCGAAACGAAGCTTTCCTTTGACGGATTTGAGGACGTTTCGGCAGGCATTGTAAAATGGCCTATGTCGGTAATCCGTCTGTCGGGCAAAGATACCGAGATGATATGCAGTCTCGGCGGAAAGATACTCGCCTCTTGGAGAAATTACACCGACCGGGACGCATTCATATTTGCAAACACCGACGGTGTTCCTCACAATACAATAACGCCGATTGCGCGCAAACGCGGCGAAAACTTTGAGCTTGACCTTGTATTACGCAACAACATAACCACAAAGCAGTATCCGGACGGCGTTTATCACCCGCACCCCGAATACCACCATATAAAGAAAGAAAACATCGGTCTTATCGAGGTTATGGGACTTGCCGTTTTGCCGGCAAGACTGAAAACCGAAATGGAGCTTTTAAAAGAGGCTATGCTTTCGGGCGCGGATATAGAGAAGGACGAGAGAATAGCCAAGCACAAAGCATGGGCGGAAATGATAAAGAATAAATACAGCGTTACAAAGGAAAACTGCGACGACATATTAAAACGCGAAATAGGCGTTGTCTTTGCGGCAATTCTTGAGCAATGCGGCGTTTTTGCCCGTACCGAAAAGGGTAAAGAGCAGTTTTTGAAATTTGTCGATTCCGTAAAATAAAGCCGGTATTTGCTTTATTTGCGTCTCTGCCGCGCATTCGCAAGTCCGACGCAACAAAACTTTCGCATATTTTCAAAATTTTTGTTGACAAACCGAAAATTCGGTGGTATCATACAAACATACTAATTCCTACGGGTTTAGTATAGATTGTTTAAGAAAGGAAATCGGTATGAAGTATTTGACCGGCAACATTATGATGATGCAAGAAATGCGCATGTGCTCCATGTGCTCGATGCGTTATGCCCGAAACGGTCATTCACTTTTCTGTAAAGCCTGATTTCTTTTATCATTGTGTTAAGGCAGCGGAAGGTAATGTCCTCCGCTGTTTTTTATTGTAGGAAAGAGAGAATCGAAAGGAGTTTTATTATGAGTCTTTGCAGAGGCTTTAATATATTAAGGGATGACCGAATGTGTTTTGAGAAAAACGCAAATCAAATGTATAAACCGATAAGTCAAATATAATTTTTATTAAAAAGGAGATAAAATCATGAAAAAGTCATTAAAAAAATCATTGGCGTTAGTCCTTGCGCTCGCTGTTCTCACCGCAATTGCTCTCACAGGCTGCGGTAATTCCAAAAGCTCTAAAATCCAGATAGCCGTCCCCAACGACACCACTAACGAAGCACGCGCGCTTTTGCTGCTCCAGGAAAACGGCATCATAAAGCTCAAAGACGGCGCAGGCATTACAGCCACTAAAAACGACATAGTCGAAAATCCGCACAACGTTGAAATAGTCGAGGCCGAAGCAGCTCAGATACCCAACGTATTAAAGGACGTTGACTACGCTGTAATCAACTCAAACTACGCTATAAACGCAGGTCTTAACCCCGTATCGGATTCGCTTCTTATAGAGGGTTCCTCCTCAGCCTACGGCAATGTTCTCGTAACTAAGCAGGGAAACGAAAATTCGCCTAAAATCCTCGCTCTTGCTGCAGCTTTGAAGAGCAAGCAGGTTGCAGACTTTATAAGCGACAAATACAACGGCTCTGTTATCAGCGTAGTTGAAAATCCCGGCGACGGATATGACCCGAACGTTGACTACGACGCACTTAAAGACACCACTATATCCGTTGCGGCTTCTCCCACACCTCACGCCGAAATTCTTGAAGTAGCAAAACAGATTCTTGCTGAAAAAGGCATAGTTCTTGACATTCAGACCTACAACGATTATGTGGTTCCCAACACCGTTGTTGAGGACGGCACCATAGACGCAAACTACTTCCAGCACACTCCTTACCTTGATAACTTCAACGAAGAAAAGGGCACTCACCTTGTATCTGTCGGTGCAATCCACGTTGAACCGATGGCTCTTTACGGCGGCAAGCAGACAAATCTTGACGCTCTCGGTGTTAAAGGCAAATAATTAAGGCAAAAGGGGAAGTTATCCTTGATCAAATTAAAAAACGTAAGCAAATCGTTTGATACCGCCGCAGGCAAGGTTGACGCGCTGAAGGACGTCTCTATAACCATAGAGGACGGAGATATATACGGTATCATCGGTATGAGCGGTGCCGGAAAGAGCACGCTTGTGCGATGTATAAATATGCTTGAAAAGCCCACCTCAGGTGAAGTTATCGTAAACGGCGAAAGGCTTGACACAATGTCTCCGGCTCAGCTTCGCACGGCACGCCGCGACATAACGATGATATTCCAGCAGTTTAACCTCTTAATGCAGCGCAACTGCTTAAAGAATGTGTGCTTTCCGATGGAACTCGCCGGAGTAAGCAAAAAGGACGCGCAAAAACGCGCAAAGGAGCTTTTGGCTCTTGTCGGACTTCCCGACAAAGCCAAAGCTTATCCGGCTCAGCTCTCGGGCGGTCAGCAGCAACGCGTTGCAATAGCGAGAGCTCTTGCGACAAACCCCAAGGTTTTGCTCTGTGACGAAGCGACAAGCGCACTCGACCCTAAGACCACAAGGCAGATACTTGAATTGATACGCGACATAAACAAAAAGCTCGGCATAACCGTTGTAATAATAACCCACCAGATGAGTGTTGTTAAAGAGGTGTGCAATCACGTTGCGATACTCGACGACGGTGTTGTTGCCGAAGAGGGACTTGTTTCCTCCGTATTCACATCGCCGAAATCCGAAGCCGCACGCCATTTGGTATTCCCCGGCGGTGAGGATATGACGGTATCGGATCCGCTGCACGAAAGGCGCTTAAAACTGACATTTTTAAATGTCGCCGCGACGTCAATACCGCTTGTGGCAAGACTTGCCACCGAAGAGGGCGTCAGCGCAAACGTAATTTCCGCGACAACGCAGAAGCTCTCGGACGAAATTTACGGCAGTATGCTGCTCGGTATTCCGAACAGTCAATTTGACAAGGCAACTGCTTTTCTTAAAAACTTTGAAAACATTAAGGTTGAGGAGGTGAGCGCAGATGACTGACGGACTTTTTACGGCGGAGTCAATGGCAGAGCTTTTGACCGCGTTTAAAACACAGTTCCCCATGGCAATATGGGAAACTTTTTACGTTACAATACTTTCAACGGCGCTCTCTCTTTTAATCGGGCTTCCGCTCGGCGTTTTGCTTGTCGCCGGTGAAAAGGGCGGCGTACTTCCCCTGCCGAAGCCGGTGCTGTCGATACTCAATGTCATAATAAATCTTCTAAGGTCCATTCCGTTTTTGATACTTATGATAATGGTATTTCCCCTCTCGCGTGCGCTGATAGGCACCACCGTAGGAACCACAGCCACAATAGTACCGCTTGTTGTTGCCGCGTTCCCGTTTGTTGCAAGGCTCGTTGAGAGCAGTCTGCGCGAAGTAGACCCGAATATAATCGAGGCGGCGCAGAGCATGGGTGCAAAACCCATGCAGATAATCTGCAAGGTGATGATTCCCGAAAGTATACCCTCTCTTTTGCAGAATGTCACAATAGCGCTCACTACGATACTCGGATATTCCGCAATGAGCGGTATCATAGGCGGCGGCGGACTCGGTAAAGTCGCCATTGATTACGGCTATTATCGTTATAAATATCTTGTTATGTATGCGGCGGTAATACTGCTTATAATACTTGTTCAGATATTCCAGAGCGTCGGCACACGCCTCGCTTTAAAGAGCGATAAAAGGCTGAAAAAATAAAGCGTCGAAGTCTCATCACTTCAATTATGACAAAAGGGCAACCGAAGCAAGCAAGTTTCGGTTGCCCTTTATTTTACGGTAAAAAGAATCGCACGACAAGGAATTGCTTCTTTGCCGTGCGATTTTCATTTGTTATTTACAGCCAGTGGCTTTTATCAATACATTCCGCCGCCCTGTGCAGCCATAGCGGCAGCCGCAGCAGCGTCAGCCTTCGGATCCGGAATGTCTGCTACGAGGGACTCTGTGGTGAGTACCATAGCGGCAACGGACGAGGCGTTCTGAAGAGCGGAACGTGTTACCTTAGCGGGGTCAAGAATACCTGCTTCAAACATATCGACATATTCTTCTTTAGAGAAGTTAAAGCCGTAGTTCTTCTTGCCGGAGTTCATTATCTCGTTTACGATAACAGAGCCTTCAAGGCCTGCATTCTTAGCAATCTGACGAACAGGCTCTTCAATAGCCTTAACTACAATGTTAACGCCTGTCTTAAGGTCAGCGTCGTCTGTGTCAAGGAGCTTCTTGACAGCCGGTATAGCGTTGAGAAGTGCAACGCCGCCGCCTGCTACGCAGCCCTCTTCAACAGCTGCTTTTGTAGCTGCCAAAGCGTCCTCGATGCGGAGCTTCTTTTCTTTCATTTCCGTTTCGGTTGCAGCGCCTACACGGATAACGGCTACGCCGCCTGCAAGCTTTGCAAGTCTCTCCTGAAGCTTTTCCTTATCGAATTCGGAGGTTGTAACTTCAATCTGAGATTTAATCTGAGCCACTCTGCTCTTGATAGCGTCTTTATCGCCTGCACCGTCAACGATGATGGTGTTTTCTTTAGAAACCTTAACCTGCTTAGCGCGACCGAGCTGATTTATCTGAGTATCTTTAAGCTCAAGGCCGAGGTCTGAAGTGATAACTTCGCCGCCTGTAAGAGTAGCTATATCCTGGAGCATATCCTTTCTTCTGTCGCCGAAGCCGGGAGCCTTAACGCATACGCAGGTGAATGTGCCGCGGAGCTTGTTGACAAGTATGGTCGAAAGAGCTTCGCCCTCAACATCCTCTGCAATAATAACGAGCTTCTGACCCGCTTTTACGATTTGCTCAAGAAGAGGAAGAATTTCCTGAATATTTGAAATCTTCTTATCTGTAATAAGAATGTAAGCGTCGTCGATAACAGCTTCCATCTTGTCGGTATCGGTTACCATATACGGCGAAATGTAGCCGCGGTCAAACTGCATACCTTNNCCATGCCACCTGCTGGCATAGCCGGAGCATCTTCCTTAATATCTGCAACAACAGACTCTGTTGTAAGGAATGTAGAAGCAACAGATGTTGCATTCTGCAATGCTGTTCTTGTAACCTTCACAGGATCGATGATACCCGCTTCGATCATGTTTACATACTTTTCCTTGTAAGCATCGAATCCAACACCAACCTCAGACTCTTTGATCTTGTTGATAATGACTGCGCCCTCAAGACCTGCATTGGCTGCGATATGAGCAAGAGGCGCTGCCAGTGCCTTTGCAATGATTGTTGCACCAGTCTTCTCGTCACCTTCCAATGTATCGATCAGAGCATTCAGCTTCTTAGAAGCATGGATATATGCAGATCCACCACCTGCGATGATACCCTCTTCTACGGCTGCTCTTGTAGCGTTCAAAGCATCTTCCAGACGAAGCTTAGCTTCCTTCATCTCTGTCTCAGTTGCAGCACCAACACGGATAACTGCGACACCACCAGCAAGCTTTGCCAGTCTCTCCTGCAGCTTCTCCTTATCGAACTCAGATGTTGTCTCAGCAAGCTGTGCCTTGATTACATTGACTCTTGCCTCGATATCTGCCTTTGCACCACAACCATCAACGATAACCGTATTCTCCTTGGCAACCTTGACGCTCTTTGCACGTCCAAGCTGATCCAGAGTTGTCTCCTTCAAATCATAGCCAAGCTCCTCAGAGATGACTGTACCGCCTGTCAGGATTGCGATATCCTGTAGCATCTCTTTTCTTCTGTCACCATAGCCAGGTGCCTTTACACCTACAACCGAGAATGTACCACGCAGCTTATTTACAATCAATGTTGTAAGAGCCTCGCCCTCGATATCCTCAGCGATAATCAAAAGCTTCTGTCCGCCCTTTACAATCTGCTCCAAAAGTGGAAGGATATCCTGAATGTTCGAAATCTTCTTATCTGTGATCAGGATATATGGGTTATCCAGCTCTGCAACCATCTTCTCCATATCCGTTGCCATGTAAGCACTTACATAACCGCGGTCAAACTGCATACCTTCAACAACGTCGCTGTAAGTTTCGCTTGTCTTTGACTCCTCTATGGTGATAACACCGTCGGAGGTTACCTTTTCCATAGCCTCGGCAATGAGCTTGCCGATGTATTCGTCAGCTGCGGAAATAGTAGCTATTCTTGCGATATCGTCGGAAGATTTAACGGGCTGAGCCTCACTCTTGATAGCTTCTACAGCAGCGTCAACTGCCATCTGCATACCCTTTTTAACTACCATCGGGTTAGCGCCTGCCGCAACATTCTTCATGCCCTCGCGAACAAGAGCCTGTGCAAGAAGAGTAGCGGTTGTTGTACCGTCGCCTGCTACATCGTTTGTCTTTGTGGCAACCTCTTTAACGAGCTGAGCGCCCATATTCTCAAAAGCGTCCTCAAGCTCAACTTCTTTGGCTATTGTTACACCGTCGTTGGTAATGAGCGGAGCGCCGTATTTTCTGTCAAGAACTACGTTTCTGCCCTTGGGGCCGAGTGTTATCTTAACTGTGTTGCTGAGTTTGTCTATACCGGCTTCAAGTGCCTTGCGAGCCTCTTCGCCGTAAATTATCTGTTTAGCCATAATGTATTTCCTCCCTTAAATCATTCAACAATTGCAAGGATATCGGACTGACGAACGATATTGTAGTTAACGTCGTCCATCTTAACTTCGGTACCTGAGTATTTGCTTGAAATTACTTTGTCGCCGACTTTAACATACATTTTGACTTCTTTACCGTCAACAGTACCGCCGGGACCTACTGCCACTACCTCAGCTACCTGGGGTTTTTCCTGAGCAGATGCGGCAAGGATAATGCCGCCCTTTGTTGTTTCTTCGAGCTCACAGGGTTTTAAAACAACTCTGTCAGCAAGCGGTTTGATCGTCATACTATATTCCTCCTAAAAGATATATTGTAATTGCAAACTTATTAGCACTCGCTTTCCTTGAGTGCTAATATATATTTTAGCCTCTTTTTCAAAAAAATCAACCCCTTTTTATAAAATTAACAAAAAATACATAATTTGGTTTTCGTGCCGGACAAAGCGGCGAAAAATATGTGCCGTTTTTTCTGATTGCTTTTGCATTTTCGGCTGTTATTTCAACAAGAGCCCGTTTTTATGTATATCTGCAAAACAATATTGACAATAATATGCCTGTATAGTATCATACACTTTGAATTCATAGTAAATTACTATGGTATTGCACATTTTGCGTGCGGTACCGCGAGAAAAGAGATGTAATTATGGAAGTATATGCAGACAACGCCGCGACAACTAAGCTGTCCGAGACGGCGCTCAAAGCGATGGCTCCGTATTTTCGCGACATATACGGCAACCCGTCGAGTCTGCACCGCAAGGGTCAGGAGGCTCACAGCGCACTTGAGGAAGCGCGCATAGCGGTAGCAAACGCCATCGGCTGTGAGAGAAACGAATTGTACTTTACGTCCGGCGGCAGCGAAGCGGACAACTGGGCAATAAAAGGAGTCGCCGAGCTTATGGCGCAAAAGGGCAAAAAGCACATTATCAGCACCGCCTTTGAGCACCACGCAGTACTGCACACTCTGAATAAGCTGCAAAAGCAAGGCTTTGAGATAACGCTTTTACCGATTTCCGAGGACGGCTTTGTGTCTCCGGACGATGTCGCCTCGGCGATAAGGGATGACACGGCTTTAGTCACCGTAATGTATGCAAACAACGAAATAGGAACTGTTCAGCCGATAGCCGAAATAGGCAAAATCTGTCGCGAAAAGGGAGTCCTTTTCCATACAGACGCAGTTCAGGCGGTAGGTCATATCCCGATAGACGTAAAAGCGCAAAATATTGATATGCTCTCGATGTCCGGTCACAAATTTCACGGGCCTAAGGGGACGGGCGCGCTCTATATAAGAAAGGGCATAAATCTGCCCAATCTTATTGAGGGCGGCGCTCAGGAGAGAAACCGCCGCGCCGGCACGGAAAACATTCCCGGAATTATGGGTATGGCGGCTGCACTCACCGAAGCTGTAAAAAATATGGATACGAACGCCGCAAAGGTCACCGCTCTTCGCGACAGGCTTATAGGCAAAATACTGGAAATTCCGCACAGCCGTTTAAACGGCTCCGTGGAAAACCGTCTGCCCGGCAACGTCAGCGTTTGCTTTGAGGGCGTTGAGGGCGAATCAATGCTGCTCTATCTCGATATGCACGGCATTTGCGCGTCATCGGGTTCTGCGTGCACATCGGGTTCACTCGACCCGAGCCACGTGCTCCTCGCAATAGGGTTGCCGCACGAGGTTGCCCACGGGTCTTTAAGGCTCAGCCTTTGCGAATACAATACCGAAGAAGAGGTGGATTTCATCGCCGAAACCCTGCCTCCGATAATAGAAAGATTGCGGTCAATGTCTCCGCTCTGGGAGAGACTTTGCCGTGAAAACAGCTTTTTCACTCCCGAAAAGCGTTAAAGAAAGGATTTAAAAAATATGGAATACAGCGCAAAAGTTCTTGAGCACTTCGCAAATCCTCACAATGTCGGAAAAATCGACGATGCGGACGGCATAGGTGAAGTCGGGAACGCCAAATGCGGCGATATAATGAAGATATATATAAAGGTGCAGGACGACATTATAACCGACGTAAAATTCAACACCTACGGCTGTGCCTCCGCAATAGCCACAAGCTCAATAGCAACCGATATGATAAAGGGCAAGCCCATAAGCGAAGCGTTAAAGCTCACAAACAAAGCCGTAGTGGAAGCTCTTGACGGTCTGCCCGCGGTAAAAGTGCATTGTTCGGTACTCGCAGAGGAAGCGATAAAGGCGGCAATCAAGGATTACTATGACAAAAACGGCATAAAATACGATGAAGAGCTTTTTAAGCCCGATAATTGCCACTACACGCACGAGCACTGAAACAAATAAAGACGCTGAAAAGGACTGTAAAACGATCGTTTTACAGTCCTTACATTTTTGCGGTATTAAAAATTAAACCTTTGCCGTATCGGCTACTTCGTCGTCATCGTCCTCACCGTCCGGAGTATCGTCATTTTGCGATGACGGCATAACATATATCTTAGGCTGATATTCACCGTATGTACTCTTTTCAACAACCACAAAGAAAATGGTTACTATCAGAAGATACGGTATAGGGCAGAAAATACCCGGATTTACAAGCGACATAAGCTCAAGGCTTATATATGAGAGAAAGACGGTCATATTAAAGAGCGTCGGTTTTCTCCAGAGGAGGAACATCCTCTTTATAAACTGATAAACATACGCCAAAATTCCGACTATACCCATACTTGCGGCTATCTGAATAGGCTCGCAATGATACCAGCATATTGAGAAATCCGCAGGGTCATATATGTCGGTATTTCCCATATACCCTATGCCTGTTCCGAATATCGGATGGCCGAGAAAATCCTTTATGCCGCGCTCATACTGGAAAACCCTCACTTCTTTTTGCTCACCGACGAGCACGCCGTTTATTGCGGACATAAGGCGGTCGAAAGTATAACCGAAAAACGAGAGGAACTCGCGGGAAAATATCATAAGCGCAAAGCAAATGCAGGCGAGAATGGCAATATAAGCAAAGCGTCTTTCCCTGTCGTAAAGGAAGAACAAAATGCAGCACATCATAAGTTCTATGGCGCCGAAGACAAGTCCGCCGCGCGAACCGGTCAGCAATATCGCAAAATAGAACAAAAATCCGAACATAATTGAATATGACTTTTTATTGCCGCGATAAAACGCAAACGGTATTGACAGCATCAAAAACGTCGAGCAATTGTTGCGCCACTGGAAATACAGAATGGTTTTTGTATCTATAACCTCATTTATATGCGTAAGGTAATACGATACCACCATAAAAGTACCGAAGCAGCCTATTATTACCATAATAAGAGACAGTTTATCCATAAGGGAATAATCCTTATGGACATTTATATGCGTGTTAAATACGGTATAGAGTAACAGCATACCTACGCCGAGCGCCAAAATGTAAAACACGGACGCGCCGCTGAAATACTCACGTTTTGAGATAAAACCGACTCCGCCGAGCATTACCGCAAGCGACACAAATATCATCGGCACCGTGAGGAAGCCCTTGAGCACGGGCTTTTTCCAATGCAAAACAAAGTGCATTATTACGCAGATTATCAGCACCACGCCGAGCGCCTTATACTGAATGAACACGCTGAAAGAGTTGTAGCATTTGGTTCCGATAAGGCACAGAAACAAAAACGGCGGAAACGGCGCCAAAAGGTCCTCACACAGAACAAGCGTAACGCCCGTAATGCACGCAAAAGTGAGCACACCGGCAACGGATATGTCAAAAATAACAAACACCGACGCCAGCGCAAAAAGCACCATTATATATCGCCCCGTGAGCATATACTCACCGATACGTGAGATTTTGGGCGAGTTGAAAAATTCAAGGATTTTTTTCATCTGCGCATACCTTTTCAGTTTATAGTTTAATGCTATTATATATTTTTTTCGTCAAAACGCAATAATTATTTCAAGACTATAACTATTATTACAAAAAGTTACAATCTTAAAATTGACACCATACTCTTGATTTTAGGCGCAAAATTTCGTATTATATCAGTATAACGTCGGCGCCGCAGGGCAAGACAATCCGATATTAAAACTTGAAAGAGATGTTTCAAATGATTAAAGACATTCAACAGGAAATTCTCAGGCTGAAAAAGGAAAAGGATATATGTATTTTGGCGCACAGCTATGTGGCGCACGAAATAATAGAAATAGCGGACTTTACCGGCGACAGCTATGCGCTTTCCGTAAAGGCGACAACCGCTCCGCAAAAGACCGTAATAATGGTCGGCGTCAGATTTATGGCCGAAACCGTTAAAATACTCTCTCCGGAGAAAAAGGTAATTTTGGCTCAGCCCATTGCCGGCTGCCCCATGGCGGAGCAAATGGACAAAGACCTTATCTGCGCCGTTAAAAAGGAATATCCCGATTATAAGGTTGTGGCATATATCAACACCACGGCAGACCTCAAAACCGTATGTGATGTGTGCGTGACCTCCTCCTCCGCAGTTAAAATCATTAAAAATACGGATGCACAAAACATACTGTTTATCCCCGACTGCAATCTCGGGCATTATGTCAGCGAGCAGATTCCCGAAAAGAACTTCAAGCTCCTGCACGGCGGCTGCCCCATTCACGCTTCCGTAAACGAAAGCGAAGCCGTCGCGGCTAAAGAAAAGCATCCGAATGCTCCGCTGCTTGTTCACCCCGAATGCGTACCCGATGTGGTTAAGCACGCCGACTATGTAGGTTCAACCTCGGGCATTATGGAATACGCCAAGAACAGCGATAAGAAAGAATTTATCATCGGCACGGAAATCAGCATAGCAGAGCATCTTCAATATGCCTGCCCCGACAAGAATTTCTATTATCTCTCCAAAAAGCTCATTTGCCCGAATATGAAGAGTTCAACGCTTATGGACGTCTACAACGCCGTAAGAGGCGTAGGCGGCGAAGAGATTGTTCTCGACGAGGACACAATCACAAAAGCGAGAGTTTGCATTGACGAAATGATAAGGCTCGGCGGCTGAGAATTTACGAAAAACTACGGGGTGGGAGGAAACTCCCACCTTAATTTATAAAGGAAAAACACAATGACAGACGAAAAGAAAAAAGTTATGGTTGCCATGAGCGGCGGAGTTGACAGCTCTGTTACGGCATATCTGTTACAGCAGGAGGGCTTCGACATAGTCGGCGTTACAATGAAGCTTTATACAAACGACGACATCGACTTTGTAAAGGACAAGACCTGCTGTTCTCTCGACGACGTAGAGGACGCCAAAAGCGTGGCGGCAAGGCTCGGGGCTTTACATTACACTCTCAATATGACCGAAGATTTCCGTGAGGACGTAATGGACAAGTTCGTCCGAAGCTACCGCCTGGGCGCGACGCCGAACCCCTGTATAGATTGCAACCGATATATTAAATTCGCTAAGCTCTTAAAAAAAGCCATAGAGCTCAAGATGGATTACATAGCAACCGGCCACTATGCGAGAATCGAAAAATGCGCGGACAGATACTTATTAAAAAAAGCGTTTGACGGGAACAAGGACCAGAGTTACGTCTTGTATTCGCTGACCCAAGAAGAGCTCAGCCGCACGCTGTTTCCGCTCGGAAAATATCACAAAACGGAGGTTCGCGAGATAGCCGAGGAGAACGGCTTTATAAACGCCAAAAAGCACGACAGCCAGGATATATGCTTTGTTCCCGACGGCAACTACAGCGCTTTTATAGAAAAATACACCGGAGAAAAATTTCCCCAAGGCGATTTTGTTGACAAAGCCGGAAAAAAGCTCGGTACGCATAAGGGAATAATCAGATACACGATAGGTCAGCGCCGCGGTCTCGGTCTGGCGTTGCCGCAGTCGATGTATGTATGCGAAAAGGACGTTAAAAACAACAGAGTTGTTTTAGGGTTTAACGAAGATCTGTTTTCAAAAGAAGTCTCCGTCGGAGACATAGTGCTCAGCGCCTGCGATTCTCTCGAAAAGCCCGAGCACCTCTGTGCAAAAATACGGTACAATCAAAAGGAACAGCCGGCAACGGTAATTCAGACCGATAAAGACAAGCTGAAAATCATTTTTGACGAACCGCAGAGAGCCGTTACAAAAGGTCAGGCTGCGGTTATATACGACGGCGACACGGTTATAGGCGGCGGCACTATTTTATAACCGCCGTACAAATCGGTGACTTAAATATGATTAAAATAAGACCTTTGGAAAAACAGGATATTCCCTCTGCCGAATATATATGTTTAATAACCGCGGCACGGAAAATTAAGGACACCCCCAAAAAAGCTCTTTGCACCCTTTTAATGTATAACCGCTGTTATACGAGAACCCAAAAGAGCAGCTGCTTTGTCGCCGAAAACGAAAGCGGCAGGGTCGTAGGGTACATTCTCTGTGCCGAGAGCTTGCCGAAATATCTCAAAAGCTTTTTCGGCACGGAGCTGCAAGAGATATTCAGGACAAGCTTTATATCGGGTATCGCATCATTTTTTGAGGCTGTCTCCCCTGCCGTATTTTCAGTCAAATACCCCGCTCATCTGCACATAGACATTTTACCGGAGTATCAGGGGCAAAAGGTCGGAACAGAGCTGATGTCCACCCTTAAAGAAAAGCTTATAAGCGATAATATAAAGGGCGTTATGCTTTGCACCGGAAATGGCAATGTACGTGCTGTTGAATTTTACAAAAAGAACGGCTTTAAAGTGATATTTAAGCTTTTCGGCGCCGTATTTATGGGGCTTAATTTACCCCGGTCGTAATTGTCAAAAAAAGTCGCAAAATTTTTTTAAAATTGCTTGACACAAAGGGTAACCTTTGCTATAATATTCACCGTCGCAAGAAAAGCGACACTACGGTTTGCGAGCGTGGCGGAATCGGCAGACGCGCACGTTTGAGGGGCGTGTGGTAATCCCGTATGGGTTCAAGTCCCATCGCTCGCACCAAAAACGACAAATCTCTTTTGAGATTTGTCGTTTTTATTTTTGTCTTTTATTTGATTACCGTTTTGTAAGTTTATGCGGCATTTGCCGGGAGAAATAACCAAGTTACAAACAAAAGACCGCAGAGAGCGTATTTGCTTTCTGCGGTCTTTTGGGTTTTTAATAAAAGATTATTCCTTTGACATATACTTTATGTAACGCTTAAAGAATTTAAGTGCGCCCTCCATGCAGTCCACGGGGATTCTCTCGTTTGTGGCATGGGTCAAAAGAAGATATTTTGTATCAACCTCAAACGGGGCGAAACGATAAATGCAATCACAGATATTCTCATAGTGATATGAGTCTGTGCCGCCCATAACAAGATACGGTGCAACTATATAGCTATTGTCGGTACGCATACAAAGCTCTTCAAGAATTTTAAAAGAGCGGCTGTCTGTGGGAGAAACCTTTGACGCCTCTTTGCCCTTGAGCAATTCTATTTCGATATCCTTTTTCTTTACAACCTTTTTGATGTGCTCTTTTACGTCCGCAAGAGTGGTTCCGGGCATCATACGGAAGTTTACCGTTATGCTGCTCTTCTGCGGAAGCACGTTGGCTGCGGGGCTGCCCTCTGCCATCGAAACACCCGTTGTGGTTCTTATAAGCGAAGCCGCAGGCGGGAATTTTTTCATAACAAGAGTAACAATCGGCTTTAAAAGCCAGAGATTACACGTAACTATTCTCGCGGGATACGATACGCGCTTACCGATTTTAGTAAAGAGGGCATATACAAAGTGAGGCATTTTAGCTTTGAACTGATGTCCCTCAAGGTCGCGCGTAACCTTGGCTATCTCACCTATTCCCGAATGTACCGGAGGCTGTGACGAATGGCCGCCCTTTGAGCGAACGGTGATTTTATAATCGGCATAGCCCTTTTCGGCAATACCTATGCCGGCAAGCTTTGTTTTGAGGATTTTCGGCACATCTACATTGAGTATGGCGCCGCCCTCGTCAATAACGCTGTCAAGCTTTACTCCGCGCTCTTCGAGGACTGCGGCAATTGAGCCTGCGCCCGAATTTGCGGACGCAACTATTTCCTCATTGTGACCGAAGCAGAGATAAACCGTTCTTTCGGGCTTGAAACCCTCTCCGAGAAGAGTCTCGACGGTCTGTATAACCGCGATAAGGTGGTTTTTCATATCGAGCGCGCCGCGTCCCCAAATGAATTCGCCGTCGTCATAGCCGTCAAACGCCGGATGCTCCCAATCATTTTCGGTGCCGTCGGCTATCGGAACAACGTCCTGATGGGCAAGCAATGCAATAGGCTCAAGGTCGGGGCGTGTGCCCTCCCATGTGAACAAAAGGCTCGCGTCGCTTATTTTCTCGTGCTTCAGGTTCTTGTAAACAAGCGGGAAACGCTCCTCAAGGAACTCATGGAATTTTTTAAACTCATTCCAATCAACGTCTTTCGGGTCGGGCTGAGATACGGTCTTAAACTTAATCGCATCGCTTAAATTTCGGCGGTACTCTTTAAGCTGTACCTTTTCATCCTCAAGCGGCTCATAGGTTTTTTTCTTCGGCACCCAAAATATCGCGCGAATAAGTGTTATAACTGTTATCGCGGCGAGGAAAATGAGTATCCCTATAAAGATTTTCATACTTTACCTCCTTATTTATTTATAAGCTTATTTAAACTCTCGTCGAGCAATTTCATTTTATCGGTGTACTCGCTGAGAGCCTTTCTCTGGGCTTCTACCACCTTTTCCGGAGCCTTAGCAACGAAATTGGGATTGTTCAGCTTGCCGTTTACAAAATCTATATCCTTTTGGAGCTTCTCTTTTTCCTTATTTAGTCTTGCTTTTTCTGCTTCGAAATCAACAAGCTCATCCATCGGGATATAAATTCTTGCGCTTTCGGTGATTATGGAAACCGCCTTATCCATACCGTCAAATTTTTCGCCGACGGAAACCTCGCTCGCAGACGCGAGACGCTTAAAGAATTCCGTGCCTTTTTTAAAGGTGTCGCCGTACGGAGTCTCGATAAACACCTGTGCCTTTTTAGAAGGCGCAACATTCATCTCGGCGCGGCGGTTACGTACCGCTTTTACGGCGGTCATAATTTTATTCATCTGCTCCTCTTCCTCGGGGAATGAGAGAGACTCGCTGAATTCAGCCCAGGGAGACAGCATTATCGTATCGCCGTCGTGTGGGAGAGTTTGCCATATTTCCTCGGTTATAAAGGGCATAAACGGATGTAAAAGCTTCAGCGTATTTGACATAACATATACGAGCACCGCTTTAGCCGTCTCTTTTGCCTTTTCGTCATCGCCGCCGAGACGTATCTTTGAAAGCTCTATATACCAATCGCAGAAAACATCCCATATGAAGTCGTAAAGCTTCTGAACCGCCATACCGAGTTCATATTTTTCAAGCGAGTCGGTGACGTCTTTTACGAGGTCGTTGTAAAGGCTGAGAATCCACTTGTCTTCGAGAGCAAGCCCATCGGGAATATGCGGAGCTTTTTCATCGTCGCCGAGGTTCATCAAAATAAATCTTGCCGCATTCCAGATTTTATTGGCAAAGTTACGGCTCGCCTCAACCCTCTCGTCTGAGAAACGCATATCGTTTCCGGGGCTGTTGCCGGTTGCAAGAGTAAATCTGAGCGCGTCCGCTCCGTATTTGTCGATTATCTCAAGCGGGTCAATGCCGTTGCCGAGAGACTTTGACATCTTTCTGCCCTGAGCGTCTCTTACAAGCCCGTGTATCAAAACCGTGTCAAACGGCGCCTTGCCCGTATATTTAAGCCCCGAGAATATCATACGGCTTACCCAGAAGCCTATAATATCATAGCCTGTAACAAGCGTATTCGTCGGGTAATAATGCTCAAGGTCGGCGGTCTTTTCGGGCCAACCGAGCGTTGAGAACGGCCAAAGTGCCGAGGAGAACCACGTATCGAGCGTGTCGGGGTCCTGTTTTACATTGCTGCTTCCGCAATGGGGGCAAGCCGTAATATCCGTCTTTGAAACCGTAGTGGCGCCGCAGTCGTCGCAGTACCATGCGGGGATACGGTGACCCCACCAGAGCTGACGCGAAATGCACCAATCTCTTGTGCCGCGCATCCAGCTCATATAATTCTTTTTAAATCTGTCGGGAACAAATTTGATGTCGCCCTTTTCGACAGCCTCTATTGCGGGTCCCGCGAGGGGTTCCATCTTTACAAACCATTGCTTTGACACCATAGGCTCAATATCGGTGTGGCAGCGGTAGCACGTGCCTACGTCATGCTTTAAAGGCTCAATACATTTGATGTATCCGCCGTCCTCAAGGTCCTTTACTATCGCCTTACGGGCTTCGAGGGTAGTCATACCGGCGTATTTTCCGCAGTCAAGAACCTCGGGCTCATCCTTTGAAGCCTTACCGCTGCGGCGAAGTTCATCGGCAAATTCCTTATCGGCCTTGCCCGTAAGATGACCGTCGTACGTAAATGTGCGCACAATAGGCAGATTGTGACGAAGTCCTACTTCAAAGTCGTTGGGGTCGTGTGCCGGAGTTATCTTAACTACGCCCGTACCCTTTGTCATATCCGCGTGCTCATCGCAGACTATCGGTATTTCCTTATTGAGCAGCGGTAAAATAACATGGCAGCCGTGGAGATGCTTATATCTCGGGTCATCGGCATTTATCGCAACCGCGGTATCGCCGAGCATGGTTTCGGGTCTTGTTGTGGCAAGCTCAAGCTTTTCTCCCGTCTCCTTTACCGTGTAAAGAAGATGCCAGAAATTGGATTCCTTTTCCTCATATTCAACCTCGGCGTCGGAAATTGAGGTGTTACAATGCGGACACCAGTTTACCATACGGTTTCCGCGATAAATGAGCCCCTCGTCATAGAGCTGTACAAAAACCTCGCGTACCGCTTTGCTGCAGCCCTCGTCCAAGGTAAAGCGTTCTCTGTCCCAATCGCAGGAAGAGCCCATTTTTTTGAGCTGCTCTATTATTCTGCCGCCGTACTTTGCTTTCCAGTCCCATGCGCGCTCAAGGAATTTATCTCTTCCGATGTCCTCTTTGGTTATGCCCTCTTTACGCATAGCCTCTACTATTTTGGCTTCCGTCGCTATTGACGCATGGTCTGTGCCGGGAACCCAAAGGGTGTCGTAGCCTGCCATACGGTGATATCTTATCAGTATATCCTGAAGAGTATTATCAAGCGCATGGCCCATATGGAGCTGACCCGTAATATTGGGAGGCGGAATAACTATTGTATAGGTCTTTTTCCCCTCCTGCCGCTCGGCATGAAAATACTTATGCTCGAGCCATGTCTTGTAAATACGATCCTCAACATTTTTGGGGTCGTACTTTTTTGCAAGTTCCTTGCTCATAATTTATCCTCCTGTAAAAAATACAACACTTTTATAAAAATAAAAAAGCCTCATACTCTCGTATGAGGCGAAATTACCGCGGTACCACTCATTTTGCCGTAAAAACGGCCGCTTTATGCCTTTAACGGAGGCAAACCGTCTTTGCTTAATACAGTTTCGGCAAAGACGCTCAAAAGCGACGACGGAAAACGCCGCATACCGCTTCGCACCGAACAGCGGCTCTCTTAAAATGCGTATCGCTTCCCTTAAACTTTTTCAACGCGTTTAAACTATTTATAGTATTTTATCATTCCGTACCCGTTATGTCAAACAAAACTATTTGTTTCCCACGGTTATTTTATCTCTGTATTCCGATAAGAACAGCCTTATATCGTGGCTTGTATCGGGAGAACCGTTTACGGTGATATTTTCGGCGCCATAGATGAAACGGCTAACCGTATCCACACAGTCCTCATCCATATTTTCTTTTGTGGTAAACGAAAACTCAAACGGAGTTTTATCTTTATTGGTTACGGTCAGAGTATCGGTCTTTTGATAGAATGTTGGATAATATCCGCCCGACGAAGTCGGTACAAGGTCAAACTGATATTTGTTAAAATCATAGAACCATGCGCTTGCCGTACCCTTTACGGTTACATTGTATATTCCGTCGTACGGTGTGTCGCCCTCGGTTTTGGTGACGGTTATGCTGTTGATTTTAAAGTTTATTTTATGCCATCTGTTTTTATAGAGATTGCAGCCTACAACGACGAGCCATACAAATAAAGCCGCGACAAAGATGCCGAGTACGGTAACGGCTGCCTTTTTCTTTTTTGTTTCCATTATATATAATACCGTCCTTATTTCCGTGTAATACTCAATATTATAATCAAATTCGTCAAAAATGCAATATTTATATTGTTTTTATTGATTTTTAATATAATCTATCAGGGCTTTTGCGCTACACTCGGGCAGCACAAGCTCGTTTTGCGGTTCGGGAATATCCGAAAGACGGTGCGCGTCGGAATTTACAAAAAGCTTCATATTGCCAAGGCACGGATTTTCAGCCGAAAGCTTTTTTTCGTCTGCATACCGAGACAGACCCGCCGCTTTGAAAATCGGAGTTTCGGGGAATGCGCCGAGAACAGACAAGATGCTGTAAGAGCTTCTGTCTATATGCGCCGGGAAACACACGCCGCCGTATGATGAGACCGTTTTTACGATTTCGCTCTCGGTAATATCCGACGCCACGGTCAAAAGCCGTTTTTCGTACCCTATGATATTGTCCTCTTCGTCAGTTATAATCTGTTCGCCGAATATTTCGGGTCGGTTTTTGACATCGGGCATTTCGCCGTAAACAAAATCCGAAAAATCCATTGCGGCGTCAAGCGACGGAAAAAGACAGATGTTATGTATCTCCTCGGCGGTGCAAAGCTCCATTCCCGGCACAACGGTAATGCCTGCCGCTTCGCCGACCTTTACTGCCGCAGGGCAATTAAGACACGAATTATGGTCCGTTACGGCTATCAAATCATATCCGAGAAGCTTCGCTAAATTTACCGCATTATACGGCGTCATATCGTTTTCTCCGCACGGCGACAGGCACGTGTGCATATGAAGATCGACTTTTATAATCATAGCAGTTTTGAAAGCCGGGCAGAGAGTGAAAATGCACTTTCGGCAGATGTCAATATGTTAACGCCCTGTTCTTTTGCCTTTTCGAGCGCGTCCTTGTCAAGCGGCGAATTTTCGCAGAGAACTATTGCCGCACAGTCCGAAAGCACCGCCACCGCCACGGCATTTACGTTGCCCATAACGGTAAACCAGCAGTCGCCGCACTTTGCATGGGACATAACAAAGCTCAGCAAATCGCCGCAGTAACCGCCCTTAACCTCTTTTGACGGCTCAGACTCGTTTAAAAACTCCAAACCGAGTTTTTCAGAAATTTCTTTTATGTTCATATTTTCTCCGTTTCACTCGTTTTTCTCCGTCTTTCTGAACGGCGCAGGTATAGGAATATAGTTGTTTTTATCGGTATTTTCACGCGAGAAGAAAACGCAGTCCTCAATGGACGCTTTTCCGCGGACTATATCCTCGGCAAGGTCGCTGCAGGACGGTGCTCCGCACGTTCCGCAGTCAAGCCCCGGCAAAGAGTTTTCTATTCTCTTCATTTCGCCCATTTTTTGCAAAGCCTCGCCCATATCGTCGGAAAGGCGCATAACCGGCAGTTCTTTCAGCGGATTATCCCAGCGCATATACCGCGGCACACTTTTTATATCGAGGTGGTTGCACGACACCGGCATATATTTTCTGAGATGCTGTATGCGTGCCTTTGCGACATACGGATTTTCAACCGTCAGCGGTCCTCCGACGCAACCGCCGGGGCAGGCGTTAAGCTCGATAAAATCAAGGTCCGACAGCTTCTCGTCCTCTATCTCTTCAAGCACCTTTATAACATTTTCTATACCGTCCGCCGCCAAATAGCGGTCGGTAAAAAGCGCCGCGGCTTCGCCGCCCGACGACGCCCACGAGACGCCTATTATGCCCGAATCGCGCAGCGGCTCGGTCTTTTCGGTGTTTTCCATTTCGTGCAAAAGAGAGGGGTAAATATCCTTTATGCCGAATACCCCGTCCACATTGGAGCCGTTGTTGCATATAGGCTGTTTTATGGCTGTAATTTTTGCCGTACACGGCGTTATAAAAAATATTCCTATATCGGATTTTCGGTATCCCGTATTTTTGACGGCACACTCTCTTGCAAGGCGCGCCGCCTCCTCCATAGGGGGATTAAAATCAAGCACATTTTCTATAAGATTCGGGAAGCGCACTCTTATGAGCCTTACAACGGCAGGGCACGCCGAAGATATTACGGGCTTTTTCCTGCCCGAATGTGACAGTTCGGCTCTTGTGGCTTCGGACACGATTTCGGCGCCCTTTGACACCTCAAATGCATCGTCGAAGCCGAGTTTTTTAAGCGCGGTCAGCACATAATCGGTATCATCGAGATTATTAAACTGACCGTACAGCGCAGGCGCAGGCAGAGCTATGCGGTACTTGTATTTTTGAAGTTCGTCAAAGGAATATTTTTCGGCATACTTTGCGTGATGCGGACAAATTCTGATACATTCGCCGCAGTCTATGCACCGCTCCGAAATTATATATGCCTTACCGCGGCGTACTCTTATAGCTCCCGTCGGGCAACGCTTTATGCAATTGGTGCATCCCATACACTTATTTTCGTCCAGACGCACGGAATGAAAAAAGCCGCTCTTTTCCATCGCAGTTACTCCGTATTTATAAAAATTATCTGTTTGTGTACACTTTGAGCCGCATTGTTGTGCCTTTGCCGACAAAAGTATCTATTACCATTTCATCGGTATACTTTTTTATATTGGGAAGTCCCATTCCGGCGCCGAAGCCGAGAGCGCGGACATTATCGGGCGCCGTGGAATACCCCTCTTTCATCGCGAGCTCAACGTCGGGTATTCCGGGTCCGTCATCCGACAGAACCATAGAGATAACATCGGGGTCGATATCCACATCTATCCTGCCGCCGCCGGCGTGTATTACCATATTTATTTCGCCCTCATACAAAGCTATTACGGTATTTCTGATTACCTCGGGTGAAAAACCGAGCTTTTTAAGGTGAGCTTTTACGTCTCCCGACGCCTCGCCCGCCCTTGTAAAATCGTCGCCCGGCACATCATAATGAAGCGTTATAACGCTCATTTTGACTCACCTCCGCAAAGCCCGTTTTCATACAGCATACCGCACGAGGAAAACATAGGATGACTCGTTGACAGCAAAACCATACCGAGGCTTTTTGCAAGCTCCGTCATATCGCGGTCGGGGCGCTTGCCTCGCACAAAAACCACGCATTTCATATCCATCATCTCGGCGGTTCTTATCACCTGCGGATTTACAAGCCCCGTCAGCAGAACCGCCTGATGTTTGACAAACGCCAAAACGTCGCTCATCATATCGCTGCCGCACGCCTCGCTTACCTCTCTGTCAAGGCAGTCGCCGCCGCAAATAACCTCGGCGGAAAGTATGTTTTGTATTTCTCTGACAGTCATATATAAGACCTCCGAAAGAGTTGTGTTTACAATTATACATAAAAAATATCATATTTTCAAGGAATAAAAAGTAATTTTGCATAAAAACGGCGGACTGCCAAGTGAAATCACTTCACAGTCCGCCAAGCACAGATAATATTATTTATATAATTAAGACTTTACGACGTTTCCGCCAACCATAACAAATGAAACATTTATGTCATCGTCAAACATAATAAGGTCGGCATCAAAGCCCCTTGCGATTTTGCCCTTTACAGCGTCAATCCCTATGATTGAGGCAGGGGTGAGCGAAGCCATTTTTACCGCGTCACAGAGCGGAACACCGACTTTTTTATACATATTTCTCACAAGCCTGTCGGTTGTGGCGACGCTGCCTGCTATGCAAGAGCGGTCGGCAAGCTTCATAACGCCGTCTTCGTAAATCGCCGGAACGCCGTTTTTCTGCATAACAAGCGTTCCCTCTTTTGTGTCCGTCGCCGAATACTCAAGCCCGTCGGTGATAAGATACATTTTATCGGCGCCCTTGCATTTGTAAATCAGTTTTAAAACGCCCAGGGGCAGATGGCACAAATCGGCTATTACCTGAACCGTCAATTCATCGTGAGTAAGCGCCGCCTCAACCGTGCCCGCGTGCCTGAAAATTCCGCGTTTATAGCACGACGTACAGGCGTTGTACAGGTGCGTCACATCGGAATATCCGTGTTTTACAGCCTCTTCCGCCGTATCGTAATCCCCCGAAGAATGAGCTATCGAGGCTACTATGCCTCTCTTTTTAAGCTCTTCACCGAGCTTCATTCCGCCGTCGGTTTCGGGAGCCGCCCCCATTATTTTGAGCCCGTCCCACAAATCGAGCAGACTCTCGTATTCATTTTGCGACGGCACCAATATGTTTTCGGGGCTTTGCGCTCCGCACATTTTCGGCGACAGGAACGGCCCCTCAAGATGTGCGCCGAGAATATTTGACGTTTTACAAATTCGCTTTGCCTCTTTGATATTTAAAAGCGCGGTTTTAAGTTGGGCGATAGGCGCGGCAAGCGTTGTCGGCAATATGGACGTGGTGCCGTAATTCATATGAGCCGTTGCCATTTTTACAATATCCTCGGGCGTGCCCATGGCGGAATAACCGCCGCCGCCGTGAACATGCAAATCTATAAATCCGGGGGAGAGATATTTGCCCTTTCCGTCGATTATCTCTTCGTTTTCGGTTTCGCAGGCTGTTTTACCGACTTCGGCTATCTTGCCGTCGGCTATTCTGACAAAACCGTCCGTTATTTCTTTTTCACCGATTATTTTTACGTTCTTTATCAGCAATTCAAACTGTCCTTTCCGCCTTTTAAAGTTCACGGGATAAATCCGCGGTATAGCAAAGTATTCCGTTATCCGTTATATCGACTATGCCGTAAGAGCCGTCGCGTATGCTGCCGGGGCACATCACATACATATTGTCAATATACTCCGATTTCGGGATATGGGTGTGGCCGTATAAAACTATGTCGGCGCATTTTTCTTTTGCGGCGAGCAAAAGCTCCTCGGTGCCGTGCTTTACCCCTCTTGTGTGCCCGTGGAGAATAAACACGGTTTTTCCGCCGCAAACAAACGTCTCTTCGCTCGGCAGGCTCGAATAAACATCGCAGTTTCCCCTAACCGAATGCACCTCTTTAAAGGATATCAAATCCTGCATTTCTTCGCATCGAAAATCCTCTTCGCCGTCGCCGAGGAATACGATAACATCGGCGTCTCTGTGCAGCTTTACCGCCATCATAAGCGAGATTTTGTCACGGTGCGAATCCGAAAGCACAAGTATTCTCATTCATAAAACCCCCGTGAAATTCATACTATACATTATACCAAAATACGGAGGTAAAATCAATGCAGAACGACAACATCGACGAGATAATAGACGGTATTAAAAACCAAAAATCAAAAAAGGGCGCAGAAAAATTTTTAAAGAACAAGCTGTCGCCCGAGCAGTCGAAAAAGCTCAGCGACGTTTTGAGCGATGAAAACGCCTTAAAAAATCTGCTGTCAAGCGACAGAGCCAAGGAACTGTTTAAAAAGCTCGGCGGCAAAGACGCGGAATAAAACACACCGAAAGGACAATTCTTATGGATAATATAAGCGACCTGCTGTCCTCGATAAGCCCTGAGGATATGGAGAGACTTAAAAATGTCGCGTCAAGCCTTATGTCACAGAGCGGCTCCGAGCCGTCATCCGCTCCGAAAGAGCAGGGCAGCGGCGGCAGCCGAAATGCACCTAATACCGATATGTCGTCACTTTTCGGCGACGATATGACTAAAACTCTGATGACCGTAGCCTCACAGATGAATAAAGAAGACGACAATACAAGGTTTATCTCCGCTCTTCGCCCTCTGCTGAGCGAAGACAGGCGCAAAAAGGCGGATGAAGCCATGAAATTTTTAAAGCTGATGGAGATGCTTCCGCTGCTGAAGGGGTTTTTTAACATATGAAAGATTACAGCTATTCCGAGCTTAAAGAAATGCAGGAGCGAGCCATGGAGCGAGTACGCGCCATGCAGCAGCGCGCAAGCGAGACCGTCTCAAGAGAAAACTCGGTGCAGGAAGAGACTTCAAAGCCCACTACCGTGCCGGAACAAAACACATATACAAAGCCGCACCATATAAAAATGCCGGCAAATATGCCCCCGCGCGACGGCTTTCGGTACGAGAGCACCGAAGAAAACCGCAGTACCGAAAGAACCCCCGACAGCCGCACTCAAAATCCGTTTTCCGCCGCGGCAAACGAAAACAATATTATAGAAAGTCTTTTAAACGAACCCGACAGAGCTATGCTGCTGCCGCTTTTGCTGCTTTTAAAGTCGGAGGGCTCAAATGAAGCGCTGCTTATGTCGCTTCTCTACATAATGTCATAAAACAAAAAATGAGGGCTGTAAAAACTTTCGCTTTTACAGCCCGTTAAATTTAGTGTATTCGGTTAATCAGTCCTCTTTGAAGAGCTGAGTGGAAAGATAACGCTCGCCGGTATCCGGTAAAATCGCAACTATGGTCTTGCCCTTGTTTTCGGGACGGCGTGCGAGATCTGTGGCAGCCTTAACAGCAGCACCCGAAGAAATACCTACGAGAACTCCGTCGGATTTTGTAATTGCACGACTGTAAGCGAATGCATCGTCATTTTCTACCGTGATAACCTCGTCATAAATTTTGGTGTCAAGCGTATCCGGTACGAAGCCGGCGCCGATACCCTGAATCTTATGCGGACCCGATTTGCCCTCGGAAAGTACGGGAGAGGTTGCAGGCTCAACCGCAACTACCTTAATATCGGGATTTTTGCTCTTTAAGAATTTGCCTGTGCCCGAAAGTGTTCCGCCCGTGCCTACGCCGGCAACAAGAATATCAACCTTACCGTCGGTATCGTTCCAGATTTCGGGACCGGTGGTCTCAAAATGCGCTTGGGGATTTGCGGGATTTACAAACTGACCGGGAATAAAGCTGTTGGGAGTCTGCTCATGAAGTTCTTTGGCTTTTTCAATTGCGCCTTTCATACCCTTTGCACCGTCGGTAAGGACGAGCTTGGCACCGTAAGCCTTCATCAGAAGTCTGCGCTCAACGCTCATGGTTTCGGGCATTGTGATGATTATCTTATAACCTCTTGCCGCCGCAACGGAGCTGAGACCTATTCCGGTGTTGCCGCTTGTGGGTTCGATAATGGTTGTGTCTTTATTTATAAGTCCTTTAGCTTCTGCGTCATCGAGAATTTTCTTTGCTATTCTGTCTTTAACGCTTCCTGCGGGGTTAAAGTATTCAAGCTTTGCAAGTATTTTTGCTTCAAGGTTATTTTCTTTTTCGTAATTTGTGAGTTCCAAAAGCGGTGTGTTACCTATAAGATCGGTGAGGCTTTTATATATTTTTGACATAATGATTATCTCCTTAATATTTTGTAATAAAATTATTTAACGGCTTTGAACGCTTCGTCAAGGTCGGCTATGATATCGTCTATGTGCTCTGTGCCTATTGAGAGGCGGATGGTATTGGGGCGGATACCCTGCTCCAGCTTTTCTTCATCGCTGAGCTGCGAATGAGTGGTTGAAGCCGGATGAATGACAAGCGATTTAACATCGGCAACATTTGCAAGAAGAGAGAATATCTCAAGATGATCTATGAACTTCTTTGCGGTTTTATCGTCGCCCTTTATCTCAAATGTGAATATTGAGCCGCCGCCGTTCGGGAAATATTTGTCGTAAAGGCGTTTCTGCTCGCCGCTCGCGAGCGACGGATGATTTACCTTTTCGACCTGCGGATGATTATTGAGGTATTCTACTACCTTGAGTGCATTTTCGGTATGGCGCTCAACGCGAAGAGAGAGCGTCTCAAGGCCCTGCAGGAAGAGGAATGCGTGGAACGGAGAAATTGTAGCGCCCGTATCGCGGAGAAGTATTGCGCGAACCTTGGTGACAAAAGCCGCAGCTCCGACATCTTTTGCAAAGCTTACGCCGTGGTAGCTGGGATTCGGCTCGACGAGTGACGGGAATTTGCCGCTGCCGATCCAATCAAATTTACCGCTGTCAACAATTACGCCGCCTATTGCGGTGCCGTGACCGCCTATAAACTTGGTAGCCGAATGAACGACTATATCCGCGCCGTACTCTATGGGTCTTACAAGATAAGGTGTTGCGAATGTATTGTCAACAACAAGCGGAATCTTGTGCTTATGTGCAACCTTTGCTATTTCCTCTATATCGGCAACATTTGAATTGGGATTGCCGAGAGTCTCTATATAGAGAAGCTTTGTATTATCCTGAATGGCATTTTCAAAATTGCTTATATCGTCGGGGTCTACAAAGGTGGTGGTGATACCGTAATCGGGAAGCGTATGCTCAAGAAGATTATATGTGCCGCCGTAGATTGTGTTTGAAGCGACAACGTGATCGCCTGCGACCGCAAGAGAGCGGATGGTGTAATCAATAGCCGCAGCGCCCGACGCCGTGGCAAGTGCCGCAACGCCGCCCTCAAGAGCTGCTATTCTCTTTTCAAATACGTCCTGAGTGGAGTTTGTAAGTCTGCCGTAAATATTGCCTGCGTCTTTAAGAGCGAAACGAGCTTCGGCTTCGTCGGAATTCTTAAAAACATAAGATGTTGTCTGATATATCGGAACCGCTCTTGCGCCCGATGCAATATCCGCTTCTTCCTGACCTACGTGGAGCTGTAAAGTTTCGAATTTATAATTTTTGTTACTCATTTTATGTACCTCTTTCAATAATTCTTAAATAGTATAGTGTTTTGTTAAATTTAAGGGTCAACAGGTACACATTCGGCTGTTTCTCCAGTTACATTGTCTTGATTTTATTTTGTTAAGATCAGCCATTAAAACAGCCTCCTTTTTGAATGTCTTATTTCCTATCGGATTAGTATGGTATCAATATATCACACTTTCCTAAGGTTGTCAACAAAAATCTTAAAAATTTTTTAAAAAACATAGAATTCATTGACTTTAAGCGAAATACGGAAATATAATCGGAAGTGAAAATCCGTACCGACTTTTGCGGTACTGCCATTACAGCTTTTCGGAAGGTGATAATTTGTCAAAGCACAGACGGCGTAAAACGGCGCACAAAGGAAAAAGCTTCGGTAAAATTCCGTTTTTTGTACTCATACTTTCGTTTGCGATATTTACGGCGCTGCTTGTCACCGCCGCGGTACATATACCGCAAAAAAGCGGCAACACGGTCTGCATAGACGCAGGCCACGGCGGATATGACGTAGGCGCGACGAACGGCGAAAGATACGAAAAAGACGATAATCTGCGCCTTGCAATGGCTGTGGAAACCGAACTAAAAGCCCGCGGAATAAACACAATAATGACAAGAAACGACGACACATATGTATCGCTTGAGGAGCGCTGTAAAAAAGCCAATAAAAAGAAAGCCGACCTTTTTATATCCCTGCACCGCAACAGCGCCGAAAGCGGCTGCGGCTTTGAAGTGTGGATACTTAAAAGCGCACCGCAAACCGATTCGCTGCTCGCCGAAAACGTAATGAAGTCTCTCGACGAAGTCGGAATATCCAAAAACAGAGGCGTAAAAAGCGGAATAGCAGGCAAGGGAAACAACTATTATGTAAATAAGAACACCGATATGCCGAGCTGTCTTGCGGAGATGGGATTTATCACCGACGACGGCGACAACGCGCTTTTTGACAAAAACCTGCAAAGCTATGCGTCAGCAATAGCCGACGCTGCCGAAGCCACACTCGACGAAATAAAAAATTAATATGCGCGCCGTTTTTTCGGTCGGCAGGATAAATAATAATGGTGGAAATTATTATATATATATGATAAAATAAATTGTTATTTAATAATATTAACGGAGAAAGCAATATGAAAAGCACAAAAAAAGCACTTCCTTATATAACGTCTCTTATACTTATTTTATCGCTGATATTTTCCTCCTGCGGTTCTCCCGATGTCACGGTCAAAACGAAGGTATCGGTTCTCTCGACAGTTTCCGGAGACTATACGGATAACGGCTTTCACGTTATAAACAAAGACAATATGATATTTGTAACCCAGTCGGGTCTTATAGAGCTTTACTATGACAAAACCACGGGTGCCGTCGCGGTAAAAGAGACGTCCGAGGGAAAATTTTGGTACTCTATGCCGCTTGCCTCCTCCGACGAGAGCGAGAGCAGAGCGTATGTTCTCAGCGCGGTGCTCTCAAAGGACGGCAAAAAATATATACTGAATTCTCAGGATAACTCCGTAGCGTTTTCTTCTTTTGAATTTAAGCCCGTCAGCAACGGACTTCAGGTAACATACAATATGGCGCCCGATAAGGACAGCGCCGTAAACGGACCTCAGGGCGATACGCCGTATGCGTCGGTAACGGTAAACTACACGCTCTCGGACGGAGTTATGGACGTCAAAATAAACTGCGGCGACATAAAGGTTTCGGACGGATATGCGCTCGAAAAAATAAATCTTTTAAGCTACTTCGGCGCCGAAAAAGATTTTTCGGACGGAGACTTTATTCTTTTGCCCGACGGCAGCGGTTCGCTTATGATGTCGGGAAGCAAATCCGAATATCCCGAAAAAAGCTTTAAGGTTTACGGCTCCGACCCTGCGGTAAAAGACACGGCGGCAGACGAGAGCAAGATAAACGCTTCGGCTCTGCTCGGATTTTTCGGAATGAAACAGCAAAACAGCGCTTTTGTGGCACTTATCACAAAGGGTGACACCATAGCCTCGGTGGATTCGGTTCAAAAAAGCGGCGGTGACAAATACGACCGCGCAGGCACGTCGTTCACAATTACCGATGTATCTTATGTCGGTGCGAGGAGCAAAATGACAAAGTATGTCGGCACGCCGTACAACGGCGAAATCAACGTATGCTACCGTTTTCTCACCAACAAGAACGCGAGCTACTCCGGTATGGCAATAGCCTGCCGCGAACAGCTCATAAGAAACTCCGTTTTATCCACGAGAACGGTAACTTCGTCGGCCCACCTGCCGTTTGCGCTGACAATACTCGGCACGGCGCAAAAGAGCGGCGGCAGATACGCAAGTCTCACAACATTTGACCAGGCGTATGACCTTCTCAATATGCTCAAGGCAAAGAGCGTAAACAACATATCCGTACGTTACTGCGGAGTGCTTGACGGAGCAAATAACCAGGAGCTGCTCTCGGGCGCCTCGGCGATAAAAAAGCTCGGCAGCAAAAAATCATTTGAGACCTTAAAGCAGTATGTCGAAACACAAAAATTCGATATGTACGGCGATGTAAGCACGGTTATTTTTTCAACCGGGGCAAATTCCGATAAAAGCGCTCGCGATATGTCGGGCAAAAAGCTCACGATTGAGACGCCCGATAAATTCAGCGCTCTGTCAAAGAAAAATACGACCGAGAGTTACGCCCTGGCTCTTTCAAAAATCGAGAAAAATATTACCGATTATGTAAACAATACAAACGATTATGTTTTTGACGGCTACTGCGTAAACGACGCCGGCAGACTTCTGTACTCCGACTTTTCACTCATCGGTCAAAACAGGGATACAGCAGTTCAGACCGTTTCAAAGGGAATCGAAAAGCTTTCGAACGGGCACGACCTGATGATATGCGGCGGCAATTTTTATCTGCTGAAAAACGCCGACTTTGTCTCGGGTCTTTCATACGAAACGGCGTATCCTCAGAGCGATTCGTACTCTTCGGTTCCGTTCGTCGAAATGATACTTCACGGCATTTCCGACTACACCCTGACCCCGATAAACCTTGCCGACGACAGCGAAACGGCGTTTTTGAAATCGCTTGAATACGGCGCAATACCGTCTTACGAATGGTACTGCTCAAAAACAGGCAAATCGGAGCTTGACGAAAAATACAACTATGAAAATCAGCTCAACTCAGCCGCCGAAAAATATCAAACGGCAGACTCCGTTCTCGGCAATCTCCGCAATGCGAGAATGACGGCGCACTACAAGGTTCAGGACGGAGTTTACTGCACCGAATACAATAACAGTATTATAATTTACTTTAACTATAACGATACGGCGGTAACCGTTAATTCTCTCACGGTTGAGCCGAAAAGTGTAATGAGAGTTAACTGACGCAAAATAAAATGAGGTGAAAATATGAGAATAACGGACGGCTTGTCGCCGAAAAAGGTATTTTACTATTTTGAAGAGATTTCAAAAATCCCGCGCGGTTCGGGCAACACAAAAGAAATAAGCGATTACTGCGTGAAATTTGCCGAAAGCCACGGATTTAAATATTTGCAGGACGACAGCAACAACTGCATAATTTTTGCGCCCTCGGTCGGCTGTGACAAAACGGAGCCGATACTGCTCGCAGGGCATCTTGATATGGTTTGCGAAAAAGCTCCCGACTGCACAAAGGATATGGAAAAAGAGGGCGTTGAGCTTACGGTTGACGGCGACAGTAT
Source organism: Ruminococcaceae bacterium UBA6434 (assembly GCA_002437245.1). GTDB lineage: Bacteria > Bacillota > Clostridia > Oscillospirales > Acutalibacteraceae > Fimenecus. Next base: position 64,326 of record DJOQ01000039.1, read on the forward strand.
TTCGGCGGTGGGCACTACGCTCGGAGCCGACGACGGAATCGCCGTTGCCATGATACTTGCGCTTCTCGACTCCGACAATAAAAGACCGCCCGTAGAGGCAGTCTTTACAACGGACGAGGAAACAGGCATGGACGGTGCAAAAAACATTGACATATCAAGCCTTCGCGGTAAAATGATGATAAACCTCGACTCCGAGGATGAGGGCGTATTTACAGTAAGCTGTGCAGGCGGAAACAGAACACGCTGTATACTGCCCGTAAAGAGAGAAGAATACAGCGGTGAAGCATTTAAAATAACCGTTTCGGGGCTTAAAGGCGGACACTCCGGTGCCGAAATACACCGCGGCAGAGCAAATGCCGATATGCTCCTCGGCAGGATACTTAACTACGCGCTGTCTGTTTGCGACGTAAGGGTAATAAGCGTTGACGGCGGACTTAAAGACAATGCGATACCGACAAGCGCCGAGGCGGTTGTCAAAACGCAAGAGCCTGAAAATCTCAAAAAAGCTGTTTGTGAAATAAGTGAAGTAATAAAGAACGATTATGCGTCCGTTGACGGCGGAATCGTTATAGATATAAAAGAGGCATTTCCAAAAGAGAAAGCCGCGGACAAAGATTCCACCGAAAAAATTGCGGCTATGCTGTCATCTCTCCCCTGCGGGCTTATTTCAATGAGCCGTGATATAGAGGGTCTGCCCGAGACATCGCTCAATCTCGGCATATTAAAGACAGAAGAAACCAAAGTTTCGGCGGAATTCTGTATAAGAAGCAGCGTTTTGCTGAAGAAAGAGGAGCTAAAGAGCCGTCTCGCTCTGTTTATGAAAGCCATAGGCGGCACCGTGGTTTCATTCGGCGATTACCCCGCATGGGAATATAAAAAGAAGTCGCGTCTGAGAAATGTTATGACGAGAGTTTACACGGAAATGTATAAAAAAGAACCTGTTATAACCGCTATACACGGCGGCGTTGAGTGCGGTCTGTTTTCGGATAAAATAGACGGGCTTGACTGTGTTTCGATAGGTCCCAACCTTAAAGACATACACACTTATCACGAGAGTATGAGCATTTCTTCCGTAAAAAGAACATGGGAGTTTTTGCTCGAAGTTCTGAAAGAGCTTGCAAGCGCTTCATAAGTATCGGTGCCGCACCGAACGGCGACAATGCCGAATTTAACAGATAAAAAGCAAAGGCGAAGCCCTCCGACAAAAACGGAGAGCTTCGCTGTTTTTTATTTATTTGATTTTTAAAAAGGTTATTTCAATGCGTTTTCGGTAATGCGGCGCATTTCGTCCATTTTCTTTTCCATATCGGCTACAAGGGCAAACTGCGTTTTTGCCCTTACGAGGTTGTGCTCCGGATAATCGGTTTTGAAATAGACGTCTCCGTTTAAATAGTCGCCGAGAAAGCGTATACCGCATTCATATGTCATAAGCTTAGACGAAAACGCCATATACTCCGTCTCGGTTTCGGTAAGACTGTCTTTAGCGGAGCTTAAATACCCCCTTGTGTATGCTTCATACAGCGGCAGGCTGAGCGAAACCTTGGAAACATCTTTTTCGTCCTCCGCAGCCGTATTCGCGCCGAAACGTATGCTGTCGCCGAAATCGTAAAGCGAGAGCCCCGGCATTACCGTATCAAGGTCTATTATACAAATCCCGTCGTTTGAATCCTTATCAAAAAGAATATTGTTAAGCTTTGTGTCGTTGTGAGTGACGCGCAGCGGCAGACTGCCGCGGTCTATAAGGTCCAAAAGAACGTGCGTATCGTTTTCTCTTTCAACGGCAAACTCAATAAGCTCGCATACATTTTCGGCTCTGCCTGCTCTGTCTTCTTTTACCGCAGACCGAAAGTCAAGAAATCTTGAGTATGTATCGTGGAACTTCGGAATGGTCTCAAAAAGGCTGTCGATAGGATAATCGGAGAGCTGGCGTTGGAATTCACCGAATGCTCTGCCGGCATTTTTGAACACCTCGGCGGAGTCGATTATATTGCAGGTATAAACCTTATCTATATATTTGTATACGCGCCAGCAATCGCCGTTTTCATCGCGGAAATAATATTTGCCGTCCGCCGCTTTAAGAAAAGTCAATGTTCCGCGGTCGGCGTCCTTGCCCGTTTTTAAAAGAGCGGAGCGAATATGCGTTGTAACTCCGACGATATTGCTCATCAGCGCGTCCGGGTCTTTAAATATAGCGGTATTTATTTTTTGAAGCGTATATTTTACCGTATTGCCGTTATCGTCAAACGATATAACGTAAGTGGAATTTATATGCCCGTCGTTAAGGGCGGTATAATCTTTAAAATCTCCGTTAATAGAAAAGTTAGCGGTAATACTGTCAATATCAAAAGGTAATGCAGACAAATTAAACACGCCTTTCCGAAATTGCTTTTTAGTAAAGTTATTTTATTATATTATTTAATGGACGGTAAGTCAACATTTTTCGACATACAAGCGTTTTACACAGTGTATGTGTTACAATGATGTG
>DJOQ01000028.1 GCA_002437245.1 Ruminococcaceae bacterium UBA6434
ACTTCACTTTGGCAATTTAGGCCTTTCTTATCTCTATGATATAACATCATTTGTCCGATTAAGCGGACAAATGCGTAAGTAAAGTAAAATCCGACGCGATACGGTATTAATTGTCTGTTTTCGCATGTGCTGAGCTAAACTTTTCGCACCGACACGTTTTAGGCGTATCGGATTGCGCTCTTTCCTTGCTTTCGCATTGTTTTTTGCGCCGAACTGTGATACCATATTATCAGCATTATTTGACGGTGATAAAGTGGAAAAGGATTTAACTCGCGGCAGCGTTACAAAGTCAATGCTGCTTTTTGCATACCCTATGATACTCGGCAATCTTCTACAGCAATGCTATAACATTGCCGATACGCTGATAGTGGGGCGTTTCCTCGGAGCGGACGCGCTTGCCGCCGTCGGCTCGGCATATACGCTTATGACTTTTCTTATTTCCGTAATAGCCGGGCTTTGTATGGGCGGCGGAGCCGTGTTTTCCGTTTGCAAAGGCAGGGGAGATGAGCAAAGCCTTAAAAACAATGTGGCGGCTTCGTTTGTATTTATCGCGGCTTTTTCATTCGTGATAAATATTTGCGCGTTTTTGTTTACAGACCCTATACTTCACGCCCTTAAAGTACCCTACGGCGTTTTACCGCAAACGCGAAAAGAAAAGTGTCACATCGTAGCGAGCGCCGTTTTTATTCGGCAACCTTGATTTTGTATCGGAGGCGAAAATTTGAAATACAATATAGACCGTGAACTACGTCGGTACTGCCGCCGATTGCCGTTCTCCAAGGAAATTCTCCGTTTGTCAATCCCGGCACTCCGAGTTATGTATAAATTCACGCCTTTTAATAAAAATGTGAATTTAAGGAGCGAATACATAATTTCCGACGGGAAAAAACTGCGCCTTGATATTTTTGAGCCTGAAAATTGCAAAAAAGAAACACCCGTGCTGTTATATTTCCACGGCGGAGGATTCGGCTACAGCGCGTCGCCGTTCCATAAAAAGCTTGCGGCGGAATATGCCGCAAAAACTCCGTGCCGCGTTATTTGCCCCGATTATCGTCTTTTGCCGAAATATCCGTATCCCGCGGCAAAAAATGACGCATTTTCCTCGTTTGCCGCCGTTAAAAAAATGTTCCCGTATTCTGCCGCGGCAGTCGGCGGTGACAGCGCCGGAGCGGTCCTTGCCGCCTATACCGCAGACAGATTCGGAGCGGATATATCATTTTTAATGCTTATCTATCCCGTGTGCGCAAATGAGCGCGACACTGAGTCGATGAGGCGCTTTTGCGATACACCTCTTTGGGACTCAAAAAACAATAAAATTATGTGGGAAATGTATCTTAAAAATCAAAGCGACGGTGCTGTTCCTTTAAATCTCCGCTTTTCAAATCCCGTCCCTAACGCTTATATCGAGCTTTGTGAATTCGACTGTCTGCATGACGAGGGCGCGGCAATGAATGAGAAGCTTTTACGGCTCGGAACGAAAACCGTGCTGAATGACACAAAAGGCACATTTCACGGCTACGATATAGCGCTTAACAGCAAAATAACCAAAGAAAATGTAAAGCTCAGAATAACGTCGCTTAAAAATGTGCTTTATTCCGATTGCGAAAGAGGGGTGGAAATATGATATGTACCGCCTGTCCGCGTACCTGCCGTACAGACAGGGAGTATGACAAGCCCTCGCACGGCTTTTGCAAAATGCCGTATAATGCTGTTATAGCGAGAGCGGCGCTTCATATGTGGGAGGAACCCGTTATAAGCGGCACAAACGGTTCGGGTGCAATATTTTTTTCCGGATGCTCGCTGAGATGTGTTTTCTGTCAGAATTATGACATAAGCCACGATGATTTCGGAAAAAGCGTATCCGAAGAGCGTTTTATTGATATTATGAAAGAGCTTGTGTCAAAGGGCGCGCATAACATAAATCTCGTAAACCCCACCCATTTTGTGCCGTTTATCCGCGGCGCGCTTGAAAAGTACAAGCCGCCCGTGCCCGTGGTTTACAATACCGGCGGCTATGACAGGGCAGAGAGTATAAAATCTCTTGACGGGCTTGTGGACATTTATCTGCCGGACTTAAAATATTATGACGCGGACGTTTCGGCAAAGTATTCTGCGGCTCCCGATTATTTTAAAAAAGCGTCCGAAGCTGTACTTGAGATGAGACGTCAGACCGAAACCGATATATTTAAAGACGGTATAATGCAAAGGGGAGTTATAATCCGCCATCTCGTATTGCCGGGCAATACGGCTCAGTCGGTAAAAATACTTAAATGGATAAGCGAAAATCTGCCGCGCGACACCTTCGTCAGCATAATGAGCCAATACACACCGTGCGGCGAAGCGTTTAAGTATAAAGAATTGAGAAGAAAAATTGTATCCGCCGAATACGACAAAGTCATAAACACTTTTTTTGACTTGGGGCTTAAAAACGGATTTATGCAGGAGAGAACTTCGGCAAAAACAGGCTTTATTCCGAAATTCGACTTGTCCGGGGTTTGATTTTTGCGGAAATTTGTAGTAAAATAAAAAAATAAAATAATATTTGTCTGGAAGTGTTGAAAATGGCAAAGAAAAAGGGCTTTATGAAGGAATTTAAAGAGTTTATCTCTCGCGGAAGCGTTATCGACCTTGCCGTAGGCGTTATCATAGGCGGTGCTTTCCAAAAAATAGTAAATTCACTCGTAAACGACATCATCATGCCGGTGATAAGTCTTATAACCGGCGGTATAGATTTCAACAATTGGTTTTTGCCTCTCGGCAAAGGCGATTTTGCCACGGCGGCGGACGCAAAAGCCGCAGGTGTAGCCACCTTGAATTACGGCACTTTTATAGGTACTGCGCTTGATTTCCTTATCATGGCGTTTATAATATTCCTGTTTATCAAGGGGATAAATACGCTGAGAGAGAAAACTTCAAAGTCGCACGAAGAGGAAAAACCGGCACCCACCACAAAGATATGCCCTTATTGCAAGAGTGAAATTGATATAAATGCAACGAGATGCCCCAACTGCACCTCGGAACTTGAAAGTGAGGAACAATCAAAATGAAAATAGGCTTTTTCGGCGCGGGGAATATGGCTTCCGCCATTGTCGGCGGAGCGGTTTCGTCGGGTAATTTCAGGGCGGAGGATATATCGGTATACGATATAGATATTGCAAAAGCACGTCTTGTGAGCGATGAATTTTCAGTGTGCGTCAGCGAGACTCCCGACAGCCTCATAGATTTTGCGGATGCGGTGGTTTTGGCTGTAAAACCGAATGTTTTTCCGTCGCTTCTTCCGTCAATATCCAAAAAACTCCGCGAAAACAACAGCTTGGTCGTGTCGATAGCGGCAGGCAAGACAACCGATTTTATAGAGAATCTTCTCGGGTACGAAGCACCCATAATCAGAATTATGCCGAATATCAATGCAACCGTGCTTGAGGCAATGAGCGCATATTGCTGCAGCGAATCGGTAACCGACGACCAAAAGGAATTTGTAAATAAGCTCTGTTCTTCTTTCGGTAAGGTTATACCTCTCTCCGAAAATTATTTTCCGCTGTTTTGCTCGATTGCCGGATGTGCGCCGGCGTATGCTTATATGTTTATAGATTCGCTTGCGAGATCGGCTGTCAAAAACGGTATGAATAAATCCATGGCGCTTGAGATAGCGGCTCAGACCGTGCTCGGCAGCGCAAAAAAAATACTTGAGAGCGACGAGCATCCGTGGGAGCTTATAGATAAGGTATGCTCTCCGGGCGGAACCACAATCGAGGGTGTCGTATCTCTCCAGAAGGACGGATTTGAAAGCGCTGTTTGCAATGCCGTAGACGCGGCGCTTCAAAAGGACAAAAAAGTCTGATTTGTTTTAAACTTCGCAAAAACAAAATATGTATTTTCAGGCGACCGCTCGACGGTCGCCTTTTTGCTTTTCTGCAATTCGCGGACGACAATTTTGAGCGGCTTAAATTGCCGTTTTTGATGCCTGCGGCTTTTATTGTGCACAAAACCTCACGTATTAACAATTTATTTACAAATAAATTCCTCTTTAAGTATTGACAAAGCGAATTTTTGGGGATAATATATGTATAGATTAGCACTCAGGGGCAAAGAGTGCTAACGGTGCTAAAAAGAAAGAAGGCGAACGATATGGAAATGACAGAACGCAAGAAAAAGATTCTTGCCGCCGTTGTAGAGAGATATATATTGTCCGGTGAACCTGTCGGCTCAAAGGCACTTGTAAATTTGCCGGGGCTTTCCGTTTCGTCCGCTACGGTTCGTAACGATATGGCGGATCTTGTTACGGCAGGTTATCTTGAGCAGCCGCACACTTCGGCAGGCAGAATTCCGTCGAGTGAGGGCTATCGTTATTATGTCGATAACCTTATGGGCAGATATGAGCTTTCCGATAAAGAAAAACGCATTATCGACTCGAAGCTTGAGGGCGTTCCGTCCGAGACGAAGAGCGTGCTTGAAAAAGCCGGCCTTGTCCTTTCGGAGCTTACGGGCTGCGCGGCAATATCAACAACTCCTGCCGACAGTCAAGCGGTTATACGCCGCGTCGAGCTTGTCCCCATAGGCACAAAAACCGCAATGGTCGTTATGCTGACTTCGTCGGGCATACTCAAAAGCCGCGTGTGCAGAACAAATTCCGAAATAACCCTCGATATAGTCGAGACTTTTTACAATATAACAAAGCAGTATTTTATCGGCAAACCGGCGGCAAGCCTCAGCATTGCAAAAATCCAAACCGTGGCGCTGTCACTCGGCGATAAATCATTTACAATGACTCCGCTTCTTGTAACCCTTGCTGATTTGGCGTCTATGACGGAGCGCACCGAGCTCCTGCTCGAAGGTCAGTCAAATCTTCTGAATTACCGTGAGTTTGAGTCAAACGCATACGAACTTATGGAGTTTCTTCGCCGCTCGGAACCTTTGTCGCAGGTGTTTAAAAAATACACCGAGAAAAAGGGAACGGAAGATACCCCGAATGTTTTAATAGGCCGCGAAAACCTGTTCCGCGAACTTCAAAATTCAAGTATGATATTCGGCGAATACAAGGTAGGCGACAGAGACAGCGGCACTATCGGAATAATAGGCCCGACGAGACTTGATTACAGCCGCCTTATTCCGAGCCTTAAATATCTAACCGACATTGTCAGCAGAATACTCTCGCACAATATTGATGATTAGCTTTTAATTCGGTAACGAATTTAACATAACCTGTTCATAATGAAAGGGCTGAAAACGAATGGCAAAGAAAAAAGAAACAGAGCCGAAAGGCACTGATAAAAAGGCCGAAAATACTGAAGGTGAAAAGACCGATAACGTAGAAATCGAGGTCGAAAAAGAGGTCTCCGAGGCGGAGAATTTGGCTTCCCGGCTTAAAGACGTCAACGACAGGCTTTTGCGCACGCTCGCCGAGTACGATAATTTCCGTAAACGCTCACTGAAAGAAAAAGAGGCGGCGTACAGCGACTCAAAGGCACTTGTTTTGGCGGAGCTTTTACCCGTTATGGATAATTTTGAGCGCGCTGCGGAAAACAAAAACGCGTCACCGGAAGACTATATGAAGGGAATTGATATGATTTACAATCAGTTCTCGGAAGTATTCAAAAAACTCGGCGTTGAGTCTTTCGGAGAAAAGGGCGATTCCTTTGACCCCAATCTCCACAATGCGGTTATGCACGTGGATGACGAAAACGAAGAGGATAACGTCATTATAGATGTATTTTCAAAAGGCTATAAGCTTGGCGACAGAATATTGCGTCCCGCAATGGTTAAAGTCGCCAATTAAAATAATAAATAATGTTTTGGAGGAATAAATTATGGCTAAGGTAATAGGTATTGATTTAGGTACTACAAATTCATGCGTAGCGGTTATCGAAGGCGGCGAGCCCGTTGTTATCGCAAACGCAGAGGGCGCAAGAACCACTCCGTCGGTTGTTGCGTTTTCAAAGACCGGTGAGAGAATGGTCGGTCAGGTTGCAAAACGTCAGGCAATCACAAATCCCGAGAGAACCGTTTCTTCAATAAAGAGACATATGGGTTCCGATTATAAGGTTACTATAGACGGTAAAAGCTACACTCCGCAGGAAATATCCGCAATGATTCTTCAGAAACTCAAGAGCGACGCAGAGAGTTATCTCGGTGGCAAAGTTACAGAGGCTGTCATTACGGTTCCCGCGTATTTCACCGATTCGCAGCGTCAGGCTACAAAGGACGCAGGCAAAATTGCAGGTCTTGATGTTAAGAGAATAATCAACGAGCCGACAGCCGCAGCTTTGGCTTACGGTATTGATAAGGAGTCGGACCAGAAAGTAATGGTATACGACCTCGGCGGCGGTACATTCGATGTATCAATCATTGAGATGGGCGACGGCGTTCAGGAAGTTCTTGCAACGGCAGGTAACAACCACCTCGGCGGCGACGATTTCGACCAGAGAATTATCGATTGGCTTGCAGATGAGTTCAAAAAGGAGCAGGGCGTAGACCTTCGCAATGATAAGATGGCTATGCAGAGACTTAAAGAGGCTGCCGAAAAAGCTAAGATTGAGCTCTCCGGTGTTACCACCTCTCAGATAAGCCTTCCCTTCATCACAGCCGATGCCACAGGCCCCAAGCATCTTGAAACCACTCTTACAAGAGCTAAGTTCAACGAGATGACCGCAGACCTTGTCGAAGCTACAATGGGTCCCGTTCGTCAGGCTCTTTCCGACTCCGGTCTTAAAGCGTCCGACCTCAACAAGATTCTTCTTGTCGGCGGTTCTTCAAGAATTCCGGCAGTTCAGGAAGCTATAAAGAACTTTACGGGCATTGAGCCTTTCAAGGGTATTAACCCCGATGAATGCGTTGCAGTCGGCGCGGCTATCCAGGGCGGCGTTTTAGGCGGCGACGTTGAGGGCATACTTCTTCTTGATGTAACTCCGCTTTCACTCGGTATTGAGACTATGGGCGGTGTTTCCACCAAGATTATCGAGAGAAATACCACAATCCCCACAAAGAAGAGCCAGATCTTCTCTACGGCAGCCGATAACCAGACTTCTGTTGAAGTTCACGTGCTTCAGGGCGAGAGAGAATTTGCAAAGGATAACAAGACTCTCGGCGTATTCCACCTCGACGGTATTATGCCTGCTCCCCGCGGTGTACCTCAGATCGAAGTTACATTTGATATCGACGCTAACGGTATAGTTCATGTTTCGGCTAAGGACCTCGGCACTCAGAAAGAGCAGTCCATTTCCATAACCTCCTCAACCAATATGTCCAAAGACGATATTGATAAGGCGGTTAAGGAAGCCGCTCAGTACGAAGAGGCAGATAAGAAGCGCAAAGAGGAAGTCGATACTCGCAACGAAGCCGATCAGATGGTTTATCAGTGCGAGAAGATTCTCTCGGAAAACGGCGATAAGATAAACGAGACCGATAAAAAGGACGTTGAAGATAAACTGAACGCTCTTAAAGAGGCTTTGAAGGGCGATAATGCCGATGACATCAAGGCTAAGAAAGAAGCGCTTACTCAGAGCTTCTATAAGATTTCGGAAGAAATCTACAAGCAGGCTGCTGCGGCTCAGCAGGCAGCAGGCGGCGCTCAGCAGAATCCGGGTGCCGGCGCACAGGGCAATGCTCCCGGTCAGGACGGTTACTACGAGACCAATTACACCGACGTTGAGGACGATCCCAACAAGAAATAATCACTTCTGTCCGCTTTCTCTTCCGTTTCGGGGGAGAAGGCGGAAATGTGTTATTTCAAATATACTATAAACAGCGGCGCCGACGGCGCCACGGAGTGATTGTTATATGGCAGAAAAAAGAGATTATTACGAAGTCCTCGGCGTAAGTAAAAACGCCACCGAAGATGAGATAAAAAAAGCATATCGCCAAACTGCTAAAAAATATCATCCCGACTTAAACCCCGGCAATAAAGAAGCCGAGGAAAAGTTTAAGGAGGCAAACGAGGCGTATGAGGTTCTCTCGGACCCTCAGAAAAAAGCGCGCTATGACCAGTTCGGCCACGCAGGCGTAGACCCGAATTACGGCGCAGGAGCGCAGGGCGGAGCATACGGCGGCGCGGGATTTGATTTTGACCTCGGCGATATATTCAGCAATATTTTCGGCGGCGGGTTCGGAGGCGGATTCGGCGGAGGCAACTCAAACCCCAATGCACCTCAGCGCGGCACCGATACTCAGGCCACCGTTACCGTCTCGTTTGAAGAGGCGGCAAAGGGTTGTAAGCGCGATGTGACATACAGCAGAATAGAGGTTTGCGACGAGTGCCACGGCAGCGGCGCTGCCCCGGGAACTTCACCCAAAACGTGTCCGGAGTGCCACGGCAAAGGTCAGGTAACGTCCTCGCAGAGAACCCCGTTCGGTATGTTCCAGACCCAAAAAGCCTGTCCCAAGTGCGGCGGCAGAGGAACGATTATCGACTCGCCCTGTAAAAAATGTCACGGCGCAGGCAGAATCCGTAAAACCGCAACGCTTACCGTTGATATTCCGGCAGGCATTGACGACCGTCAGATAATCAACGCACGCGGCCAGGGCAACAAGGGCGCAAACGGCGGCCCGGCAGGCGATCTTCGCATCGCGGTAAATGTACGTCCTCACCCGATATTCGAGCGTGACGGCTACAATGTTTGGGTCGAGATGCATATAAGCTTCCCTGCGGCGGCTCTCGGCTGCGAGCTTCAGGTACCCACTCTTGACGGCAAGGTTAAATACAACGTACCCGCAGGCACTCAGAGCGGAACGGTATTTAAACTTAAAAACCGCGGTATCCAGAGTCTTAACGGCAGAGGTCACGGCGATGAGCTTGTCAGAGTTATCGTCGATGTTCCGCGTGATTTGACTTCGGAGCAAAAAGAAATAATGAAGCAGCTTGATTTGTCTCTCGGAAATCCCGCAAATTACGGCAAAGAAGAAGAGAAAAAGGGCTTCTTCGGCAAAAGAAAAAAATAACTTTAAAACATAGCGTGTTTATGTTAAAATAAAGGATGGTGTTAAAACTATCCTTTATTTTTTTATGAGAGGAAATTATCTATGGAAACCTTAAAAATCAAAAAACTCGACCCGGACGCCAAAGTTCCCGAAAGAGCAACCTCCGGCAGTGCCGGTCTTGATTTGTGCGCTCTTTTAAAAGAACCGCTCACTCTTTCCTGCGGTGATACGGCGGTAATTCCGACGGGTCTTGCCATTGAAATACCGCCAAGCGAATATGCGGCGTTTATTTTTGCGCGCAGCGGCCTTTCGGTAAAACACGGCATAGGACTTCTCAATTCCGTAGGCGTTATAGACAGCGATTACCGCGGCGAGCTCAAGGTCGGCGTAATAAATCAAAAACGCGAGAGCTATACTGTTATGCCCGGCGAGAGAATAGCGCAGCTTGTAATAATGCCGGTATCGTGTATGCCTGTTTGCGAGGTTTCGGAGCTCTCCGATACAGACCGCGGCGAAGGCGGCTTCGGTTCCACCGGTAAAAAATAATCAAAGGACTTTAAAATGAATTGGACTGAAATTTCACTTGAGATAAATGCCGATGATATTGATAAAGCGGCGGCAATTGCCAATATGACAGTTCCCTACGGGATATACATCGAAGATTACAGAAACCTTGAAGAGGAAACCCGGGAGATTGCAAATATCGACCTCATTGATGAAGAACTGCTGAAAAAAGACCGCACAAAGGGCTTTATCCACATATACATTCCCGAAGACGAAAATCCGAGTGAGGCGGTTTCATATCTCAGCGAGAGGCTGAAAGCGGAAAATATACCCAATAAAATAGACCTCTCCGTCTGCAAAAACGAGGATTGGGAAAATAATTGGAAAGAGTATTTCAAACCTCTCAAAATAGGCGATAAGCTTCTTATAAGACCGCTGTGGATTGACGATTACGATAATTCCGACAATCGCGCCGTGCTCTCTATAGAGCCGGGGCTTGCATTCGGTACCGGCGGACATAATACCACCAAGCTATGCCTTGAATCTCTTGAAAAATATGTAAAAAAGGGTTCGTCCGTTCTTGACACCGGTTGCGGAAGCGGTATATTGTCAATTGCGTCGCTTCTTTTCGGAGCAGAAAAAGCCGTCGGCGTCGATATAGACGAATTGGCTGTTAAAACCGCGAGAGAAAACGGCAGGGTAAACGGATTTTCCGAGCCCGAATATACCGTTATATGCGGCAATCTCGCAGACAAGGTAACGGGAAAATTCGATGTTGTTGCGGCAAATATCGTGGCAGACGTTGTAATGATGTTTTCTTCACAGGTGGGCGCATTTATGAAGGATGACGCCGTTTTTATTACTTCGGGCATTATAGCGCCGCGTGCGGACGAGGTAAAAGAAAAACTGTGTGAAAACGGGTTTAACATAATCGAAACGCATCGTGACGGCGATTGGTATTGCTTCGTATGCAAAAAGGCGGCGATGCGGATTTGACGTGAGTTCGCCGAAAGAGCGTGCGCCGTAAGGCACCGTCACGGCAGACCGGTTAAAAACCGTAAAAGAAATTTTGCGTTGTTGCTAAATATCGTAAATTGTGATAATATTTATAAGTCGTTTTGCGGATTGCGGCTGTAAACTGTATTTGGGGTAGCTTATTAAAAATCCACCGCCATGGGCGGAAAAGGAATTTGCTTATGTTACAAAAAAGCAAAAAGAAGAAGGGGATAGCGCTCACGCTCACCTTGCTGCTGCTCGCGGCGGCTCTGGCGGCTGTAATCCTCGGCAAGGGTTACATACGGCACAGCGGCAAAGAAAAAACGTCGCACATAATATCGGCGACGTCGTCAGAGCAGATAGCTGAGCGCATTTTATCCGAAACATCGCTCGGCGGCGTTGTAAAGCTTCAAAACGAGCAGGTCAGCAATTACTACGGCGTGCCCGTCGCAATTGTCGAAAATGCGGCGGTGTACAAGAGCTCATCGGCGCTTTCGGCAGATGAAATCGCGGTATTCAGGGTGAATAACGAAGCCGAAAAAAACATTGCGGCGTCGGCTGTTGACGGCAGGCTTTCGGATTGCCGCAGTTCATATTCCACCCTCAGCTCCGACGAAAATAAAAAAATAGATAATTGTCTTGTCGAAGTAAGCGGCGACTATGTAATTATGGTCATTTGCAGCGACCCCGATAAGGCGTCAAAAGCAATATCAGAATTTTATAAATAAAGGATGTAAATTCATAATGAAACTTGGTATCGTAGGTTTGCCGAACGTAGGCAAGAGTACGCTTTTTAATGCTATAACCAATGCAGGCGCGGAGGTTGCAAACTATGCGTTTTGCACTATTGAGCCGAATGTAGGCGTTGTGGCTGTGCCGGATTACAGGCTTGACGAGCTTGCCAAAATGTATTCCCCCAAGAAAATAACTCCTGCGGTAATCGAATTTGTCGACATAGCCGGTCTTGTAAAAGGCGCATCCAAGGGCGAAGGGCTCGGCAATAAATTCCTGTCACATATCCGCGAAGTAGACGCTGTTATTCATGTTGTGCGCTGCTTTGATAATGACGATATAATGCACGTCAGCGGCTCGGTTGACCCTAAAAGAGATATTGAAACCATAAATCTCGAACTCATTCTCTCCGACCTTGAGATACTCGACCGCCGCATAGACCGTACCGCAAAGGCTGCAAAGGGCGATAAGAGCCTTCTTGCGGAACTCGAATTTTTGAAACGCCTTAAAACGGAGCTCGAAAACGGTGTCAGCGCCCGTGCCGTAGAGGCGGACGACGATGAAAAAGCCATATTGGCAGATATAGGTTTACTTTCGGCAAAGCCCGTAATTTATGCCTGCAATATGAGCGAAGATGATTTTGCCTCAAATATTGAAAATAACGAGAGATATAAAGCCGTATGTGAAATAGCAAAGGCGGAGGGTGCCGAAGTACTCCCGATATGTGCCGAGCTTGAAGCGGAAATTTCGTCTCTCTCAAAAGAGGAAAAGGAAATGTTCCTGTCGGACGCCGGCATTGAGAGCGGCGGACTTGATATGCTTATACAGCGCTCATACAGCCTGCTCGGGCTCATATCTTACCTCACCGCAGGCGAACCCGAGGTCAGAGCGTGGACTATAAAGAAAGGCACCAAAGCGCCTCAGGCGGCAGGCAAAATTCATTCAGACTTTGAACGCGGCTTTATCCGTGCCGAAGTTATCTCTTTTGACGAGCTTATGGCGTGCGGTTCAATGCAGGCCGCAAAGGAAAAGGGCAAAATACGCTCCGAGGGCAAGGATTATGTTATGCAGGACGGAGATATAGTTCTTTTCAGATTTAACGTTTGAGACATAAAAATGCTTTGTGCGGTCGAGGTGTTTCGTCCGCACAAAGCAGTTGTATTTTATTTAATATGCGCCTGTAGCTCATTTGGATAGAGCGTCAGACTCCGACTCTGAAGGCGGCTGGTTCGAATCCAGTCAGGCGCGCCATGCTGCGGAGACAAAACGGATGTCTTTTGCGAAAAGCCCGATTATATCGGGCTTTTTTGCTGCCTGGACGGTGATTTTTCTTTGTAGCGAAACACAGATGTAAAATCACCGTTTCCCATTTGCGGCGGGGCTCGAACTCCGGAAAAGCGAATATCGGATATACAGGCGACAGAAATCAAAAATCTATGCTTGTCAAGTGGTAATTTAATGTTTCACCGCGGCACGATAAAACGCATAATATGTAAAAGAAAAGTGTGTTTAATTTCTTTATTCGAGGGGAATGAAATATATGAATAGGCTGATAATAAAAGTCGGCTCTGTCACCTTCGCTTTAAAGGCGCGGGATATTTTATCGGCGCGGAATATCCGTTCTTTTGTGAGAAAAACGCCTAATCCGTCGAAGGGCGAGGGGTGCGGCTATTCGCTCGTCGTTCCGAATGCCACAGAGTCGGTTATAGGGGTGCTCAGGCTCTCCGGCATAGAAATACTCGAAACGCAGTGGGAAAAATGATATATTTTGATAATGCCGCCACTTCTTATCCCAAGCCTCCCGAGGTTATAAAAACAATGAGCCGCGCAGCAGCTCGGTACGGTGCAAATCCGGGCAGAGGCGGTCACGAAATGTCCTATCTCACCTCGGAAGCGGTATACGGAACCCGTAAAAGAGTCGCCGAATTTTTCGGTACGGAGGCTCCCGAAAACGTAATATTTACAAAGAATTGCACCGAGGCTCTGAATATCGTTATTAAGGGTCTGTGTGTGCCGGGGTGCCGCTTTATATGCTCCTGCCTTGACCATAACGCCGTAATGAGGCCGCTTGAGGCGCTGAGGAGTAACGGAACGGCAGAATATGATATTGCTCCTGTCGGCAAAACCGATGATGAAACCGTGGCTAATTTCAAAAGGCTGTTCAGAAGCAATACAAGGGCTGTAATCTGCACGGGCGCGTCAAATGTTTTCGGCGAGAGACTTCCCACGGCAAAGCTCGCGAAGCTTGCCCACGAAAACGGAGCCTTATTTGTGCTCGACGCCGCGCAGACAGCCGGTATCGTCGATATAGATATGAGCCGCGAAAAAATAGATTTTTTGTGTGCGGCAGGGCATAAGGGACTTTACGGCCCTATGGGTACGGGGCTTCTTGTGATAAATTCCGACGAACATCTAAATTCGTTTATCGAGGGCGGTACGGGCAGCTTTTCGGCAATTCTTTCTCAACCCGAAATTTATCCCGACAGATTTGAAAGCGGCACGCTTAACGTACCGGGAATACTTTCTCTCGGCGAGGGGATACGTTTTGTTTCGGCTCGCGGCGTCTCGCGGATTTATAAAAGCGAACAAGGCCATATAGCGGATATATATAAAACATTAAAAAATATTTCGAACGTTCGCCTTTATACGGACCCGTTTTCTTCGGAAAAGAGCTTTGTCCCGCTTTTGTCGTTCAATGTGGACGGCCTGCACAGCGAACAGACGGCGGCGCTTCTCGCAAAAGACAATATAGCCGTCAGAGCGGGGCTTCACTGTGCGCCGTCGGCTCATAATACGTACGGTACGCTCCGCGAAGGTACTGTCCGAATAGCGCCGTCAATATTCACAAAAAAGCAGGATGTTAATTTATTGTTAACTTCCATAGTAAAAATTGCAAAAAACAGTTGACTGTGATACAATATATCGTGATTATTTATGATTATTTCATTCGCCGCAGGGGCGGCAGACGGTAGTTTTTAATTACGATATATTGTATTTTTTATTGAAACGGGTGTAAAGTATGTTGCAGCTTTTGAATTTCAAAGACTTTTGGAGCGAAATAGGCAGAGCCATTATGAGCTTTAACAGCATTTCGGATGTGCTTGATGTCATTCTTGTTACATTCGTAATTTACAGCGCCATAAAGCTGATACGTGAAACAAAGGCGGTTCAGCTTGCCAAGGGATTTATCTTGCTCTTGATAGTATATGCTCTTGTCAACTTGTTCGGTATGCAGGCGAGCAACTATATTTTGTCGCTTGTTTTCAATAACCTTTTGCTGGTGCTTGTCATCATATTTACCCCCGAGATACGCCATGCGCTTGAGAGTGTCGGCAGAAGCTCGGTATCTAAGTTCAATTTCTTCGGCTTCCGTTCGGGAGCGGAGGAAAAGCGCCGCGAAGAGATGCAGAAAATGGTCAATGCCGTATGCCGTGCAAGCTCCGATATGAGCGATAAGCACATAGGCGCGCTTATGGTTTTCGAGCAGGAGACTATTTTGGGCGACATTATTTCGTCCGGTACGGTTATCGACGCCAAGGTTTCGCCGGAGATGATAGGTAATATTTTTTATCCGGGAGCGCCGCTGCATGACGGTGCCGCGGTTTTCCGCGATGGCAGAATTTGCGCAGCGGGATGTATACTTCCGCTGACACCCAATCACAACATAAGCAGTGAGCTCGGAACACGCCACAGAGCGTCCATAGGTATGAGTGAGCAAAGCGACGCGGTAATAGTTGTAGTGTCCGAAGAGACGGGTGCCATTTCCGTGGCATACAAAGGCAGGCTTCGCCGCGGTATTTCGGACGGCGACCTTCGAGAGATACTTATGGAGCATTTCGTTAAACCCGAAGAGGACGAGGGAAATTCAAAGTTAAAAAAATGGTTGAAAGGAAGACGCACTCATGAGCAAAAATAACGAAAAAAAAGCAAACGTCAAAGGGCTTCGCAGTCTCCTTTACAACAATAAATTTGTTTTACTGCTGTCTGTAATTTTGGCATTCGGTATATGGATATGGGTATCAATCGAAAAAAGTCCCGAAGTTGAGGTTACGGTATCCTCCGTTCCCGTAAAAATAGATATGGACAACAGCGTGCCCGCGCAGCTCAATCTTCAGATATTCGGCGACAATAATTACACAGTAGACATTACCGTCAAGGGTAAAAAATTCATTGTGTCGGCGCTCACCGCAGACGATTTTTCGGTTGTGGCGCAGACCAATTACGTCGATTCTGCGGGCAAAAAGAGCTTGCAGCTTAAAGCTACGTCCGATAAGTCCGACAATTTCGATATAGTGGGCCTTTCCAAAAACTATATCGAAGTGTATTTTGACACATATAAAGAAACAGAGATGGCGCTAAAGCCGTCAATCATCGCACCCGATAACAAAACCGTAACGGACGGTTGTATTCTCGGCAATATTGTATTTTCCAAAAACACGGTTATTGTCAGCGGTCCGTCCACCGAGGTTAATAAGGTAACGAGCGTTACCGCCGAAACGTCAATTTCCGCACCTCTTACGGCTACCACAACCGTAACCCCCGAGCTCAAACTCGTCGGTGCCTCGGCAGATGAGCTCTCAAACGTAAGCATACTTGAGGGCGACACGGCAATTACAATGACAATGCCCGTCTTAAAGCTTGTCGAATTGCCTACGACCGTGACATTCAGAAACGCTCCGGCAAGCTACCTTGACGGCAATATAAACTTCTCGGTAAGTCCGTCGAGAATATCGGCGGCGGTACCCGTAGAAAAGGTCGATCAGATAACGTCACTGAGCATAGGCACGATTGACTTCTCGGAACTTGACGCAGGCTTTAATACCCTTAATTTCAAGGCTTCCGAT
Source organism: Ruminococcaceae bacterium UBA6434 (assembly GCA_002437245.1). Taxonomy (GTDB): domain Bacteria; phylum Bacillota; class Clostridia; order Oscillospirales; family Acutalibacteraceae; genus Fimenecus. Next base: position 15,990 of record DJOQ01000028.1, read on the forward strand.
ATAACGGAATTTGTGATAACCGACCGGTCGATAAAGAATTTCAAAGTCAGCGTGAATATGTCCGGTATGACCTCCGGTACATTTTCGGTACCGGCGTCAAATATTACGATAACAGGTCAGAAGCAGGGGTATAATTCGGTTATCACATCAAACGGAATAGACGGTGTAAAACTTATAGGTCCCGCCGACAGTATATCAAAAATAAATCCCGATATGCTGTCTGTAAAGCTTGACCTTTCATCGCTTGACGTAAAAGAGGGCGAACAAAAAGTGCCCGTTATCATATCGGTAGCAGGTGACACTTCCGTCTGGGCTCACGGCACATATTATGTTACAATAAATTCGACTGCTTCCGAGCAGTAAAAAAAGGGGGTAGGGATATATGAAAAAGAAATTATTTGCAATGCTTCTTCTGTGTCTTTGCCTCTGTCTGTCTTTAAGCGGATGCAATCTTACGCTCAAAGCGGTTGACAAAATGATGCACCCGCCTGCGCTTTCGGGCGAAAACGCAGGTATACAAAAGGCGTTTGAAAAAGCCGTAAACGATAAGAACCTCGTTATGAAAACCCCCACGACAGGCGATTATCGCTCGTCGTTTATCCTCTGTGATTTTGACGGAGACGGCGATGACGAGGCGATAGCGCTTTACAGCTATTCCACCGACGAAACCGCGGTGTATTTGCATTTCCTTGACTGCCGCGACGGCGAGTGGCGCTCTGTTGCCGACATTAAGGGTTCGGGAAGCGAAGTCTATAAAATAGATTTCTGCGATATGAATTCCGACGGTATAAGCGAGATAGTGGTCTGTTGGTCACTTTACGAGAGCCGCGGTAATAAAATAATGACGGTTTATGAGCCGGATAATTCTTCCGGCACTTTCGTTTTACGTTCCATTTTAACCGAAAACTATTCGCAGTCTATAACCTGTGACCTCGACGAGGACGGCAAGGCGGAAATTTTCAACGTCATAATAAGCTCCTCGTCGGATATAAACAAAACCTACGGCAGGCTGTTTAAAATGGACGGCAGCGGAAGTATATATCTTGCAGGCGAAACCGAGATGACTCCGGCTGTCGGCATATCTCTTTTAAAATGCGAGACCGGCAGCAATCCTCATATATTTGTGGATTCGGTAATCAGTGATTCTGCGGTAATTACCGACGTAATCGGTCTTTACGACGGCAAGCCGATTTCGCTTCTGACGTCAGGCAACTCTTCCGATTCGCCGCCGACGGAGCGCTCGTCAAAATTATCTTTTGCCGATATAGATAAAGACGGCAGATTTGAGATTCCCGTTTCTCTGCCGCTTCCGAATTCATATTCTGTAAGCGGCGACGATACAGAGCCGCTGTCCCTTACTGTCTGGTACGGGCTTGACGAAGGCTCGCTTTACGAAAAAAGCGAAATGCTGATGTTGTATTCTTCGTCATATATGTTCACCTTTGATAAGAAGTGGGTGGGCACGGTGTGCGTTAAAAATGACATTCAGGAGCGTACAAGCACGTTTTATCTGTATGATTCCACGGCTCAAAAAAACGGAGCCGAGCTTTTCAGCGTGGTGACCGTGCCGAGCACCGATTGGCAGCACAAGCCCAAGGACGGTTATACCGTGATTTTTCAATCGTCATCGCTCACATATGCGGCAAAGATAACCGAAGTCGGTAAAAATATGAAGATAACCGAGGAATATATCAGGGAACATTCAAACGCAATAGAATGACCGGAGGTAAAAATGAAAAAAGTTCTTATAGCCGAAGACGAAGCTTCGATTCGCGAATTTATAGTCATAAATTTAAAGCGAAGCGGTTATGACGTTGTCGAGGCTGAAAACGGCGAGGAAGCAATAAATAAGTATGAGGAAGAAAACGGCGATATAGACGTTGCCGTGCTTGATATAATGATGCCGCTGAAAGACGGGCTTGAGGTGTGCAAATATCTCCGCGCCAAAAGCAGCAAAATAGGTATAATTATGCTTACCGCAAAAACACAGGAAATGGATAAGGTGACGGGGCTTTTGGTCGGCGCCGACGATTATGTCACAAAACCGTTTTCCCCGTCCGAGCTTATGGCGAGAGTTGACGCCGTATACAGGCGTGTGTCAATAATGAACGAAAACGAAAAAGCGGCGGTCAGAAATCCTGACCTTACAACAGTAGGCGATTTTTCGCTCGATTACCGCGACAGGCTCCTTTATAAAAACGGCAGTCCAATAGAGCTTACGCAGATAGAGTTTCAGCTTCTTGACTATCTGTTTAAAAATCCCGACGTCACATTGTCGCGCACCGATATACTCAATAAGGTATGGGGCGACGAATATTTTGTAGATGACAAAGTGGTGGACGTAAATATTCACAGGCTTCGCAACAAGGTAGAGGATGAGCCGACTCAGCCGAAGCATCTCGTAACCATTTGGGGCAGAGGCTATAAGTGGATAGAATAAAAAGGTGAAAGGAGCGACAAAAACGTGGCAAAAAAAAGCATAACCGCGCGCTGGGTTTTAAACACCCTGTGCGCCATAATATTTGTGCTTTTTTGCATAATCATAGTAGCCTCGGTTCTCTTTAAAGAGCAGTATTACGAGGCTGTGCGCGTAACGCTTGATTCAAGAGCCACAAATGTCGTATTGTCGTATTTCAGCATTTCAAACGACAATTCCGACGATACCTTTAATCTCCGCGCCAAGCAGTTTGTTGAGGATTTCAGCGATAAATCGGTTATGGAGGTTTGGGTAATAGACCGGAGCGGGAACGTCGTAGTATCTTCAAGCGGATTTTCGGTCGAAAACGAAAAGTATCCGGATTATGCCGAGGCGCGCATTTCCGATACGGGCAAGGCTACGTGGGTCGGCAGAATGAGCTCCGGCGAAAAGGTTATGGCACTTTCGTATATGCTCCCGTCCTCGGGTGATCAAAACTCGGGCGCCGTCAGATATATAATTTCTCTGTCGGATATTGATTCGCAGCTTATCAGGGTAATTCTTCTGATGTGCTTTATCGCTGTTGTTATTATAGCTTTTGTTACGGTATCGGGGCTTTTCTTTGTGCGTTCGATAGTAAGACCGGTTAAAAAGATAAACGAAACGGCAATAAAAATCGCCAAGGGTGACCTCAGCGCACGCATAGAGGATGCAGGCGGAGATGATGAGATAGGTCAGCTCTGTGAGTCCATAAATAATATGGCACACGAAATAAATGAGAGCGAACGAATGAAAAATGAGTTTATTTCAACCGTTTCACATGAGCTTCGCACTCCGCTGACTGCTATAAAAGGCTGGGGCGAGACAATACTCGAGGACCCGATAAAGGACGAGGCTCTTACAAAGCGCGGTCTGAATGTCATAATAAGCGAGTCGGAGCGGCTTACAAGTCTCGTTGAGGAGCTTCTCGATTTTTCAAGAATGGAAAACGGCAATTTGACTATGCGTATGTCGTCAATGGACGTTTTGGCGGAGCTTGACGAAGCGGTATTCGTCTTTAAGGATCGTTCCGTGCGCGAGGGCAAAGAGCTTTTATATAATGTTTCCGAGGTTCCGGCACCTATGACGGGCGACCCGAACCGCATTAAACAAGTGTTCGTAAACATACTTGACAATTCTTTTAAGTATACCGAAGCAGGCGGCACGATCAGCGTTACGGCAAAGGCGGAAAAAGGCTTTGTCACAATAACGATAGCCGATACCGGCTGCGGTATTCCCTCTGCGGATCTTCCGTATGTCACAGAGAAGTTCTATAAAGCCAATGCGTCTGTCAGAGGCTCGGGTATAGGTCTTGCGGTGGTTAATGAAATTGTAAAAAGACACAACGGCACGCTCTCTCTTAACAGCATTGAGGGCAGGGGCACTACCGTGACCGTTGTGTTTCCGATACAGCAAACTCAGCAATAAAAAGGAGAATAATTTTGAGCGAAGAAGTCAGGAAATATCACAAAACCTCCGTGGGCGGTCAGGCTCTTATAGAGGGCGTAATGATGCGCGGACCGAAAGGCTCCGCCATGGCGGTAAGACTGCCGAACGGAGAAATCGAAACAACATATAAAAATGTAAAGCCGTGGCGCGACAAGTGCAAATTCTTCGGTATTCCGATAATCAGAGGTATAGTCGGTTTCGTCGAATCTCTTGTAACGGGCTACGGGTATCTTATGGAGTCGGCTGAAAAATCCACTCAGGGTTTTACCGAAGACGAGCAGGATATGTCAAAGTTCGACCGCTGGCTTAATGACCGTTTCGGACCCAAAATGATGAATGTCATAGGCGTTATTTCCTCCGTACTCGGCTTCGCTCTCGCATTCTTCCTGTTTATGTGGCTTCCGTCGTGGCTTATCGACTTTGTAACGGGCGGTCATCTTCAAAAATTTCATCCTCTCTTTGAGGGTATTGTAAGAATCATAATATTTGTTGCATATATGGCGATAGTTTCAAAAATGAAAGAAATTCATCGTGTGTTTATGTATCACGGCGCCGAGCACAAAACGATTTTCTGCTATGAGCACGGCTTACCCCTGACGGTTGAAAATGTCAGAAAGCAGAGTCGCTTTCACCCTCGCTGCGGAACGAGCTTTATGTTTGTTATGATAATTTTGAGCATACTGCTCTCGTCTGCGCTTGTCCTCATTTTCCCGGGCTTGCAAAACGTCAACCGCGCGGTGTGGATTCTTGTAAAGCTGCTTGTTCTTCCGCTTGTTATGGGTATCGGCTATGAATTTATCAAATATGCAGGCAGGCACGATAATCTGTTTGTAAAAATTCTTTCCGCACCGGGTCTTTGGATGCAGCGAATAACAACGCAGGAACCCACAGATGATATTATAGAAGTCGGCATAGCGTCGCTCGAAGCCGTAATAACCGACAATCCCGAGGACGACGAAATAAAATGACGCTTATCGACGCGCTGAAAAATACCGAAAATACACTCAAAAGCGTCGGAATTGACGATTATCGTTTTGACAGCGAATGCCTTTTGATAAAAGCTGCGGCAAAAACGCTTATCGACGCGCTGTGCCACGGTGACGACGTTTTGCCCGAAAAAGACGCGGCGCTTCTTACAGAGCTTACAAAAAGGCGCGCTCTTGGCGAGCCTTTGCAATATATACTCGGTGAATGGGACTTTTGCGAATTCACATTTAATGTCGGCAAGGGTGTGCTGATCCCGCGACCCGAAACCGAAATGCTTGCGGAAAACGCCGATTTGTTTCTGAAAAACCGTAAAAAAGCCGTCGTTTATGACCTTTGCTCGGGCAGCGGCTGTATAGGCATTACCGTCAAGAAACGCAATCCTCTCGCCGATGTCTATCTTGTGGAAAAATATCCCGAAGCGCTTTCATATCTTCGTAAAAACGCAGAGCGCTACGATTTTCCGAGTGAGAATATAATTGAGTGCGATGTGCTTTCGGGCTGTCCCGATTTACCGAGGGCGGATCTTATAATATCAAATCCACCGTATATAAAATCTGAGGAACTTCCCTCTTTGCAAAGAGAGGTTGGATTTGAGCCGAAAACGGCTCTTGACGGCGGAAAAGACGGTCTTTTGTTTTACAAAGCGATTTGCGACAAATGGCTCAAAAGCTGTAATAAGGGCGGCGAACTGCTCTTTGAATGCGGCGATTCTCAAGGCGAAAGTATCCGAGAAATATTTGACGGTAAAGTCTTTTTTTCGGAAATTCTCTATGATTTTAACAATATTGACAGGGTAGTCAAAATAATTGTATAATTACCTTTCTGCAAAAAGGAGAAAACCAAATGCTGTTTAGTATTCTCAGAGGCGGCTATACGCCCATAGAAATATTGGTAAGTGTTTTTGCGCTTGCGTTTGTAATATTCTGCACTATGCCCGTGCACGAATATGCCCATGCGCTTGTTGCGACAAAGCTCGGCGACAATACGTCTCGTCTGGCTGGCAGACTCACATTAAATCCCATGGCGCATATCGACTGGATAGGCGCGCTTATGATAATTCTTGTCGGATTCGGCTATGCAAAGCCCGTTCCGATAAATCCGAGAAACTTTAAAAATCCTAAAAAAGGTATGGCGCTCACAGCCGTTGCGGGTCCTATTGCCAATATTTTGATGGCGGTGGTGTTTTTGCTTTTGAAAAACATTTTCACCCTCTTCGGCTCCTCTGTTATTGTGCAGGCATTTATTCTGTTCTTCAGATTTGCCGCCACGATAAACGTAGGTTTGGCTGTGTTTAACCTTATCCCGATACCGCCCCTTGACGGTTCGAGAATACTACAGCTTCTTATTCCCAATAAGTATTACTACAAATTTATGCGTTACGAGAGATATATAATTATAGCCGTATTTGTGCTTATCTTTTTAGGCGTGCTTGACAAACCACTGGCTTTTCTTGAAAACGCATTGTATTACGGACTTGATTACGTAATAGGATTCCCGTTCAGAGCATTATCTAAATAAAGGACGTAAAAATGGAACAAATATCATATAAGCTCGACGTGTTCGAGGGGCCTATGGACCTGCTTTTGAGCCTTATCGCCAAACACAAACTTAATATATATGATATTCCGATAGTGGAGCTCGTCGACCAATATCTCGAATATGTCCGCCGTATGCAGGACGAAGATATGTATGTGGCAAGTGAATTTCTTGAAATGGCGGCGCGGCTCGTCTATTTAAAGACGGTTTCGCTTCTGCCTGTTCACGAGGAAGCGGACGAGCTTAAAAGAGAACTTACGGGCGAGCTTATCGAGTACCGCGACTGCAAGCTTATGGCTGAAAAGCTGTCACAGCGTACCGACGGGTTTGACCATTTTGTACGCGAACCGATTAAATTAAAGACCGTCCCTACATATACAAGAGTCCATGACGGTGCAGAGCTGTTAAGAGCATATCTTTCCGCCGCAGGCAGAAAGCTTCGCAATCTTCCGCCTCCCATAGAGGCATTTCGCGAGATAGTGGCTAAAAAAATAGTATCGGTCGGTTCAAAAATCCGTTCTATATATAAAAAATTCGCAAGCGTCGGCAGCAAGAGAAGATTTACCGACCTTTTTTCGGACGCACAGTCGCGCTCGGATATGGTGGCTACATTTCTTGCCGTGCTTGAGCTTGCTAAGGATAAAAAAGTTATGGTCAGCGGCGACGGAGGCGATATGAGCATAGAGCTTTTGTCGGCTGATTTCGGAGATACCGTTTCTGAGGAGTGGGAGTAAAAAATGCCTGTAAACGCAAAAAATCTTACATCTGCCGCCGAGGCGGTTCTGTTTTCCGTGGGTGAACCTCTTGAAATTGGCAAGCTTGCCGAGGTGCTCTCAGTCGATGAGGAGACCTGCCGCAGAACGCTTCTTAATTTGTCCGCTTCTCTTGATGAGCGCTCAAGCGGCATATGTCTTTTAAAGCTCGGCGATAAATATCAGCTGTCGTCGCGAACCGAGTATGCCGACCTTATACGTTCGGTGCTTGAGGTCAAAAAGAACGCACCGCTTTCAAACGCTGCGTTTGAGGTGCTTGCCGTTATAGCATATAATCAACCCGTTACCAAGGCTTTTGTAGAGCAGGTGAGGGGCGTCGATTGCTCGGGCGTTATATCTACTCTCTGCCAAAAAAGGCTTATCGAAGAAAAGGGCAGACTTGAACTTCCGGGCAGACCGCTTGTGTACGGAACCACCCCGGAATTTTTACGCTGTTTCGGCGTGGAATCTCTTGACGAATTGCCCGAACTCCCCAAAAATGAGCTTCCCGAGGAAGAAATTTCCGAAGAAAGTAAAAAAGTTGACAATTCCGACATAAATTCTCTTGAATAATGATGCGTTTTTTTATATAATCTATTATAGTGTCTCGCATTATGCGCGGGGCAGGCAGTAAAATGCGAAGCGAAGGAGGTGCCCGTAGGTTGACAGCGCTGTACATAATACTCGGTATAATCGCTTTTATATGCCTTGTACTTTTGATAAAGGTCAGGATAGATGCGGAATATATCGACGGCTTCAAACTCAGCGTAAGCTGGCTGTTTTTGCATTTCGGTATTTACCCGAAGGCAAAAAAAGAAAAAAAGCCTCCTAAGCCCAAAAAGGAAAAACCCGAAAAGGAAAAGAAGGAAACTCCCGAAGAGGAAAAACCCAAAAAGCCCAATATCTTTAAAACCTTCTATGAAAATCAGGGCATGGACGGCGTAATAAAGCTTGTCAAGGATTCGGCAGACGCCGTAGGGCTTATGATGCGAAGCGTCAAAAAGCATTTTATAATTGAAGAACTGTATCTTTGGATAGTCGTTTCAAGTAACGGTGACGCCGCTCAGACCGCTCTTCAGTACGGCGAGATATGCGAGGACGTTTTCCCGGCTCTCGGATTTATCTGTTCCAACTTAAAGGTAAAAAAATATGACGCAAGTGTTGAGCCTGACTTTATAGGCACATTCTCAAGCGCGCAGTTTAAAACGGCATTTTCATTGCGTCCGTTTTTCCTTGTCGGTGCGGGCATAAGGCTCGTATTCAGGCTGTTATTTAAGGTCGTACTCAAATTACTGCGGCAAAAGCCCAAAAAGGCTGTTGTCACAGACGGAGATAATAAAACAGAAACTCAAAATATACAAGGTGGTGCTTCTAAATGAAAGAACAATCAGCAGCAGGAATCCTCGAAACAACAATCGAAAAGGTAAAAAATCTCGTCAACGTAAGCACAATAATCGGCGAACCGATGAATATTGACGGCGGCATTACAATAATTCCGGTGTCTAAGGTGACTTACGGCTTTGCTTCGGGCGGTTCCGATTTCCCGTCAAAGACCAATAAAGAGATTTTCGGCGGCGGCGGCGGAGCCGGCGTTACCATCACTCCGGTAGCATTCCTCGTTATTTCCGACGGCGAAGTTACCATTAAACACATCACGGCATTTGATAATGCTGCCGAAAGAGTTGTTAACCTCGTTCCCGAAATGTTCGATAAGGTTACTTCCGTAGTTAATAAGGCAAAGAAAGAAAAAGAAAAAGCAGCTTCAAATGACGCCGCTGAATATGTTTCCGCAGTTCCCGCAGAGGACGTTTCTTCCGATAATAAGTAAAGCGTTTCTCAAATTTCATAATAATAAATCTGCCGCCTGCATATTTTAAAAATATGGCAGGTGGTTGATTTGTATAAAAGACTTTTTTGCGTTTTTTTATCTGTTGCTTTGGCAGTATTGTGCACCGTTCCGGTTTTCGCCGAAAACAAAGAGCTTAATTTAAGCGCGCGTGCGGCGGTTTTGATGACGAGCGACACCCTTGAGGTCGTATATGCAAAAAACGAGCACGAAAGGTTGCCTATGGCGAGCACGACAAAAATTATGACGGCACTTTTGGCTCTCGAATATAAAAGTCCCGACGAAATAATTACGGTTCATAAAGAGGCTGTGTCTGTCGAGGGAACGTCAATGGGGCTTCTCCCAGGTGACAGCGTTTCGGTAAAAACGCTTGCGTGCGGCATGCTTCTCACATCCGGCAATGACGCCGCAAATGTCGCGGCATACGCAGTTTCAGGCAGTATAGATGAATTTACCGCGCTTATGAACCAAAGGGCAAAAGAGCTTAATATGAATGATACTTCGTTTGAAACGCCTTCGGGGCTTGACAGCGAAAATCATTATTCTACCGCATATGATATGGCGTTGCTCGGGGCTAAGGCAATTAAAAATCCCGAGTTTTTAAGTATTTGCTCTAAAAAAAGTATGAGCGTCAGTTACGGCAATCCGCCGTACCGCAGAACTCTTACAAACCATAACAGGCTCCTTACCATAGACGAAGACTGCATAGGAATTAAGACGGGTTTTACCAAAAAGAGCGGCAGATGTCTTGTCTCGGCAGTGAGACGCGGCGGCGTAACGCTCATTGCGGTTACGTTAAATGCGCCCGATGATTGGAACGACCACGAAAAAATGTATGATTACGGCTTTCCCGTCGTCAAAAACCGCACTCTTCCCTGCGACCTCTCGGACGTTAGGTTAAACGTTGTCGGCTCGGATAAATCTTCGGTGGGCGTAAAGCTTTTATATACGCCGTATTTTGCCTCGCTGAAAAATTCCGAACCCGAGGTCTTGATTTGCCTTGATAAATTTGAATATGCCCCCGTTGAGTGCGGCAAAAATGTCGGAACCGCATATTATCGGTTAAACGGGGAAGTTTTGTCCGAAGTGCCGATAGTGACTTCGGAAAGTGCCGATTATATATCGGACCCCCAAAAAACTCAAAAAAAGTCGTTACTGCAAAAGATTAAAAATTTTTTAGGAAAGTGCTTTGGTGAAAAATATGACTGATGTGAAGATCAGACTGCAAAAATTTATGGCTGAGAGCGGCGTCGCTTCAAGAAGAAAATCCGAGGAGCTGATAGCGGCAGGTAAAGTCAAGGTAAACGGAAAAATCGCGTGTGTGGGCGATAAGGTAAATCCCAAAACCGACAAAGTTGTGGTTGCGGGCAAAAAGCTCAGCGCGCCGAAAGAAAATGTCTATATTATGCTTAATAAACCGCGCGGATTTATTACGACAATGAGCGACGAGATGGACAGAAAATGTGTTGCGGAGCTTGTAAGCGATATAGACGCGAGAATATATCCCGTCGGCAGACTTGACCGTGAAAGCGAGGGCCTTTTGCTTATGACAAACGACGGCGAATTTGCCAACGCTTTAACTCACCCGTCAATGCACGTGCCAAAAACCTATCGCGTTACAATACATCCGTCTCTTTCAAAGGAGCAGAGAGCGGCTCTTGAAAACGGTGTGGAAATTGACGGTAAAATGACATTGCCGTCAGAAGTCCGCGTAGTCTCACGCGAAGAGGGCCGCGTGGTTATCGAGCTTACGATTTTCGAGGGCAGAAACCGCCAGATAAGAAAAATGTGCGAAAGCCTCGGGCTTGAGGTCGCAAGGCTCAAACGTATTAAGATAGGCTCCGTAAAGCTCGGAATGTTAAAGACGGGCGATTACCGCCACCTTACGCCCGACGAAGTGCACGCGCTTATGACGTCGGCGGAGCAAAGCGGCAATTTGAGGCGCGGATTAAATGATAAAATTTGAGTGTGTTACGGAATTATCCGAATTGCAAAGTCTCTTTCCCGAAGAAACGCTTTGCGATAACGTGCGTTACGCCGCGTATAAAACAGAATATGGCGGCAATGATTTTTCACTGCTGTTTTCCTTAAACGGAAATAACTGCATTTTAGAGCGCATAAAATCGGATAAGAACGAGCCGTCCGTTATCGACGGATTGTTTCGTTCGGCGCTTGATTTTGCTTTTCGACGCGGCTTTGATACGGCGGTTTGCCGTCTTTCCGAATTTTCGGACGAGCTTATTTCTCTCGGCTTTTCACAAAAAGACGGCGCCTTTTCGGGAAATACGGCTGACCTTTTACGGGGAAAATGCCGTAAACATTGACAACGGCGGTTTAAAATAGTAAAATATTATAACTAAAAGCGAGGGTAACCCCGTCTTATTAAATTCGGGGTTTCGCTTTATTTTTTATGCGGCGTATTTTATGCGCAATTTAAACACAGGGGCAACCGATATGATTAAAAGTATGACAGGTTACGGCAAGAGCGAGCAGACAATCGATTCGCTCAATGTGACCGTTGAAATAAAAAGTGTAAATCACCGTTATTTTGAATTTTCGGCAAGAGTGCCGAGAGAGTACGGTTTTCTTGAGGAAAAGCTCAAAAAATACTGTAATTCGCTGATAACCCGCGGAAAAGTCGAGTGCTACGTCTCGGTTGAGGACCTTGAGGAGCGCGAGATGGAGGTAAATGTCAATGAGACTCTCGCCGCCGGATATGTCAAGGCGTTAAAAGAGCTTTCCGAAAGGTTCGCTCTCAAAGACGATATATCGGCTGTAACGCTTTCGCGCTATCCCGACGTCATAACGCTTCATAAAACGTCCGATGATGAGGAGCGAATTTGGAATGCGGTAAAGACAGTTGCCGAAACCGCCGTTTCAAAGTTTATTGAAATGCGCGAGACCGAGGGCAGCAAGCTCAGAGGGGATATACTCTCAAGAGCGGATTATATTATCGAGTGCGTCGAGTTCATCGAGAGCCGTTCTCCCGAGACAGTAAGAGAATATAACGAAAAACTGAAACAGCGTATGAAAGAGCTTCTCGGCGACGCGTCGGTAGATGAGCAAAGACTTTTAAACGAAGCCGCAATTTATGCCGACAAAATAGCGGTCGATGAAGAAACCGTAAGACTTCGCAGTCATATTTCACAGCTTCGTGAATTTATGAATTCAAGCGAGGCAATAGGCAGAAAGCTTGATTTTCTCGTTCAGGAAATAAACCGTGAGGCAAATACCATCGGCTCTAAGGCGCAGGACGTCGATATAGCAAAAAAGGTCATCGCCATAAAGGCGGAGGTCGAAAAAATTCGCGAGCAGGTTCAAAATATTGAGTGAGGAAGTCAGCAAATGAAGCTAATCAACATAGGTTTCGGAAATGCGGTAAACGCAGACCGAATCTTGGCGGTGGCAGGTCCCGAGTCGGCACCGATAAAACGAATAGTGCAAGAGGCAAAAGAGCAGAAAATGCTCATTGACGCAACGCAGGGGCGAAAGACCCGCGCCGTCATAATTACCGACAGCAACCATGTTATATTAACTTATTTGCAGGCGGAGACCATTATGGCTCGCTTTAATGACGACAGCGATAAGGAGCAGGCATAATGGAACAAAAAAAGGGAAAGCTTATATTATTTTCCGGCCCGTCGGGCGTCGGCAAGGACACGCTCCTTGACATACTTTTGAGAAAAGACCCGACGCTTCAAAAATCAATTTCGATAACAACGCGTCTGAAACGCGAAAACGAGCGCGACGGTGTTGATTATTACTTCATAACTCCCGATGACTTCGAGGCGATGCTCGATCACGGCGATGTACTTGAATTTGCAAAGTACGGCAAAAACCTTTACGGCACACCTAAAAAACCTGTTGACAAATGGCTGTCCGAGGGCAAAACGGTCATTTTGAAAATCGAAGTTCAGGGCGCAGCCAAAATCAAAAAAATGTATCCCTCGTCAACGGCGATTTTTATAATGCCGCCGTCGCTTGAAATACTTGAGCACAGGCTTCGCTGCCGCGGTACCGAGGACGAGGACGACCTTGTAAGGCGCCTCGAAATTGCACGCTGTGAAATAGAAAAGAGTCACGGATACGATTACATTGTTATAAACGACGACCTTGAAGACGCCGCCGATGAAGTTTTGGATATAATAGAAAAAATAGATAAGTGAGGTTTTGTTTTATGTTCAATCCCGATTTAAAAGACATTTTAAAAGACCATCTCAGCCGTTATTCTCTTGTTACCGCTACGGCTAAAAGAGCGAGAGAGATTTCGGAAAAAGCTGAAGAAGACGGTGAAATAATGATAGAAAAGCCCGTCAGCATAGCTCTTGACGAGATTCTTTCCGGCAAGTACAAAATAATCGAACCGGAAGAGATAAGATATATATAAGTTTATTTTAAGGGGTGTAGCGTATGATAGCAAAAGTTGCGGTTGAAAATACCGCTTTCAGCTTTGATGACGCTTTTGACTATGCTATACCCGAAAAACTCTCAAAAGACGTGCGTCCGGGTGTTCGTGTGCTCGTCCCTTTCGGTAGGGGCAGTAAGAAACGCCGGGGCGTCGTATTTGCTTTAAGGGAAAAATCAAAAGACGCAGTAAAGCTCAAAAATATCGCGGCGGTGCTCGACCCATCGCCGCTTCTTAATAATGAGATGCTGCGTCTTGCCGTATTTATGAAGGACGAGTATTTTTGCACGCTGTATGAGGCGGTAAAGGCTATGCTGCCTACGGGTCTCGGGCTCAATATCGTTACCTCATATATAGTAAATCCCGATGTTACCGACGATATGCTGACTTCTCTGTCACCGGACGAAAGAAGCGTGTTTTCATTCCTTTCGGATAAGAGCGTATATGTCCGCGGTGACAGACTTCTCAAAGAGCTCGGATTTAAACAGGATTTTCCGATTGCCGAGAAAATGGCGGATAAAGGCTTTCTTATCAGAAATATCGACTCCGTGCGGCGCATAGGCGACGCCACCGTAAAAATGGTTAAACTGTCGGAGTTCTATTCCGCCCTCAGAGAGCCGCCTAAATTTACCGCTAAGCAAAAGCAGGTAGTAAAGTTTATCACGGATACTGGCTCTGCGTCGGTAAAGGAAGTGTGCTATTTTACGGGCGTTACAACGGCTGTGATAACCACGCTTGAGCGTAAGGGCATATTGGAGTTTTTTGATAACGAGGTTTTCCGCCGTCCCAAATTTTTACACGGAGCAAATAAAGAGGATATAGTGCTGACGAGTGAGCAATCGGCAGCATTTAAGGATCTCTGCGGCAGGTTTCAAAGCGACAAGGCAGAAACTTCGCTGCTTTTCGGCGTTACGGGCTCGGGCAAGACAAAAGTGTATATGCGCCTTATTGACGAGGTGTTGAAAACGGGCAAGGGCTGCATAGTTATGGTGCCCGAAATTTCTCTTACTCCGCAGCTTCTGTCTCTTTTTTACAACCGTTACGGCGAAAATGTAGCGGTTTTCCACAGCGCCCTTTCAATGGGCGAGAGGCTTGATGAATGGAAACGCGTAAAAAACGGAGACGCCAAAATAGCGCTTGGTACGCGCTCTGCGGTTTTTGCTCCGTTTGACGATCTCGGACTCGTTATTATGGATGAAGAGCAGGAGGGCACGTATAAGTCGGAGATGTCTCCGCGCTATCATGCCAAAGATGTGGCTGCATTCCGCGTTGGGTGTCACAACGGGCTTTTGCTTCTCGCCTCGGCAACCCCGTCGCTTACTTCATATGCGGCGGCAAAGAGCGGTATTTATTCGCTGAATGTGCTTAAAAACCGTTACGGCAATGCCGTTTTGCCCGAGGTTATAACAACTGAGATGAAATACGGAGCCGACCCGACAAAAATCAAAAATCTAAGCGACGAGTTATCTCAATCGCTTAAAGAAACTCTCGATAATAAAAAACAGGCAATATTGTTACTTAACCGCCGCGGTTACAATACTTTTGCTGCGTGCGAAAGCTGCGGTAAGGTAATGACTTGTCCGAATTGCAGTATTTCGCTTACATATCACAGTAAAAACGGCAGACTTATGTGCCATTATTGCGGATATTCGGAGCCTTTTACAAATGTTTGCCGTGAATGCGGTGAAAAAAGCGTTGTGTTTTCCGGAACGGGAACACAAAGACTCGAAGAGGAGCTTCACGACAGCTTCCCAAAGGCGCGTGTGCTTCGTCTTGACGCAGATACAACAACTTCGCGATATTCTTTTGAAAATTCACTAAAAAAGTTCACAAACGGCGAGTATGATATAATGTTAGGAACCCAAATGGTTGCAAAGGGGCTGGATTTTCCGAATGTTACGCTTGTCGGTATAATATCTATTGACCAGCAGCTTTACAACGATGATTATAAAAGCGCCGAGCGCACCTTTGACCTTTTAACCCAGGTTATAGGAAGAGCCGGGCGCGGCGACAGCAGGGGAAAAGCCGTTATTCAGACCTCTTTTCCCGAAAATGAGATAATACGGCTTGCCGAAAAGCAGGATTTTGAGGCATTCTACAATTTGGAAATATCAATGCGTAAAGCCATGATTTATCCGCCGTACTGCAATCTCTGTGTTGTGTCGTTTACAGGCGCGGACGAGACGCTCACAAAGTCGGCGTCAAAGGTATTTTTAAATATGCTGAAGGAGCGGCAAAAGAGCGAGTTTCGCGATTTAAGTCTCATCGTTTTGGGGCCTATTGCTCCGCGCATTTCAAAAATATCCGGCAAATATCGATTCCGCATAATAATAAAATGCAAAAACACAAAAAAATTCAGATTTTTCCTGTCGGGTCTTTTAAAGGATTACGCAAAGGACGGACGTTTCTCGGCGGTTACGGCGTTTGCGGATATAGATCCCGAGAGTATAT
This sequence comes from Ruminococcaceae bacterium UBA6434, assembly GCA_002437245.1. Classification (GTDB taxonomy): domain Bacteria; phylum Bacillota; class Clostridia; order Oscillospirales; family Acutalibacteraceae; genus Fimenecus. The sequence goes on from DJOQ01000028.1 coordinate 31,871, forward strand.
TATGAGGTGAAAAAGATGGGAATCAGACAAATCAGGGTAAACGACGACCCGATACTTCGCAAGGTCAGCCGTCCCGTTGAAAACTTTGACGCAAAACTCTTTAAATTGCTTGACGATATGCGCGATACCCTTTACGATGCCGATGGCTGCGGTCTTGCCGCCGTTCAGGTGGGAATGCTCAAAAGAGTGGTAGTTGTAGATGTCGGCGACGGTCTTATAGAGCTTATAAATCCGGAAATAGTCGAGAGCGACGGAGTTCAGTACGAGATGGAGGGTTGCCTCTCGCTTCCCGGGAAAAGCGGCATTACGGTTCGTCCGAAAACCGTGAAGGTAAGAGCGCAAAACAGAGATGGTAAATGGTGCCTTTATAAGGGTGAGGACCTTAAAGCGCGCGCTTTTTGCCATGAGATAGACCATCTTGACGGCCATCTCTATATTGAGCGCCTTGCACCAGAAGAGGTTGTGGAGCGTATACGCCGCGAAAGCGGAAAAATAGACTGATGAGGTAATTTATGAGAATAGTTTTTATGGGAACTCCCGACTTTGCCGTGCCGTGTCTTAAAAGACTTGTTGATGACGGCAACGAGGTAGTCGGCGTGTTTACACAGCCCGATAAGCCGAAGGGCAGGGGATATACGCTTACTCCGCCGCCTGTCAAGGTTTTTGCCGAGGAAAACGGCATACCCGTTTTTCAGCCGGAAAGTATGCGTGACGGTGAAGCTCTCGAAATTCTTAAAAGACTTAATCCGGAGCTTAATGTGGTTACGGCTTACGGCAAAATTTTACCGACGGAGATACTGTATTTGCCGAAATTTTGCTCAATAAACATACACGCGTCTCTTCTGCCGAAATATCGCGGAGCGGCGCCTATACAGTGGTGCATATTAAACGGCGAAAAAGAGACCGGAGTTACATCAATGCTTATGAATGAGGGGCTTGACACCGGAGATATGCTCATTTCCGAAAAGCTCCCGATTGATGAAAATATGACTGCCGGCGAGCTTCACGATAAGCTGTCGCTGCTCGGCGCGGACGTTCTTTCAAAAACAATCAGAGCTTTGCTCAACGACAGCCTTACACCCGTAAAGCAAAACGATGATGAGAGCTGTTATTCGCCTATGCTTACAAAGGCACTTTGCCCGATTGATTTTACTAAAACGATTGATGAAGTGCACAATAAGATAAGGGGACTCTCGCCGTGGCCCACCGCAACCGCCGTGCTCGGCGGCAAGAAGGTCAAGATTCATTCTTCCGAAAAGACTGAGCTTATTTGCGGCGCTCCGGGCGAAATAACCGTATCCGACGGCGATATGTATGTTGCCTGCAAGGACGGTAAATTGCTTAAAATTCTCGAACTTCAACCCGAGGGCAAAAAGAGGATGAGTGCCGGAGCTTTTCTTTTGGGGCATAAAATACAAAGCGGCGATTCTTTTAAATAAGGGTGAAAAGAAATGCCATATTATATTGATTACTATTATTTTATTCTGATAGTTCCCGTGCTGTTTATTTCGCTGATATGTCAGGCGAGAGTAAATTCCGTATATTCTAAATTTTCCCGTTTTAATAATATGAAAGGTCTGACGGGAGCCGAGGCGGCAAGACGTGTGCTCGATTTTTACGGAATACAAAATGTCCGCATAGAGCATATCAGAGGAAAATTAAACGACCATTATGACCCGCGCGATAACGTGATAAGGCTTTCCGACGGCGTCTACGGCAGCTGCTCGGTAGCGGCAATCGGTATAGCCTGCCATGAGGCCGGTCATGCGGCGCAGCACGCCGAAAATTATACTCCGATAAAGGTTCGCAATGCGCTTCTTATGCCGTGCCAAATAGGTTCGCGTGCCGCAATTCCGCTCGCTGTAATCGGCATATTTTTGGGCTCGCAATTGCTTGTGAATATCGGGATTTTCTTCTATGTCTTTGTAATGCTGTTTCAGCTTGTAACGCTTCCCGTTGAGTTTAACGCGAGCCGTCGTGCCGTTGATGTTATCGAAAATACCGGAATGTTATCGTATGATGAGCTCCCGGGAGCAAAACGCGTACTCAAGGCGGCGGCTATGACGTATGTTGCGTCCTTTGCGGTTTCGGCTGCAAACCTTTTGAGATTGCTGTTGCTCACAAATAATAAGAGAAGGTAATGTATGAACGAAAGACAGTTAGCTTTCAAGATTCTCAACAAAATAGAACGCGACAATGCGTACTCGAATTTGACGCTGGATGCGGCTCTGCGTGAAAACGCTGCCGCTTCGGCGTCTTCTGCGTTTGTCACGGCGCTTGTTTACGGTGTTACCGAGCGTAAAATAACGCTTGACTTCATATTGTCGCGTTATCTTACAAAGCCTCTCAAAAAACTCAGACCCGAGGTGCTGACAGTTCTTCGGCTCGGTGCGTTTCAAATCTGTTTTATGGATAAAGTACCTGCTTCCGCGGCGGTAAACGAGAGTGTAAAGCTCGTGAAGGGCTGCGGATGCGCTTACGCCTCGGGGCTTGTTAATTCGGTACTGCGCAAAATTGCAAAAGACGGTTTTACATATGAAAAAACAGGCGAAAAAATTAAGGATTTGAGCATAATTTACTCGTGCCCCAAGGCGCTTGTAAGCAAATTCGTTGAGGATTACGGCGAAGAAAAAACCGAAGAAATACTTTCGTCGTCCATAGGAGCGCGCCCCGTAACCGCGAGAGTGAATACTCTTAAAGTTTCACCGGATGAGCTTATAACCTTACTTTCCGGCGAAAATACGGTTGCCGAAAAGTGCCCCGAGGACGAAAACTATATCATACTTAAAAATACCGGAGCGTTAGAAGAACTTAAAGCGTATAAAGCGGGATTTTTCCATGTTCAGGATATCTCCTGCGGCAAGGCGGTAAAAGCGCTGTCGCCGAAAGCGGGCGATACCGTTTTCGATATGTGCTCGTCACCCGGCGGAAAAGCTTTCACGGCGGCGCAGCTTATGAAAAACAAGGGCAAAATACTCGCCTTTGACCTTTACCCTCAGCGCGTAAAGCTTTGTGAAGAGGGCGCTTTAAGGCTCGGTATAGATATAATCGAAACTAAGGTGGGCGACGCCTGCGTATTTTTGCCAGAGTATGAAAAAACGGCGGACAAAGTGCTCTGTGACGTACCCTGCTCAGGCTTCGGCATAATCGGCAGAAAGCCCGAAATACGCTACAAGGATATTGCGATTATTGACAATTTACTGCCTGTGCAGTATAATATTTTGGCAAATGCAGCAAAATATGTAAAGAACGGCGGTACGCTTGTTTATTCAACGTGTACGCTGAGCAAAGCCGAAAATGAAGGCGTTTGTGAGAAATTCCTCGGGAATAACGCGGAGTTCCGCAAAATATCTTTTAATACGATTATCCCGACCGAAAACGGCGGCGACGGCTTCTTCTTTGCAGTATTCGGGAGAATTTGATTTTGAGTAAAACTGATATACGTTCTCTGTCTTTGCCGGAGCTTACGGAAAAGACGGTTTCAATGGGGCTTCCGAAATACCGTGCCGGGCAGATTTATTCCTGGCTCAACGAAAAGGGTGCGGTATCTTTTGACGATATGACAAATATCGGCAAGCAGCTTCGAAAAACACTTGATGACGAGTTTTATATCTGCAACTGTAAAATAGATACTAAGCTTGTCTCGCAAAAAGACGATACGGTAAAATATCTTTTTGATTTGTCCGACGGCGAATATGTTGAGAGCGTCGTTATGAAATACAAATACGGCTATACCATATGTATCTCAACTCAGCTCGGCTGTAAAATGGGCTGTTCGTTCTGCGCTTCCGCAATAGGCGGATTTAAGCGACACCTGCGTCCCTCGGAAATGCTGTCGGAGGTAATAACGGCTCAGAACGATCTCGGCATACGCATTTCCCATATAGTGCTTATGGGTACCGGCGAGCCGCTTGACAATTACGATAACGTGATGAAGTTTTTGTCGCTTGTCACCGATGAAAACGGTCTTAATATAAGTATGCGCCACATATCGCTTTCCACTTGCGGTATAGTTCCGCGCATATATGATTTGGCAGAAAAAAGACTCGGGCTTACTCTGTCGGTTTCGCTTCACGCGCCGAATGACAGTATCCGTTCGCGCTCTATGCCCGTAAACTTAAAGTGGAATATCGAGGAGCTTTTAAAGGCGTGTAGGTATTATACCGAAGTCACTTCTCGCAGAATATCGTTTGAATATGCCATGATAAGCGGTCTTAACGATTCGGACGAATGTGCGAGGGAACTCTCCGCAAGGCTTCGCGGAATGCTGTGCCACGTGAATTTAATTCCCGTAAACAACGTAAGGGAAAACAATTACGTTAGAAGCGATAGGGAAAGGCTCAGGAGCTTTTCCGAAATATTGCAAAAAAACGGTATCAATGTTACGGTTCGCCGAACGCTTGGGAGCGACATTAACGCCTCGTGCGGTCAGCTCAGAGCCAAAAAGATAACCGATAAAAAATAACTTGTGGAAAAGAGGTGATCTGTCGTGAAAATAGTTGCAAAAACCGACGTGGGTATGGTTCGTGAGAGCAATCAGGATTCATACACTACCGGTGAGTTGCCCGACGGCGTAGCATGGGCCGTGGTCTGTGACGGTATGGGCGGCGCTGCCGGAGGAAACGTGGCTTCGTCCACAGCGGTAAAAGTCATAGCCGAGCAGATCACATCTTCATTCAGACCGGGTATGAGTGCAAATTCCATCAAAAATATGATGGTATCTGCCATAAATGCCGCCAACATCAGCGTATATGACATAAGTTGTTCAAATTCGGAGCTTTCCGGTATGGGTACTACCGTAGTGTGCGCCATCGTTATGGAGCATACGGCGTATATAGCTCACGCCGGAGACAGCAGAGCGTATCTTGTTTCGCACGGTGTTTTAACTCAGCTCACGCGCGACCATTCGGTTGTGCAGGAACTTGTGGAGCACGGCAAGATAACAGCTCTTGAGGCAAAAAGGCATCCGAATAAGAATATAATAACGCGCGCCGTCGGCGTAAGCCGCGAAATCCTTGTGGATTTCTGCGAGCAGGAAATAAAAGACGGCGATGTGCTTTTACTTTGCACGGACGGTCTTACAAATTTCGTCGAACCCGATGAAATGTGCGACCTTACTAAAGACGATATGTTCTATGAGTTTGCCGAGCGACTTGTAAATCGGGCAAACAAAAACGGAGGCGGCGATAATGTCACCGTCGTAGCCGTTACCTATTAAAAGGAGTGATCATTTTTGGAGAATTACTGCGGTAAAAGACTTGACGGCAGATATGAAATCAGAGAAATTATCGGCGTAGGCGGTATGGCTGTGGTCTACAAGGCTTACGACATTATTGACGACAGGATAGTTGCGATTAAAATACTAAAAGAGGAATTTCTCGCAAACGATGAATTTCGCCGTCGTTTTAAAAACGAATCAAAGGCTATTGCCGTTTTATCACACCCCAATATAGTCAAGGTGTATGACGTCAGCTTCGGCGACAGACTTCAGTATATAGTCATGGAGTATATTGAGGGCATAACTCTTAAAGAATATATAGAGCAGCAAAAGGTTATAAACTGGAAAGAGGCTGTTCACTTCGTAACGCAGATTTTAAAAGCGCTTCAGCATGCGCATGATAAGGGAATTGTCCACAGAGACGTTAAACCGCAGAATATCATGCTTTTGCAGGACGGCACAATTAAGGTAACGGACTTCGGCATTGCCCGTTTCTGCCGCGGCGATACGCGCACCATGACCGAAAATGCAATAGGCTCCGTTCACTATATAAGCCCCGAGCAGGCGAGAGGCGAGATAACCGACGATAAGGCAGATATTTATTCCGTAGGCGTTGTTATGTACGAAATGCTTACGGGTCAGCTCCCGTTTCAGTCGGACAGCGCTGTTTCCGTAGCGATAATGCAGCTTCAGCAGGAGGCTAAACGTCCGCGTGAGATAAATCCCGATATTCCGCTCGGCCTTGAACAGATTACCTTGCGTGCCATGCAGAAAAATCCCAAGGACCGCTATCATTCGGCAGCCGAAATGCTTGTTGACCTCGACGCATTCCGCCGCAATCCGTCCATAAAATTCGATTATGATTATTTTGTCGATAACGAACCCACAAAGTTTGTTGACTCAAAGGCTGTAAACGGTGCCGCGGTAAGACAGCCTGCTGCCGGCGAGCGCAGACCCGTATCTTCCGCCGCAGACGGCGACGACGATAAAAATGACGAGGATAAACCCGCCAATAAGACCGTGCCGATACTTATCGGTATAATAGCCGGTCTTGTTGTTATTGCCGCAATAGTTACCGGTATACTTCTCGGCCGCAATGTTAAAAAGGTTGAAGTGCCCAATTTCGTAGGTAAAAATTATATCGACGATATAATGTCAAACGCCGAATATAACGACGACTTTAAGTTTGAGACCGAATCGGTTTACAGCACCGATGCGGAGCCGGGCGTTGTAATCAAGCAGACTCCCGACGCCGGCACAAAACTTCGCAAGGGTAAAACCGTAAAACTTCAGATAGCTTATAACGACGACAGCGTTAAGATAGAGGGCATTATAGGTCTTTCGTCCGATGACGCCGAGCAAAAGCTTAAAAAAGCAGGATTTACCACAAAGATAATAACGAGTTATCAGAAAAATGTTACCCCGGGTCTTGTATTCGATTCATATCCCACAGAGGGTTCTTATGCCGAAAAAGGCTCGCTTGTAACGCTTTACGTTTCAACCGATAAGAATTCAAATTCCGTAAAGGTTCCGTCTGTTGAGGGCTACAGCGCAGATGTTGCAAAGCAGCTCATAGAGGCGGCAGGCCTTAAAGCCAAGGTTACCGAAACCGACAGCGACAAGCCGAAGGGCACGGTAATAAATCAGAATCCGGCAGGAGATTCCGAAGCGGATTCGGGTTCTACCGTTGAAATAGTTATAAGCAGCGGTACCCCAGCGAGCACTACTGCCAGCGTAACCGTAAATCTTCCCAATCTCTCGGGCAGCAGCACGGGCACCGTTAAGATTTATCTTAACAGCGATCTTTACGCTACCTATACCGACGTGCTTTTAAACGGCGGCACAAAGACATATGAGATTTCCGGTAAGGGCGCAAACCAAAAATACATCATATTCATTAACGACCAGAACGTACAGGAGGGTAAAATCGACTTCACCCAGACTCCAGCAAAGGTAAGCGATATTAAAAACGGTTCTTACGACGACAAGGTTGCTCTTCCCAACGTAGTCGGCAAAGATGTTTCCGAAGCCAAAAAGACTCTTGAAACGTCCGGCTTTACAAATGTTAAGGTAGTCGACGAAAGCGGAAATTCGGCTTCCGCCGGCAAGGTAGAGAGTATGACTCCGAGCGGCGGCGGAAAAGTATCTCCGTCCACAGAAATTAAATTGGTTGTCAAATCCGCAACGCCTGATAACGGATGAGTATGAGCGAGATATTAAACGGTAAAATTATAAAAGGTATTGGCGGCTTCTATTATGTTGAAGCCGCCAATCAAGTATATGAATGTAAGGCGCGCGGAGTTTTTCGCAAGGAAAAAATAACGCCCCTTTGCGGCGACAGCGTCACTATATCCGTAAACGACGGAGCCGAAAATACAATCGATGAAATACATCCGCGCAAAAATCAGCTTACAAGACCGCCGGTTGCCAATATAGATAATCTGATAATTGTGGCGTCAACCGTTAAACCGCGCCCGTCAACTCTGGTTATTGATAAATTGATAGCCGTTGCGGAGCATAAAAACATAGAGCCTGTTATAGTCATAACAAAAGACGATTTGTCGCCTGCCGATGAGCTTGTTTCTGTTTACAAAAACGCAGGTTTTGTCTCCGTTGCGGTTTCAAACGAAACAGGTGAGGGCGTCGATGAGGTCAGAAAATTGCTTTGCGGAAAAACAAGCGCTTTTACAGGAAATTCGGGAGTCGGAAAAACTTCTCTTTTAAACAGGATTGCTCCCGAACTGAAGCTTGCCACCTCCGCGATAAGCGAGAAACTCGGCAGAGGGCGCCACACCACGCGTGAAGCGGAGCTTTTTTCGGCGGCAGGCGGATATATAGCGGATACACCAGGCTTTTCGTCGCTTGAACTTCCGATGATAAGCTCAATAGATAAGAGTGAGCTTCCGTATTGCTTCCGTGAATTCAGAAAATATCTCGGGTCGTGCAAATTTACCACCTGCAGTCATACGTGCGACAAGGGCTGTAAGATTATAGAGGCGGTTAACAACGGCGAAATCGAAAAGAGCCGCCACGAGAGCTATAAAGCTATATATAACGAGATTAAGGATATAAAGGAATGGCAGAAATGAGTAATAAAAGCTGCGTAATTGTCGCCGCAGGAAATATTGACGATGTTTCGGCGATAAAGACCTTTGCAGACAGCGCCGATTTTGTTATTGCCGCCGATGCAGGTTATGTTTATTGCCGCAAAGCCGGAGTTGAGCCGGATTTGTTTGTGGGTGATTATGATTCTTCAAAAAAGCCGGAAACGCAAAAAGAGCTTATTGCCCTGAATCCCATAAAGGATGCAACGGATACCGAAACCGCTCTCACGGTGGCGGAAAAGAGGGGATATAAGGAAATTACTCTTTTGGGAGCGCTCGGCGGCAGAGTAGACCATACTTTGGCAAACATAATATTAATCGCACAAGCAAAGCAGCGCGGCACTGATTTAACAATAATCGATTCTCATCATAAAATATTTGCCGTCAAAAATGAGAGCGTCACAATAAAGCGCAAGTCGGCAAAATACTATCTGTCGGTATTTTCTGTCGGCGGCGACAGCATAGTTTCGGAGAGCGGAGTGTACTATCCGCTTTCGGATTATGCTCTTTCACCGTTTTCGGCACTCGGAGTCAGTAATGAAATAACCTCCGACGAAGCTGTAATAACGGTAAAAAAAGGAACGGTTATAATAGTTGAAGCGGACAGGCTTTGACTTTTCATTTCTTATTTGTTGAAAAATTCATATTTGTATGTTAACATAATATAATGTTGGATAATACGGCTTGTGCATTATCCGAACGCTTGCAAATTTGTTAATATGATTCTTTCGGAGGACCCTATGAGAGGCACTAAAAAATTTATCGGTATTATAATTTCGCTTTCGATACTTTTTTCGTGCCTTTTCTCTTTCAGCGCCTATGCGGCGGATGGGTTCTCCGTTTTTTCAACGGGCGCTACGGCGCGTACGGGCGAGACGGTCACTATAAGCATTAAAAATACCGAGGCCTCTCTCGGCTCATATTCCGTGTTTGTTAATTACGATAAAACCAAGCTTCAGTATAAGTCGAGCTCACTCGGCGATGCAGGCAGCGCGCTTCCGCAGGCGTCGTGTACGCATATTGAAAGTGCTTCGCAGATAAGGTATGTCGGCGCAACATCTTCTCAGAACAATGTGCGGATAAAGGCAGGCACCGTTATGACGATAACTTTTCTCGTTATCGGAACCGTGTCGGGCTCTACCCCCGTGGGTACGCCGATTTCCGTGTATGCGGCAGCCTATGATTCGAGTGCAAAAAGTGTAAATGTTTCGTCGCAGGGCAATTCCGTGCTTATAATGCCGTCGAGCAACAATACTCCGGGGCAGCAGGTGCAGGTTGTAACCGATGGGTCGGCACAGCAAAATAACAACGGCAATGCCAATCCCGACAGCTCAAACGACGCCTCGCTTAAATCAATGCGTGTTTACGGTATAACCGATGCAGGGGAAACTACGGTGGATCTTACGCTTTCTCCTGAATTTTCGTCGGATACGCTCTTTTATAATACGAGCGTAATGAGCGACGTAGCAAGAATTCAGATAGACGCCGTGCCGAATAACGAAAAAGCACAGGTAAGTATACCGATGGGCTATCTTAAAATGGATATAGGCAGTAACACCACTAAAATTACCGTTACCGCAGAGGACGGCGTTACAACTATGACGTATGTTTTGACTACGGTTAAATCCGAGTCGGGCACGTCGATAATAGCGCCTATTGAGACAGAGCCTTATACCGAGGGGCTTCCCGATGAGCCGGTGACGGAAGAAACCGCCGCAGAGCCGGAAACACAGAATAATGCGATAGCCTCTCCGGCTGATAATATTAAAAACGCAGTTAAAGACCATATCAAAAACGAGACATTCGTTATAGTCGGCGTTACATCGGGGATTGTAGCCGTTATTCTTGCGGTTACGGCTGCCGCGCTGTTCAATAAGACCCGCAAAAAGGAAAAACCGTCAAAAGATAAAAACGAAAGCCGATAAAAAGATAATCGGATAAACAATCAAACAAACCGGAAATTTATTTTTAAACAAAAAGAACGAACCCCTTTTAGGAGGTTCGTTCTTTGTTATCTCGGTTTATTACGGCCAAATGCCTCTGAGCTTAGTGGTGTCAACAACTCTCTTAAGAGCTATGAGATAAGCTCCCGTTCTGAAAGAAACATTGTTTTCTTTTGCAATGCTGTATACGTTTTCAAACGCTTTGCTCATTTTTCTTGCGAGCTTTGAGTTAACTTCCTCTTCGGTCCATTCAAATGACTGGAGATTCTGTACCCACTCAAAATATGAAACAACAACTCCGCCGGAGTTTGCGAGAATATCCGGTACAAGTACAATGCCCTTTTTATTGAGAATTTCATCTGCTTCAATAGTTGTGGGGCCGTTGGCGCCCTCTACTATAACCTTAGCTTTGATTTTATCGGCATTGTCTTTGTTTATCTGGTTCTCAAGAGCGGCAGGAATAAGTATTGTGGTATCAAGCGTTAAAAGCTCTTCGTTTGAAATTCTCTTCATACCGTCTTCGTTGTAGCCCGAAAGGAGGTTGCCCTTAGTCGAGAGATAGTCGAGAATTGCAGGTATATTAAGACCGTTTTCATTGCAGATACCGCCGGAAACATCGCTTACGGCAACTATTTTTGCACCCTCTTTGTCAAGGAGCTTCGCCGTAATGCTGCCGACATTACCCATACCCTGAATAGCTATTGTGGATGATTTAATGTCTATGCCGAGCTTTTCGCAAATATAAAGTGTGTTAAGCATTATGCCGCGACCTGTGGCTTCGTTTCTGCCTTCGCTGCCGCCGAGAGCTATCGGTTTACCCGTAACTACGGCAGGAGTAGAGTGTCCGTTTAACATGCTGTATGTATCCATTATCCAGCCCATTACTTCGGCGTTTGTTCCTACGTCGGGAGCGGGTATATCTTTATCGGGTCCGATTATAGGTGCTATCATAGAGGTAAAGCGTCTTGTAAGTCTCTGCTTTTCACCGTCGGAAAGAGTTGTCGGGTCAACAACTATGCCGCCCTTGCCGCCGCCGTATGGAATATCGGCAACCGCACATTTAAATGTCATCCAAGCCGACAATGCCTTAACTTCGTCAAGATTGACGTTCTGATGATAGCGGATACCGCCCTTTGCAGGACCTCTTACCGTAGAATGCTGAACGCGATAGCCTTTAAATACTTTAACGCTGCCGTCGTCCATTCTTACGGGAACGGAAACGGTGAGTTCTCTTTCGGGGTACTTCACAGCTTCGTATTCAGCCGGCTTGTAGCCGAGAATATGCGCTGCGTTTTCAACTGTTGCGAGCACGTTGTCATAAGGATTATAACTCATTACTTAACACTCCATTCATCTGTTGTGGGTGAATTTAAATTCACTTTAATACTATCTTACAGCTTTTTTGCATTTTGTCAATAATATTTTTACATAAAAATACAATTATGTTTGATATGCATAAAACTGTATCTCGTGAATTGGGCACAACTCCCATACCGTAATCGTATTTGTGTACGTTGCCTTTAAAACAAAAAGAACTTCTCGCGAACACGGGGCAAAGAAATATTTGAGCCCTTTTAATATTATTTTGCGGTAGGATGCCGAAATTTGTGTAATGCAAAAATATTGCTTGCTTTTTTTAATAAAATCATATATAATATCCTTCGTAATTTGATCTATGGAGAGTTGTCCGAGCTGGTCGAAGGAGCACGATTGGAAATCGTGTAACCGCCTAAAACGGTTCGAGGGTTCGAATCCCTTGCTCTCCGCCATAACTGGACACTAATTTTGATACAATGCGTATCTTGATTGGTGTCCAGTTTCTTTTTGCAAAGTCCTTGATTTGCAAGGCTTTTCGATACTTTTTAACGATATAAGGCTTCGTGGCGTTCCGGAAACGGTCGCTGCGGAGCCTTTTGCGTTTTCTCCCATAACACTTTTTAACGAAAGGTCGAGGGGTGTGCAGATTTTAGTCGGGGGTGTGCATTTTCGGCAAAAAGGGTGTGCACATTTTAATTATTCCTCAAGAGCGCAAAAGAAAGGCCGCAAAACCTGTTCGCCCAAAATACGAACGACCTTGCGACCTTGTATCTTATTCTCCGACCTTGACCTCTGTGCCGTTCTTGAAAACGAAGGTAATCGCACCGTTCCTGTGGACGATTGCCTTCTCGACCATCACCGTCCAGATGGTGTCGCTCCACTCACGCAGCACCACCGGCTGTTTTTTGAGGGTGCGGATGTAAAGTGCCATTGCCTTGTCTTGCTGACTTTGCGTAGTACGCAGGTTCTGTAACCGCTCCAGTTCCGCAGCGGCTTTTTCGTAACGCTCGGTGAGGGCTTCATACTTTCTCAGATAAGCCTCCTGAGACTGCGCCGTGGAAGCGTTTTCCTTGACTGCCGCCTTGACCAGTTCGGCTACGACCTGTGTTTCCTCAAGCTGCCGTTCAATTTCTGCGTCCAATTCCGCAAAGTCTGTCAGCGCACGGCGCATGGTTTCGCAGTCCTTGATGATCTGCTCCCGGTTCTCCATCATCCGGTTGTAGGCTTGAGTGAAAAGCCGCTGCACGGTTTCCGTGTTTACCGTGGGAGTATGGCAGCGTTCTTCAACCTTGAACTTGCTGTTGCATTGCCAGATGGTGCGGCGGTAGCGGTCGGTGGAATGCCAGACCTTTGAGCCGAAGAAGCCGCCGCAGTCCTCACAGACCAACTTGGCTGAAAGAACGCTCTTTCCGCTGTAGGCTCTGCCCAATGCTTTCCTCCTGGCAAACTCCGTCTGCACATGATCCCATTCATCCGGGTCAACAATGGCAGGGTGGCTGCCTTCCACATAGTATTGCGGCACCTCACCCTCGTTGGGCTTCATCCTCTTTTCCAGAAAATCAACCGTGAAGGACTTCTGGAGTAGCGCATCCCCCTTGTACTTTTCATTTTGCAGAATGCTGGTGACCGTGGTCTTGCTCCATTTATCTTTGCCGCCTGGTGACGGAATCCCCAAGTCCTCCAAACATCTGCAAATGGCGGCTTGGCTCTTGCCGTCAAGGAAAAGACGGTAAATCAGCTGAACAACTTTCGCTTCGCTTTCCACAATGGTAGGTCTGCCGTCCTCACCCTTTTCGTAGCCAAGGAAACGTTTATAGGCAAGATGCACCTTTCCGTCAGCGAAGCTCTTACGCTGTCCCCAGGTGATGTTTTCCGAAATGCTGCGGCTTTCTTCTTGGGCAAGGCTCGACATGATGGTGATGAGCAACTCACCCTTGCCGTCAAATGTGAAAATACCTTCCTTTTCGAAGTAACATTCCACACCGTTTTCCTTCAGCTTGCGGATGGTGACCAGACTGTCCACGGTGTTCCTGGCAAATCGGCTGACCGACTTTGTGACAATGAGGTCGATTTTTCCGGCAAGAGCATCCGAAACCATGCTGTTAAAGCCGTCTCGCTTTTTGGTGTTACAGCCGGAAATGCCCTCATCCGTATATACTTTTACGAAGTCCCATTCCGGCTTGGACTGTATGAATTTGGTGTAGTAATCCACCTGGGCTTCGTAGCTGGTGAACTGCTCGTCGCTGTCGGTGGAAACACGGGCATATCCTGCAACACGCCGCTTCTGCGCGGCCACCTTCGGCAGGTGTGTCAGCGGATTGATGGTTGCGGGTATCATGGTTACTTTAGGCATTGTGCTTGCTCCTCTCTAAGGTTTTTCGGCGTGCAGCTTCCTTCATCTCGTCCGTCCAACTTTCTGCTCTGGAACGGTCTTTCCATGTGCGTGTCACTTCCGAGCCGTCTTTGAAGCAGAAAACCAGAATGTTTCCGTTG
>DJOQ01000031.1:0-593 GCA_002437245.1 Ruminococcaceae bacterium UBA6434
TCATTGTCAAACCTACATTATTTTTCAGAACCGGCGCTTGGTCTTGTTTTGTCGTATATTTATAATGCAGTCATCTTTTATATAGCGCCTCCAAGGCATACAGCACAAAATTCCGACGTGATAGCAAACGATAGTCGTTCTTTGTGCATTGTTGTTGCGATAATTCTACAAATATTGTAACAGTCTTTCATATACACACCTCACATGAACATTTTAATCACATTAATTCCAAACTCATACCGGTTACTAAAGCTTTGTCCAGCAAGCCAATTATGTACAATCATTCCATTTGTAAAAGGCTGTACGCCGGAATAGTAGCCACTTATTGCTCGGTGTGTTGTTTTACTAATAGCCACAATATTATTTGTATTTTGAACTATTTGAGGACAAAAATCAGATTTTATAATTTAACATTGCTCTCGTTTTTCTTTCATTAGGCCTTCGGCTCCTTCTTCCAAATATATGCGTTCCCACCTTATTACTGTATTTTTATAGTTCTGCTCTTGTCCTTGTGTTATATTCCAATATTTTGGACTGTTTCACAATATCCCAAATGGTGCTCTCGCATATTCATTATAACACCTATTTTAAAT
>DJOQ01000031.1:713-4736 GCA_002437245.1 Ruminococcaceae bacterium UBA6434
AAGTGTCTAACTTTTGGGGTGCATATCAAAAGCATACATACGGCTTTGTTATTTTTTCCGGCCTTAGCCAAAGCGGCCGGTAATGTAGTCCCGTGTGCGAGGGTTCGCCGGCGCATTAAACAGCGTCCTGGTGGGGGCGCACTCCACTATCTCCCCCAGCAGAAAAAAGGCGGTTTGGTCACTGATTCGGGCAGCCTGCTGCATATTGTGGGTCACAATGGCGATGGTGTACTTCTTTTTCAGTTCCAACGCCAGCTCTTCAATCTTGGCGGTGGAGATTGGATCCAGCGCAGAGGTGGGCTCGTCCATCAGCAGCACCTCCGGTTCCACTGCCAGCGCCCGTGCAATGCATATCCTTTGCTGCTGCCCACCGGACAGAGCCAAAGCGCTTTTTTTCAGCTTGTCCTTGACCTCGTCCCAAATGGCTGCGCTACGCAGGGCCTGCTCCACGATTTGGTCCAGTTCCCGCTTTTTTCGCCTGCCGTAGGTACGGGGACCGTATGCGATATTGTCATAAACGGACAAGGGAAAGGGATTGGGTTTTTGGAACACCATGCCCACCCGGCGGCGTAGCAGGTTCACATCCGTCTTTTTGGCGTAAATATCTGTGCCGTGAAGCAGCACCTTGCCCTCTATGCGGCAGGTGTCAATGGTGTCATTCATACGGTTCAAGCACCGAAGCAGGGTGGATTTGCCGCAGCCTGAGGGACCGATCAGTGCGGTGATTTGGTTCTCCGGGATCTCCATGGTGATATCTTTTAGCGCCCAGAAGTCGCCGTAATATAAGTTTAAGTTTTGCACAGAAAATGCGGTCATCGGCCATCTCCTTTCTTGTATTTGCCCAGCAGCAGATCGGACAGGGCATTGAGCAATATAACGACCACCAGCAGCACCACGGCGGTAGCGTAAGCCTCGTTCGTATACAGCCCTTCACCGATGAGGGCATACATATGCACTGCCAGCGTGCGGCCGCCGTCGGTGATCCCGGCTATTTTGGCCACAGTACCGGCTGTGTAGATCAGTGCGGCGGTCTCACCTACAATGCGGCCCACAGCCAGCAGAATACCGCTGAATATTCCCGGCGCGGCAGTGGGTAGCAAAATCACAAACACCGTGCGCAGCCGTCCGGCACCCAAACCGAAACTGGCCTCCCGGTAGCTTTGAGGAATGCTACGCAGAGCTTCCTCCGTGGTGCGCATAATGGTAGGCAGAATCATAATAGCCAATGTCAGTGCACCGGACAGCAGCGACAGCCGCAGGTGCAGTGCCTTCACAAATATCAGGTAGCCAAACAGACCGTAGACAATGGAGGGTATGCCCGCCAGGGTCTCGGTGGTAAGACGAATGGGCGGTACCAATCGGTTGCCGGGTTTGGCGTATTCCGTCAGATAAATAGCGGCGCCCACCCCAAGTGGCACTGCGATCAGCAGGGTCACTCCGGTTATGATCAGGGTGTTTATGATCGCCGGCATCATGGATAGGTTCTTGGTGGTATAGGTGGGACTAAACATGGACAGCTGCAGGTGGGGCACACCTCGCACCAGCACATATATCACCAGCAGAACGAACACACCGGCGGTGAACAGGGTGCAGAGCCACAGCGCTGCTCTCACCAAAATGACCCGGCAGTTTTTGCGCCGCTTCAGTCTCGCTTCCATAGACGCCCTCCTTGCTTTAGAATTGAAAACAGCAGATTGATGATCATGATAAACACAAACAGCACCACCCCGGTGGCGATCAGCGCCTGACGGTGCAGATCGGCGGCATAGGCCATTTCCAGCACAATATTGGCGGTGAGGGTACGCACCCCGTCGGTGACACTCTTGGGAATGATCGGCTGGTTGCCGGCCACCATACTGACGGCCATGGCCTCGCCGATGGCTCGGCCAATGCCCAGGATAACCCCAGCGCTGATGCCGCTTTTCGCTGCCGGCAGCAGGGTGCACATCACGGCCCGCTCCTTGGTGGCGCCCAAAGCCAGCGCGCCCTCGTAGTAGCTGTTGGGTACCGCTCGCAAGGCAGACTCGGACACATTGATGATGGTGGGAAGAATCATAATACCCAGCACCAGAGAGGCGGTGAGCACCCCTTTGCCCGAAGTGTGAAACAGAGCCTGTACTTCCGGCACCAGTACCGTCAACCCAAAAAAGCCATACACAATGGAAGGAATGCCGGCCAACAGATTGACTGCCGGCTTGAGCACCCGGTACAAAGGTGCCGGGCAAAAGCGAGCCAAAAACACGGCAGTGCCAATCCCCACAGGCACGCCCACCACAATAGCCCCGGCAGTTACGTAAATGCTGCCAACAATCATGGGGAAGATGCCAAATTCATTTTGTAGCGGGCGCCAGGTGCGTCCGGTGAGAAAGGGCACCAGTCCGATTTGGCGAATAGCAGGCGCACCCCCGGCGAACAGGAAAATGCATATCAGCACCACTGCCAGCACGGACAGCCCAGCAGCCAGGGCAAACACCAGTCTCATAGTCCATTCTTTGATTTTTGCAATCATAAATATCCTTTATTTATAGTGAAGTGGGGGCGCCACGGCGCCCCCTTGTGGTTGGGTTTGGTTTTACGTTTATTTTACATCTGCCCAGTCCGTAACGGCACCGGTGTAGATTTGGCGCACGGTGTCCGTGGAGACGGCTTTCAGTGGGTTGGCCTTGTTGACGATCACAGCCACCCCGTCCATAGCAATAACAGTGGCGTTGACCCCTTTAGCGGTCTCCGTGTCTTTCAATTCTCGTGAGGCCATACCGATGTCGCAAGTACCGTCGATGGCAGAGACGATACCGGTGGTGGAGTCGCTTTGCTGCACCTCAACTGTTACGCCGGCATTGATCTTTTGATACGCCTCAGCCAGTTTTTCCATCACCGGGGTGACGGAGGAGGAGCCGGCCACCAGCACCTTGCCCTTGGCGCCGCTACTTTTGAAAGCACCGGTATTAGACTGACTCACATAGTGGTTGTCCTCAATGATCTTTTGACCGTCGGCGCTTCGAATGTAATTGACAAAGTCCTGGGCCGCCGGATTTAGATTTTCTTTGGTGACAATGTTAAAGGGGCGAGAGACTTTATAGCTGCCGTTCTTAACATTTTCGGCAGTGGGCTCTGTGCCGTCAATGGTCAGAGCTTGCACCGTGTCGTTAAGGCTACCCAAAGATACGTATCCGATGGCATTTTTGTTGCCGGCTACGGTGGTTAGCATAACGGCGGTACTGTTGGTAATCTCTGCCGCTGTGGTGGTGTTGTCAATCTTGTTTCCGGAGGCGTCTTTCGCCTCGATCCCCATCAGTTCCACAAAAGCACCTCGGGTGCCGGATCCTTCTTCTCGGGACACAACGGTAATGCTACCGGTGACCCCTGCGGTGGTATCCTTGTTTTCTTTGTTGCTTTTGTCGGCGGAGCAACCGGTGAACACACCGCTCACCACTGCTCCGGCCAGAACTAGGCTCAGCAGGACTTTTGAAGTTTTATGGGTTCTTTTTTGTTTCGTCATGGTTCATTCTCCTTTTCGCGCTTGACGTTTTTTGCAGCGGTAGTTCGCTACTCTGGTTTTAGTATAGCCATGAAATGTTAAAACCGCGCGCCATTGTGGGTAAAAAATGCGTAAAAGATTTTTCGCCTGTGTTAAGAGAACTTAACGAAAGCATGGAATATCTTGTATTTTATGCAAAAACCCTACTGTATCGGTAAAAATGGTAGAGGAAATTTGTTTGCTTTGCCTATGTCAGGACACACAGACACTGGATTTACAATGAACACCTATATGCATGTGACGGACTCCATGCAAGAAAACATTGCAAATACAATGGGAAATTTACTCGGCGGAAATGTGATAAATTCATAAATGGTCAATAGCTGGTCTTGAGTTAAAAATTGAGTAAACGAACAAAATCTCACTCCGTAAAAAAGAGTGAGATTTTTTTGTTGCGTATTGAATTTTGAAATGCATTTCAGAAAAAGGAAAAACCTGCGAAAACACGACGCTTCCGCAGGTTTTGGAGCTACTGGCCGGACTTG
>DJOQ01000031.1:4846-12504 GCA_002437245.1 Ruminococcaceae bacterium UBA6434
ACCAACTGAGCCACAGTAGCATTTATGAAATTAAATTGCTTTGAACAAAAATCGACAGTCTCTGTCGGCTGTGAATTGTCGTTCCGGCAGCTGAACTGCGGCAGCGAATATTCAAAACAAAAACAGCCTTACTTTAGTTGCTCACATATTATAAATGAACCGCGCTGTTTTTGCAAGAGAAAAAATCAAAAAAGTTCTGTTTTTAGTATTCGCAAATACAAAGATTGTGAAACTGCCTTTAATGTGTTAATATATGATAAGTGCGCGAATGCCGAATATGATATGCCTAAAACGGGTCGGCACGGCGATTTTTCGCATTTTCGCCATTGCTGCGCATAACTTTTGTATTGCCGCAATCGGTCGAATAAATCGAGCGGCTGTACATTCAAAGCAAAAATTTTCATAATCAATTCAACTTCTAAGGGAGCGATAAAATGAGCTTAGCCGTAATTACGGGTGCCTCCGGAGGGATAGGCGCCGAAATTGCCAAACGTCTGTCCGATGACGGATTTTCGGTGGCACTTATATACAATAAAAACGCGGAAAAGGCTGCCGCTTTAGCGGACAAAATAAGACTTTCGGGCGGCAGCGCCGAAACGTACCGATGCGACATAAGAAACAGCGACGAAGTTAATGCGGTAACGAAAAAGATTGAATGTGAATTCGGCGAAATAAGCGTGCTCGTAAATAACGCCGGTATATCGGTTCAAAAGCTCTTTACCGATATAACCGACGATGATTGGCTTGATATGATAAACACAAATCTAAGCGGTGCCTTTTATTTTTGCCGTGCGGTGCTCCCCTATTTTATTCACAGAAAAGCGGGCAGGATAATAAACATCTCTTCTATGTGGGGCGAGACGGGAGGCTCGTGCGAAGTGCATTATTCCGCGGCAAAGGCAGGTATTATAGGGCTCAGCAAGGCGCTCGCAAAAGAAGTTGCTCCGTCGGGAATTACGGTAAATGTTGTATCACCCGGAGTTATTAACACCGAAATGGTAACAAAGCTCGGCAAAGATACCGTGGATATGCTGCGTGAAGAAATACCCGTAATGCGGCTCGGCACTCCCGAAGACGTGGCAAATGCGGTTTCATTTTTGGCCGATGACAAATCGTCATATATCACTGGGCAGGTAATCTCCGTAAACGGCGGCATAGTTATTTAACGGTTACAAAATTCTGTAAGCAAAAAACGGGATGTAAAACATAAGTTTTACATCCCGTGATTTATTATTTGTCTTTTTTGTCGCCGCCGCCTATTCTTGACCAATCGACAAGAATATGCTCGTTATAGAAATTACTGCGTTTTTCAAGCTCTTCGTTTACGAAATCCGTTCCGTCGCGCTCAAAGAGAGTCGGTGTATCCGAGAAGAGGTCGGTTCCTATGCCGAGCTTATTACCCTCTATCTCAACGCCGATACTTGCGAGCATTGTCGGGAACATATCAAATACAGCCCACTCGCGGTTATGGAAGCGAGTATCGGGAGCCGAAGTGCAGTTCGGTGCGGGATTAAGTATAAGGTTAAAGCATGTACGCCTGTAATTCGGGTCAAAATCCTTAAAGAAATTCTGGTCCATACTAAGGTGGTCGCCGTTAATTACGATAGTAGTGTTCTCATAGAACGGCTGAGACTGTATCCAACGTACAAACTTTGTCGCCTGTGCCTGGCTGTAGAATATTACGTTTGCATACTGCTTGTCAAACGGGGTCTCGGCATTGGGTGAAAGGTAGCCGTCCGGGAAGTGCGTATCCGCTGTTTCCATAACGAAGTAGAACGGTTTATCCTCGCTTGCCAAACGTGTAAGCTCCATCTTTGCGTATTCATAGAGCTTATCATCCTCATAACCCCACCAAACGCTGTAATCCTGAGGGATGAAGTTATCTTCCTTCGCACGCTTGTAGTCCATTATTTTGTAGTCGCCGTGCTCCTCAAAGAAGAAATCAAGTCCGCCGAATGCGGCATCCGCACCGAACATAACGGTCTGATTATATCCCTGCTCTTTTAATATATCGCCTATTGTGGTAGCACCCGGCAGGAAGTTGTCGGCAGAGCCGTACGCATTGGCGCCGACCGGCACTTTCATGGGCAAGCCGCTGCTCATATTTACCATTGAAGCCACAGACCAGTTACCGCCCGTCGAAGTCGGGTTACCGCCGAAGCCCTCGGGAAGATCCGAGAAATTGTAGCCCTCTTTTGAAAGCTTTTCAAGGTCGGGAAGAAGGTTTGTATCCATATATCCGCCGAGCTCCTTTGAGAAATACGAGTTCTCCATGGATTCGAGATAAATATGGATAAGGTTACGCTTTTTCTCGGGGAAGGTCATTTTAACCTTTGTGGGATCGGCAAAATTTTCTTCTATGTACGGTGAATCATCCGCATAAGCAGCATAGAGTTTTTGAAGCGAAAGCTTTTTAACGCCGAACGCCACGCCGCCGAAAAGCATAAGAAGCGCCAAGAAAAGAGCCGTGAGACGTCTTGCAAGTCCCGAAAATACGGTACGCTGTTTTTCATGGAGCTTATATAAGATTTTTCTCGTTGAAAAAGCGAATACGCAAAACAGAATTGTTGCCGCGGATGTCAGCAAAACAGGACCTTGGAAAAGCGTATCCATAACTTCGGAGCTTGCGCCGCCGTTATCGGAATTCAGATTTATTATCATCTGATCGGGCGTAAGTCCTGCAAATGTATCTGCCGCCCAGATAGAAGCCGTGAATGCCGCCATACCGAGAGCAAACGAAAGCATTGATATAATGCGAAGTATCCATGCGCCGACCTTGTGTTTCGGCTTTGTATGCGAAAAGGATATTACACCCTCGACAACTCCGCGGCCGAACAAAAATACAAGCCCGACAGCCAAAACAAACACAAAATACTTGAGCGGATACCATTTACCGTGCAGTGATGTTAAAAGCACATTCGGTATTTTAAGTATAACCGACATAATTCCGAGCGACGCTAAGTTACTCACTATTGTGTCGCGTAACACCGCAATAATACATGCAGGTACACTTTTTTTGCGCGTCAGCAGAAAAATATCCGCAACGCTCAAAAGAATTCCCGCAAGAACTCCCAGAAACCAAAACATATATATCCCTCTTTCATTACATAGTAACGGTAATTTTACCATATACGAAATCCGTTTGCAAGGATATTTTTTCGCAATATGCACAAAAAGGCTCTGTGCAAACATAAAATCACACAAAGCCTTTTAACATATCCGATTTTCACCGCGTCATTTTACTCTTCCGAAAACAGCTTTTCGGCGTAACGCACAGCTCCCATAGCGTCCTTTGCGTAAGAATCGGCGCCTATTCTGTCGGCATAATCCTGAGTCATAACAGCGCCGCCGACCATTACCTTACATTCGGGATAGCGTTTCCTTAAAAGACGAATTGTCTCTTCCATATTCACAACTGTTGTAGTCATGAGAGCGCTCAGGCCAACCAGCTTAACCTTCTCTTTTATTGCGGTATCTACTATAATTTCGGGGTCTACGTCTTTGCCGAGGTCGATTACGTCGAAGCCGTAATTTTCAAGCAATACCTTCACTATATTTTTGCCGATATCGTGAATATCGCCCTTAACCGTAGCTATAATGACCTTATTCTTTTTCTCGTTGCCGCTTGCTTCGGCAGGTATGCACGCCTTGATTTCGTCAAATGCCGCCTTTGCCGCATCGGCGCTCATAAGAAGCTGCGGCAGAAAGACCGTTCCGTCCTCAAAGCCCTTACCCACAATATCAAGCGCAGGGATAAGATAAGAATTTATAATATCAAGCGGCTGCTCTGTTTTTAAAAGCTCCCTTGCATTTTCACCAGCCGCTCCCGAGAGCCCGTTTATAACCGCGGTTTTAAGGTCGGTTTTCTCATTTTTTATCGTCGGCGCCGAATCCGATGTCTTGCTGATATACGTTTCAAAATTTTCGTCGTATCCGTTAAGCGCACAATAGGAATAAAAAGCGTTCATCATACTGTCGGATTTCGGATTTATAATACCTGCCGAAAGTCCGTTACCCATGGCGAGCGTGAAAAATGCCGCATTGATATTATCGCGTTTCGGAAGGCCAAAGGAAATATTGGAAACGCCCAAAACCGTATTCACTCCGAGAGTGTTGCGAACATATGACAGAGCCTGCAATGTTCTCTTTGCGTTTTCCGCTCCGGTGCTTACCGTCATGGCAAGCGTATCCACTATAAGGTTCTTTTTATCTATACCGTATTCTTTTGCGGTATTTATTATTTTCTCGGCAATTTTAATTCTGCCCTCGGCGCTGTCGGGAATACCGCTTTCGTCAAGTGTAAGGCAAACCACGACTCCGCCGTATTTTTTAGCGAGCGGAAAGATTTTTTCCATACTCTCTTTTTTGCCGTTTACCGAATTTATAAGCGGCTTGCCGTTGTATATGCGAAGAGCCTGCTCCATTGCCGCGGGGTCGGAAGTATCTATCTGAAGCGGAAGATTGGTAATGCCCTGTATACCCCTAACGGTATCGCACATTACTTTAGGCTCGTCAATTTCGGGCAAACCGACGTTAACATCGAGTACGTCGGCTCCGCATTCGACCTGCGACAGAGCCTCGGAAAAAATATAGCCGCTGTCGCCCGAAACGAGCGCCGCTTTGAGTTTTTTCTTGCCGGTCGGGTTTATTCTTTCGCCTATTATTATAGGTCTTTCGCCTATTACAGCCGTTTTTGAGTATGATGTAACCGCTGTAATGTTTTTAGGCTTTACAGGTGAAACGGGAATATCTTTGCACAGCTTTACAGCCTCTTTCAGGTGCTCCGGCGTAGTTCCGCAGCAGCCTCCGAGCAGGGAAACGCCCATTTCGGCAAGTTCCTTTAAATCATCGGCAAATTCCTCGGGAGTAACGTTGAAAAACGTAACCCCGTTGACGCATTCCGGAAGCCCGGCATTTGGGTTTACAACAAGAGGCGTACTTGAATAGTTTAAAAGCTCGGGCAAAAGGGAGAGCATCTGACGCGGTCCGAGGCCGCAGTTAAATCCTATTGCGTCAACGCCGAGACCCTCAAGCATAAATACCGCCGTTTTGATGTCGGCGCCCGTAAGCAGCTTGCCGCTCTCGTCAAATATCATGGTTACAACTATCGGTAAGTCACAGTTCTCTTTGGCGGCGAGCACGGCGGCTTTGATTTCGTAAGTGTCGCCCATGGTCTCTATAAGCACAAGGTCGGCGCCTGCTTTTTCGCCTGCGATAACCTGCTGCTTGTAAAGCTCGTATGCCGTCTCAAACGGTAATTCGCCGTACGGCTTTAAGAGCTTGCCCGTGGGACCGAGATCAAGCGCCACAAAGGTTTTATCAAATCCCGACACCGCTTTTTTAGCTATATCTATCGCGGAAGTGACGATCTCCTCCACGGTGTAGTCGGTGCCCTTGAATTTCAGTGCATTCGCACCGAACGTGTTTGATTTTATTATATTGCATCCTGCGTCCGCATACGCCTTATGAATAGCGTAAACCGTATCGCGATGAGTAATATTCCACGTCTCGGGAATTTCGCCAGCAGCAAGTCCGTTTTTTTGGAGCATTGTGCCCATGGCTCCGTCAAAAAACAATCTTTCTTTACCTAAAAGGTCGATAAATTTCATAGCTTAACCTCTTCTGAACTCGCAATTTTTGTTGCCGCACTCGGCACAGGCGTTAAAATTACACTCTTTATCCTTAGTAAGCCCTATAAACGCCGTAACGGACTTTGTGGGTATCATCATACAATTTTCGGACAAAGTAAGTCCTATACGCTTGGTACAGTCAAGAAGTTTAAAAAACTCCTTTTGGCTCTCAAGCGATAAATCCGCATAACCGGGGCTGAAACGCGGTCTTAAAAAATAACCGCGCTTTTCCTCTTCTTTTGCTATATTTTCACAGACATCGTCGCAAAAGCTTTCAACAGCCGCCGCCGTTGCCGCCTGCATAACCGCCGCCCGCGCGGTATCTACTCCGGCGTAGCGCCTTACGAGAATATCGCTCTGCATACCGAGTGTTGCGGCAAAAAGCAATATTCTGTCTGAATTTCGCAGGTGCTTTACAAGCTTTGCCGAGTGAAATTCAATACCGTCAAGCTTTACGGCGCTGTCGGACAGGTATTCGAGCTTGCACTCTCTGTATAAGCTTCTCGGCTGAATGGACGTGATTATTTCAATTTTAACGTGGTTAATAAGGTCAATGGTTTTTGCGTCCGCCTCATGTCCTTTATACCCGAGGTAGCGGAGCACTTCTTTTGTGTCTATATCCATAAATATATATCCTTTTGCCCGACGTAAGGCGCCGGAAAACATCACATTGCATATCGCTATTATAATAATACAAAAACAGTAGGAATTCAACAATTTAATTTCTTGACTTAGAGCGGCTCTTATTTTAAAATTAAAGCGTAAAGGGAGTGAAAAAATGCGACTTGATAAATATTTAAAGGTTTCGCGTATCATAAAAAGGCGTACCGTGGCAAACGAGGTCTGCGACGCAAAACACGTTACCGTAAACGGTAAGGCTGCACGCGCTTCATACGATGTCAAAACAGGTGACATTATCGAAATAACATTCGGGCAAAAGGTAACAAAATATCAGGTTCTGAATGTCACCGAATATGCGACAAAAGAGAGCGCGTCGTCTATGTATAAGGAGCTTTAATATATGGGCTATATCGAGGATATACGCAAACTGATAGGTCACAAAAGAATTATTCTTAACGGCAGTCTTGTAATCATAGAAAACAAAGACGGCAAAATCCTTATGCAAAAAAGAACCTATCCGAAAGGCAAATGGGGTCTCCCCGGAGGTCTTATGGAGCTTGGCGAATCAACCGTTGAAACTGCCGTACGCGAGGTTCGGGAAGAGACAAATCTCACCGTCAAAAACCTTAAACTGCTCGGTGTGTACTCAGGGAAGGATCACATTTGCAGAGCGCAAAACGGCGACGAATGGTATGTTGTCGTGACCGCCTACACCACAAAGGATTTCAGCGGAACGCTTATGATAAACGACGGCGAATCGGAGGCACTCGAGTGGTTTTATCCCGAAGAGATACCCGAGAACATTCCGTCTACTCACCGCCTTGTGATAGACGACTATAAAAACAGCTTATAAACACTGTAAATACGAAAAAGGACTAAGCAAAAGCTTAGTCCTTTTTCTGGAGCTGATAGGCAGACTCGAACTGCCGACCTCATCCTTACCAAGGATGTGCTCTACCACCTGAGCCATATCAGCAAACCGCATCACTTGCGAATGCTTGAATATTATACACAAAAAAGCACCCTTTTGTCAACACTTAATTTGAATAACCTATGGCTTAACGGAATTTTATCCTAAATTGTCAAAGTGAATCTACGATTTTTGAGGTAAAAAAACGGAAAAACCTAAGCTCACCTTGACAAAAGAGTATGATATATATAGATATTTCTGAGTTTCCGTCGCCTTCGGTGAAAATTGAACAGCATTTTATCAGCGTTCAGTCATGGTTGGCTGCGGATATGGTAAAATACAAACGGTTACTGTCTGCGGAAAGCAGACGGCTTCAAAGAGTTCAATATCCTCAATATGCAGGAGAGCCGGATGAAATACGAAGCGAATGTGTTCGCTTTTCAGGTATCCTTGGGCGATGAGGAAATCCTCGAATATATCCGTTACGGCTATGATAT
>DJOQ01000031.1:12632-13265 GCA_002437245.1 Ruminococcaceae bacterium UBA6434
GCACAGGGCTATTGTCTGCACCATCAGGAGTATGAAAACAGATTTTTGAAATAGGAAAGCGGCAGGTAATTTGTGCAGATGATGTCTGCACAAATTCCGTAGTCGTATATAACCAAGATGCCGCCCTTACGGATGGCATCTTTTTTATCACCTTTAATCAGCGCAAGCCGGTTTAGTCTTTTAGCTTAAACCCGAAAGAGAACGCATCACAAAGTCGATGTCTTTGTTTTATACTTACGCAAGCAAGACGCCTCCTTTATCCTGCCGCTGACCGGCTCAAACGTCTTTGCTATTTTCGTTGAAGCCAGCCTCTAAATAATCCGCCCTTAAACAGAGAAACAATTATGAAGAATACATCAGCAATGAGAATGAACAAGAATGACGGCAAAAGGATGCGCGTGTACTTTTCTCCAAAAGCAGCTCCTTTATTGACGCTCATTCCCATTTTCATCATATCAAAGATCGCGCCGGCATGAAGGAAAAAAATAACAAGCAGTGCGAACAGGAAGCCTTGTATCGCGTCAATTGGAACCCAGTTTGAGTATACAATACCACTGATGAAAAAGCTTAAGAGAAAGATACCGCTTTCGATCATCAAAACGACTTTCAAGGCGTTAAACATAACGCCTCCGC
>DJOQ01000040.1 GCA_002437245.1 Ruminococcaceae bacterium UBA6434
AACTTGTGAGAAGCATAAAAGTACTCGTTGTCCTTGCGGTGACTGCGTTCGACTTTACCGTTATGTCTCGGCGTGAAAGCCCGAATTTTCTTGTGCCGTATGTTTAGCTTAGCCAGCGTCTTTTCAAACAAGGTCAACGGTTTCTTTTGATTGTTTCCCATTTCGTTGGTAAACTCAAAGCATTTTTATGACATTAAAAAAGGAGCTGTAAAAATACAGCTCCTTTTGCTTTAAAACGGAAGATAATGCATAGACGAATTTGTGACAAGCACCGCCACATATCCGATATAAATGCAAATCATCAATGCGCCCTGCCAACGGCTGAGTTTTTTGAAAATCAGCGTCGGTATTATGGCTATTGCTATAACGAGCAGGCAAACCGGCATATCGAGGAACGCCGACTGTTTGCCGACTGTGAGGGTTCCGCCCGACAAGAACGCGCATATCGGAAGAATAAGCGTTAAGTCTATTATGTTGGCGCCTATAATGTTGCCTATGGAGAGCTCGGACTGTTTCTTTGCAACTGCGGTAAGAGTGGTAACAAACTCCGGCAAAGACGTGCCTATTGCTATTATTGTAACACCGATTATTGCCTCGGATACACCCAAGTGACGGGCAATTACCGTTCCGTCGTCAACGAGTAAATCGGCGCCTACGACAACTGCGGCAGCTCCTATTAAGAATTTTACTATGTTAAGAGCCATTTGCTTTCCGGTATGTTCGATTTTTTCGTTTCCTTCTGTATCGGACGCCAAGGATTTTTTGCCGGAAATGATGTTTTCTATCATAAATACGACAAATATGGCTATCATTATTATGCTCTGCCAAATGTTCAAATCAAGGTCATATGAGAAAGCGAAAATCGCGGCAACCGCGAGTATCATAAGAGAGCCCTTGACCGCAACCGAGCTTCGCTTAATAACCGCCGGCATACACAATACCGAAATGCTCATTATAAGACCTATGTTAGCGGTTACGGAACCTACGGCATTGCCTATTGCCATATCGTTTTGTCCCTTTACCGCCGCTATCGACGAAACAAGAAGCTCCGGAAGCGTTGTGGCAAAGCTGACTACCGTGGCGCCGATTATAAACTTCGGGATTCCCGTAGCCTCGGCTATCCATGTAGCTGCGTCAACAAAAACGTCGCCGCCCTTTACTATGAATACAAGACCTATAACAAACAGTATTACGGCATATATTATATTATCAGCCGGTATGTTTATAAGGGACGCGAGCGAGCTTGAAATATTCATACATTTTCCTCCCTGATAATTAGCATATCCTTGTTAGGATAACACTTAAATATGTTAAAGTCAATAAAAAAGGACGGAAAAGCTAACTGTAATGTAATCAAAACAGGGCTTATACAGCACAAAAATTTTATCGTTTACAAATTAAATTAAAAATGCTATACTTATTTATAATTTATGTGTAAAATACACAAAGCTTGGAGGAGCAAAAAAATGAAAAGGTTTTTAGCGGTACTTTTGTCGCTGATACTTGCAGCGGGTTCGCTCTCAATAGCGGTCTTTGCATCAGACGGCAAAAAAGAAAAAGTTTATCCGGTCATTCTCTTACAGGGCTACAGCGGCCCACAGCTCTTTAATCAAGACACCGGTGAAAAAGTCTGGGGTCTTGACTTTGACAAGGTCAAGGATCATGTTTTAAACGACTACGGCAATGATCTTGCAAACGGTGCGAAGGAATATGCAAAAGGCAATGCCGATCCGCTCGTTGACACGCTCGGCACAATTCTTTTTGACGTAATGGACCCCATAGCCTGCAATGCGGACGGTTCGTCGAAATACAACCTTGACACTTTCCCGAAGGGCGCAGAAGCCACTCGTATGTCTACGCTTATAGCAAACGGTCAGGAAGAGTACATCGGCGAAAAGCCCATAATGAAAGGCTTTGTAGAAAGGCTCACACAACAGGGCGTTGAAAACGCCGCAGACTACATATTCATTTACACAAACGACTGGCGCAAAGGTCAAGTTCAGTACGCAAAAGACATTGACGCTTATGTTGACGAAGTAAGAGCCTTAACAGGTTCCGATAAAGTAGATATATACGGCTTGAGCTTCGGCGGTCAGTGCGGCGCTTCATACCTCTATTATTACGGCAAAGAGGCTAAGGTGCACAAGGCGTGCCTCAACGTACCGGCAATAGGCGGCACCAATATGGTAGGCGACCCGTTACTCGGCAACGATATAACGCTTGACTTCCCGACCATATTACAGTTCGTTGAAATCGGGTTCCGCTCCGAAGAAGAATGGGAATGGATACTCGAATTCCTTTCGACCCTTACGGGCGGATATCAAAATCTCAATACAATCGTCAATCTTGTTGCACAGAGATACATCGTCGATTACATTGACAAATTCGGCAGCATATGGGACTTTATTCCGCTTAACGTATACGACGAAGTTAAGGCTCGTCTTATAAACGACGGATATGTAGACCCTGTCGCGGCTGCTCCGTTGATAGCGGCTTCTGACGAATTCCACTACAACGCGCTCGCAAACATGAGCGAGGGTCTTAAAAGAGCACAAAAAGCCGGCACTCAGATAGCCATAATGTCAAACACGGGCATAAACGGCGTTACCGGCACATATAAGAACTCCGACTATATAATAGATGTATACACTTCGTCCGGTTCTGCCTGCACTCCCCTCGGAGAGCAATTCCCCGAAGATTACACTCCCGTCGGAACACAGTGCGACAACAAAAAGCATTGGCACATCTCTCCCGAAAGAGATATAGACGCAACGTGCTCTTATCTCCCCGAAAACACATGGTTTATAAAGGGGCAGTTCCACGGGCAGAGCAACTGGGACTCATACTCACGTGAATTTATACTTGAATTTATGTTCGGCGACAGCATAAAGGATATATACTCAAATCCGAAATATCCTCAGTTTGAGCTTGCCCAAAATCCGGCGGACGGCCTATATATGAGATTTAACAACACAAATTCCGGATTCCACTCATCAAAGGATACGGCATTGGTATTCACAAACCTTTCGGAGCAGTATTCGATAGATATTCTTGACATTTCGGCTAAGGGCTTTAACCTTTCACCGGAGTACAATTCATACACCGGAATAGGTGCAGGCAGCACGGCAGTCATTTCAATGACCGACTACTGCAACGCTAAAATCACTCAGCCTATCAGCATAAAGGTCAGGTATCGTCTCAACAGTCCGCAAAGGCTCATAAAGGAAAAGACATTTACCTTTACGCACTTAAACGACGACGAGCTCAAGGATTATCCGTTTATGAACGACGCCGCAAAGCTTGTAATTGACGAAAACGAGCCTGTGCCCGTAACGGAAACATCACCCGCGGATACAACGGAAAACACGACAGAGCTTATTGAAGAAACCGCCGAAACAAGACTTTCGGGCGGCGAAAATAAGACATCGTCGAAAATCCCCAAAACCGGAAGCGCTAAGCGCGGCATAGCGTTATCGTCATTTGCCGTTATTACGGCGGCAGCCGCGGCAGGCGTTATAATCAAAAAGAAAAAAGATGAAGCCTGATATAATTTAAGATAAAAACACACCCCTTGAGTACTAAAAGTGCCCAAGGGGTGTGTTTTGTTTGCTCTTTAAAAAAGCGGTTTAACTCTTTTAAATCCCCGTTGTACCGAGAATTGCGGGAGCGGTATCATTAAGCAACAGCTTTTTCAGCGCCGAATAGCGGCGTGTTTTTTTATCGTTCGCCGCCATTTTCATAACCTCGTCTTTAGTGCCGACAATTATCATAAGCTCCTTTGCCCTTGTCACAGCCGTATAAAGAAGATTTCTGTAGCAAAGCTGCGGTATTACATTTACAACGGGCATTATGACCGCTTTAAATTCGCTGCCCTGACTTTTATGTACGGTGACGGCATATGCAAGCTCAAGCTCCGTCATCTGTTCCTTGGCATACAGCGCGGTGCGGTCATCAAATCTTATTGATGCGGTCTCGCTTTTAGAATCTATTTTTTCCACTATGCCGATGTCGCCGTTGAAAATACCGTCGCCCGACTCTTTATCGCTGTCCCAATGAATATCGTAATTGTTTTTTATCTGCATTACCTTGTCGCCCTCACGGAAAAGGCGGAAGCCCGAATTCAGCTCGTTCTTTTCATCCGACGGCGGATTTACAAGCGCCTGAAGTATTTTATTGAGGTTGACCGTTCCGACCTCGCCTTTTTTTGACGGGCACAGCACCTGTATATCCCTGAGCGGCGAATACGAATATGCGCGCGGCAGTCTTTCTGCATAAAGCTCCGCTATGGTCTTTGCCGCAAGAGCAGGGGTCTGCCGCTCCATTAAAAAGAAGTCGCTGTCTTTGCGGTCGGTGACAATATCCTGCCCGTCGACTATGCGGTGAGCATTTGTAACTATAAGGCTGCCCATAGACTGACGAAAGACCTCTTTGAGCTCAACCACCGGCAAAAGGCGCGACTCTATCATATCCTGAAGTACGTTGCCTGCGCCGACGGGCGGCAGCTGGTCCGAGTCGCCGAGCATTATAAGGCGGCAGCCGAGAGGCAGGGCGTTTAAAAGGCTCGCAAAAAGGCTTATATCCACCATGGAAAGCTCGTCTACTATAAGGGCTTCACATTCAAGCGGATTGCGAATATTGCGTTTGAAGGTAGGTCTGTCGTGCTCGTCCCACTCAACCTCAAGAAGTCGGTGAATTGTTTTTGCCTCTTTGCCCGTAAGCTCCGTCATTCTTTTGGCGGCACGTCCCGTAGGAGCCGCAAGGCAAATTTCAAGTCCTTCGTTTCCAAAGAGCCTGAGTATCCCCTTGAGAGTAGTGGTTTTACCTGTGCCGGGACCTCCTGTCAAAATAAGTATGCCTTTATTTACCGCGGTTTTTATAGCGAGCTTTTGCTTTTCGGCATACACTATATTATCCGCTTTTTCAATCTTTTCTATTTCGCTGTCAAGCGCCGAATGTCCTGCCGGCGGAAAATTCAAAAGCACCTTTATGCGGTCGCTTATGCTTTTTTCGTCACGGAACGCCTGAGTGAGAAAAACATATTCCTTATCGGCGAAAGCTTTTGAGACAAGTCTGTTTTCGCGGCAGAGCTCGTCCGTCATTATATCGGCGGTATCGGTATTGGTATTCAAAAATTCGGCAGCCACACGCAGAAGCTTATCGCGCGGTATACAGGTGTGACCGTCGGCATATAAATTATGTCTTAAAATGTGCTCTATACCCGCCTTTATCCTGTACGAGTCCTCGGGTCTGTGCGGAAGATTGTCGGCGATTGTCTCGACGCGGTCAAACGGTACGCCGACATCGGGTGAGCAGAGAACATAAGGATTTTCGGTAACCTTTCCCACTACATCGCTGCCGAACGCCTTGTAAGCGGCAATGCACTCGCGCGGACTGATGCCGTATGATTCCAGCGTCATTGTAATACTGCGTATCGCAAACTGACTGCGGTACGCCGCGCAGATTTTTTCCGCTCTCTCGGACGAAATCCCCTTGACCTTTGATAGCATTTCGGGATTGTTTTCGAGATAATCAAACGCCTTTTCGCCGAACATATCTATAATGCGCTCAGCCGTGGCTTTTCCTATTCCCTTTATTGCGCCTGCCGAAAGGTAGCTGTACAGCTGCTCTGTATTCACAGGCATATTGCGCTCAAACGCCTCTACCTTAAACTGCCTGCCGAATGTTGAGTGATAAGTCCATTTGCCCTGAAGCTTTACCGTTTCGCCGACGGAAATATCGGAAAATACGCCGACGGCCGTGACAAGATCGTCATCACAGCCGACGGAAAGCACTGTATAGCCGTTTTGCTCATTCCTGAACCTTACGTCCTCTACGGTACCCTCAATTATCTCTTTTTCGGGAGTTTCGCTCATTTCAAATATTCCTCTAAATCCTCGGCGGTAAAAAGATATATACCGTTTGTTTCGCGGCAGATATTTTGGCAGCCGAGTCTTTCTTTTTCGGTCATTCCCGTGTCAAGCACTATAACTTTACCGTAGTCCTCATCGCCTATGAGATTCATTTTCATTCTCGCGGCGTACACCGCGGCGGAAACATTTTTTCCGCAGTGCTTAGACGGGATAAGTACAAAGTATTCGTATTTTGCCTTCAGCAGCAGTTTTAACAACACGGCATATACTACGGCAAAGACGCCCAAAATTATAAGCCCCACAAAAACCGCGCCGAAAAAGCCCTCTAACATTAAAACCACCCCATATCATCATATGAGGCGGGAAAAAAAGAGTGAGCAGCCGTGTAAGCCGAGTTCTGTCGTTTAAAGCAGTTATCTGTCTAGGCGTACCGTTGCCGGCACGCTCAAGCCATCCTTCGAAGTATTTGCCCAGCTGACAACTTCGGTCGATGTTGCATCGGGTAGGGTTTGCCTGGCAATGCCGTTACCGACATTCCGGTGAGCTCTTACCTCGCCATTCCACCCTTACCGCAAAAGCGGCGGTATATTTCTATGCACTGTCCCGGAGGTCACCCTCGGCGGCCGTTAGCCGTTACCCTGCTGTATGATGCTCGGACTTTCCTCATCGCGCAAAGCGCTCCGCAACTGCCCGGGCTGCTCACATAAATATTTTATTATATTAACCTCGGCTTGTCAAATGCCAAAGTAAGCCGCGGCGTTGTTATATGATATATCCTCTGTAACCTTTTTAAGAAATTCCGTGTCGTGCGGATATTTTCCCTCTTCGACAAGGTCGCCGATGTATTCGCAGAGAATGCGTCTGAAATACTCGTGGCGCGGATATGACAAAAAGCTTCTCGAATCGGTAATCATACCGATAAATTTGCCGAGACAGCCGAGATTTGCGAGCGTCGCAAGTTGTTTTCTCATTCCGTCATAATTATCGTTGAACCACCACGCCGCTCCGTACTGTATTTTTGAAAAATTGCCGCTGCCCTGGAAGTTGCCTATCATAGAGCCGTAGACAAAATTGTCGCGCGGGTTGAGATTAAAGAGAACGGTCTTGGGAAGTGAATTTTCCCTGTCAAGCGAATCGAGGAATTTTGAAAGCCCCGAAGCCGTGTTGCAGTCGTCTATCGAATCAAAGCCCGAATCGGTTCCGATTTTTTCAAACATTCTTGTGTTGTTGTTGCGAAGAGCGCCTACGTGCAGCTCCATAACCCAACCGCACGACGCATATTCTTTTGCGAGCTCTGTAAGAAGGTCAGTCTTGTAGCAGTCGCTCTCGAATACCGTCAGTTTTTCGCCTGCCGCTCCCTTTTTGAATATCTCTCGGAGCTTTTCTTTTTCGCACCGTGCATACGGTATATATGAAAACGAGTGGTCGCCGGCAAGGCAGCCCACGGAATCGAAATATCTTATTCTGTCTTTAAGGACTTTTTTTAACGTCTCATACGAATCTATTTTCACGCCTGCCGTATTTTCAAGTTTTGACAGCCACGGCACAAATGCCGGCGAATCTATACCGAGAGCCTTTTCGGGACGGAACGCCGGAAGCACGCGGCACGAAAAGCTCTTATCCTTTGCCAAAAGCTTATGATATTCGAGGGTGTCGGCAGGGTCATCCGTCGTGCAGACGCACACAACGCCGGATTTTTCAATAAGCTCACGGGGTGAAAAGCCGCCTTTTTTGATTTTTGCGTTGCATTTTTCCCATATTTCGTCGCACGTTTCGGGAGACAGCGTTTTATAAATTCCGAAATATCTTTGCAGTTCAAGGTGAGTCCAATGGTAAAGCGGATTACCTATAAGATAGGGCATGGTTTTTGCCCACGCTTTAAACTTGTCATAGCCGTCGGCGTCGCCCGTGATGTATTTTTCGTCAATGCCGAACGAACGCATGGCGCGCCATTTGTAGTGGTCATACGAAAGCCACAGTTCGGCTATATCGTCGGGATTTTTGTTTTCGTATATCTCTTTCGGCGACAGGTGGCAATGCCAATCGAATATGGGCATTTCTTTCGCCGCGCGAAACAGCTCTTTTGCGGTATCGGTGGACAGTAAGAAGTCGTCGTCCATAAATTTTTTCATCTTAAACACTATCCTTTCAGGCAGAAAAAACAATCTGTTTTATTTAAGCTTTAAAGTTACTATTTCAAACGGTTTTAACGTCAAATTTACCGTCCTGCCTTGCTTTCGGAGCTTTTTCTCTTCGTTTTCGAGAAGGTCGGTAAGATAAACCTCGTCAAAATCAAACCCGAATGTGAGATTTACATTTGTACGTGAATTACGGCACTCATACAACCTCACGATTACGCCGTCGCCGTTCTCCGCATTTTTCACGGTCTCGCAGACTACATTATCGGCGTCCGATGACAAAAGGGAGTATTCTTCGGGAAGAGAGCCGTTTTGACTGCCGATTTTTTTCGCCTCAAGCGGAGAATTGAGAAGATAGGCGAGCTTTACCGTGCCTGCCGCCCTGAAATCGCCGCTGTGCGGAAACAGCGAATATGTAAACTCGTGCCTGCATTTATCAGCGTCGGGATTGGGATATGTTCCGCACTTAATCAGCGTAAGGCGAATAACCGAGTCGTGAATATCATAGCCGTACTTGCAGTCGTTTAAAAGGCTTACGCCGTAGTCGTATTCGGAAAGGTCGGCGAATTTATGCGCGCACACCTCAAATTTTGCCGCGTCCCAGCTCGTGTTTTTGTGCGTCGGTCTTTCAACCGTGCCGAATTGTATGTCGTAGACGGCTTTATCGGCATTGATATCTACGGGGAAAGCGGTTTTAAGCAGTATATGGCTTTCTTTCCAGTCAATATCGTTTTCAAAGTCGATTTTCGGGGTGTTTTCATAGAGCCATATGCGCTGCACTATGGTACTCGAGAGGAAGCTTCTCGTTATCTCGACGCCGGCTCTGACGCCGTCCGACAGCGGTTTTATTGACACCACGGAATTAACTTCCCATGACTTGTCGGTATAGTAATTGCTTATCTCCCAGTTATCGTAGTCACGCGGAATATCTTCATAAGCCGTAAGTACATTTCCGCGCTCACCCTTTTTGAGCACCTCACGCTTATTTTTCTTATCAAACAGAGAAGAAAATGCGCCTGTCTTATCAAGCTTTATTTTAAAGAACTTGTTTTCAAGGGATTTATCGGTCACCTTTACGGAATTTGTATCGCAAACATCGGTTACGATTTTATACCCCTTTGATGGAATATTTTTAACGTACACGGTTTTGCCGTCAAGCTTTGTTTCGCCGCTCGCCTCAAAGGAATTCGGATTAAAGACGAGCACTCCGCCGCGTGTGTTTATATTTTCAGCAATGGCGGTTTCGGCGTCGTGTTTGATTTTTTTGCCCGTTTCGCCGATTTTCTCATACTGCCGACGCGAGACCTCATACACTTCCTTTATTGATGAGCCGGGTATTATATCGTGAAACTGATTTAAAAGTATTGTCTCCCAGCCGTCATGAAGAACTGCCTTCGGGTACTCTCTGCCGAGCAGCTTCTGCGCCGTTACCGACAGCATTTCGGCATTTTCGTACAGGAACTCGCTTTGACGGTTGAACTTTTTATTCTGCGCCATGGAGGTATAGGTTCCGCGGTGATATTCAAGATACAGTTCGCCCTGCCAACAAGGAGTTTTCGGATTTTTTTCGGCTCTCTTTTTAATCCTCTCAAGGAACGAGCCGGCAAATTCCATTTTAGCGCACGGCACTCCCGAAACGCCTTTTTTCAATACATCGTAATATTCAAGGTCTTTTCTTATAGGTCCTCCGCCGCCGTCGCCGTAACCGAAGGTTATCATCACTTCGTTGTTTATATCCTTTTGCTGATAGCGGTCATATCCGCCTATGAGCTGGCAAGGATTGAGCTTCGCGTTGTAAGTGACGTTTGTCGCCGGCTTTTTACCGCGCTCTTTATCCTGCGCGGTCATAAAATACGTAAATATATCGGTGCCGTCTATACCCTTCCAGAAAAATGTATCATACGGCATTTTATCGGTCTCGCTCCACCCTATTTTGGAGGTTACGAATTTATCTACGCCGCTCTTGCGGAGAATTTGCGGTAATGCCGCGGAATAACCGAATACGTCGGGGAGCCAAAGCACCTTTGAATCAACGCCGAATTCGTTTTTGAAGAAGCTCTTGCCGTATAATATCTGCCTTACAAGGCTCTCGCCCGACGACAGATTGCAGTCCGCCTCGACCCACATGGCACCCTCGACTTCCCATCTGCCGAGACGTACCATTTCTTTTACCTCGGCGTAAAGCTCGGGGCTCTCCTCTTTCAGGAATTTATAGAGCTGTGCCTGGCTCGACATAAACTTGTATTCGGGATATTTTTTCATAAGCTCCAGCACCGTGGAGAAAGAGCGCAACACCTTTTCCCTCGTCTGTGCAAGGGTCCAAAGCCAAGCTACGTCTATATGCGTATGACCTATGCAGACGGCGTTTACGTCTTCTTTTTTGCAGTATTTGCCGTAAAATTCTCTGTCGAGATATGCTTCGGCAGCATCTGCGGAGTCAAGAAATTCTCTTGAGCCGGGCACGCGCATATCAATGAGATTTATTGCGCCGACAACGTAGTTTTCAATATCGACATAGACCTTTTCATACGGCTCGTGATAAAGCGTGACTTCATACGGCACGGCGATTTTATAATACAGACGGCGCGCATTTTCGTAATACGCGTTGAGAGCTACGTTAAAATCAAGCAGACAGTCGTTTCTGCCGGAATAAGCGTAAAGGTATATTTCGTATTCGCCTTTTGCGTTGTCGAGGAATATTTCACGGTGATTTACATCGAGGCCCTGCTGCAATTTGCCGTCGACATACGCTATAAACTGAGGATTTACCGCGTCCCAGCCGTCAAGCTGAGTGGAGACGGTAAGCTCAAGATTTTTGCCCGTCAGTTCTTTCGGAACAATCAGTTTTTTGTAAAACCAAGCGTGCGAATCGTATTTTCCGCCCCAGCGGTCGCTTTGTGCGAACTCTCTGAAAGAGCCGTCGATTTCGGGCAAGGAATTGCCCTTTTTATATCCGCACGGTTTATATAGAAATCCCCCGATTTTTTCGCTGTAAGCCACGGTATTCTTTTTAAATTCTTCAAGGAACACCCTGAGCCTGTCCTCATAAAAATCCGTCTGCATATTGGCCTCCCGATATTGCTTTTTATTGTTGATATTCTATCACAGTAAAACGCGTAATACAACATACAAACAGCGTTTTACGGGCAATTTTTATATTCCGAATATACTGTCGTAAAGTCTTTTCACGGCCGGTAAAAAATCATCCGACGCCACGGACGAGCACAAGAGCAAAATCTGCGGATATTTTTTCCCCGTGCCGCTCTCTTTTACCGCTACGCCCCTCCCGAGCGCACGCTCAACGACCTCTTTTTCGGACAGGGCGCATTTTATTTCAAGTCTTAAAACAAAGCCCGTTTCACCGATATAGATATTGGCTTTATCGCCGAAAACTTCTCCCACGGCCAAAGACAGCAATTTCATTTTTTGGGTATAGAGCCTTTTGATTTTTCTTATTCTTATTGACAGATTTCCGTCGCGTATAAAGCTGCACAATGCTATCTGCTCGGTCTTTGAGGCGGTTTGATTGTACAGCTCCGCCTTTTTTTCGTATTCGCCGAGAAGTGCGTCGGGAAGTATCATAAAGCTGAGCCTGATAGACGGTAAAAGAAGCTTTGAAAACGTGCCGATGTAAATTACGTTTCTGCCGCAGTCAAGCCCCTGCAAGGACGGCGTGGGGCGGTTGAAATATCCGAATTCGCTGTCGTAATCGTCCTCTATTATCAGCTTGTTTTTTCTGTCGGCAAGGCGGATAAGCCGCAGTCTTTCGCTTGTCGGCATAACGTCGCCGAGGCGGTTTATATGCGACGGACTCACATAAATTATATCCGCCTCTTCTTTTGTACGGCACGATTTAAAGCCGTGGTCGGAAAACACCGCGCCGCCCTGTTCAAATTCGGGATCGCCGAAAAAGACTTTCTGAGAGCGCGGCAATACGGCACAGATGATATGCAAAAGGCTTTGCACGCCTGCCCCTATAACTATATTATCGGGTGAGCAAACCGCATTTCTGTGCTCCGTAATGTATTTGCAAAGAGCCTCCCTGAGCTCACGTTCCCCCTGCGCCTCGCCGTAGGACAGCAATCTTTCATCCTGTCGCAGAGCGCTTTTGATATATCTTCGCCACAGCGCGAAGTCAAAGCTCTCTCTGTCTGCCGAAAGAGAGGTGAAATCATAGTCGATTTTCGGCTCAAGCTCTTTTTTTCCTCTTACTGCGCCGTCTTTTTTTTCGTGCCGTGCAACGTCTGTAACAAAATATCCGCTCTGCGGCTTTGAAACCGCATATCCGTCAGCCGCAAGCTGAAAATACGCCGCCTCCGCCGTGGTGCGGCTTACCGACAGCTCTTTTTCGCAGCGGCGGATAGACGGCAGGCGCGCGCCCGGCGCCAGCTTGCCCTCCGTAATTAAGTCCTTGTAATATTCGTACACACGCATATAAAGCGGAACTTTTTCGTTATTCAGACCGGAAATCACGGTATTCTCCATAACTGTCCCCTAAAAAATTTTAATTTTTGTGTATTTCAATAATGACACATTGGGTATATTATATATTAAAATTTGGCGTTAGGCAAGTGCGGTGTTGCACGTGATTTTGCGGCACCGGTATTTTGGACCGAGTGAGGAGTTGAAACTGTGAAAAAAATAGCTGTTATAAACGACCTTTCGGGCTTTGGCAAATGCTCTCTCACGGCGGCGATACCTGTTATATCGGCGCTCGGTCTCGAATGTTGCCCGATGCCGACGGCAATACTCTCAAATCAAACCGGATTTGAGAGCTTTTACTGCGACGACTTTACCGACAAGCTCGATTTTTTCACGGATGAATGGAAAAAACTCGGAGTTCGCTTTGACGGTATTCTTACCGGATTTATAGCATCGCACCGTCAGGCGGAAAAAATTTTCCGTTTCCTTGACGAATTTCAAACGGACGACACCGTATTTTTTTGCGACCCTGTAATGGCGGACGACGGTGAAATTTACGATACATACGACAAGGCCATGTGCGACGCCGTGGCGCGTCTCGCAAAAAGAGCCGACATTATATCTCCGAACCTCACGGAGCTGTGTGTTCTGACGGGTGAAAGCTACGAAGCTCTCTCTTCGTCGGAGTCCGACGATATAGCGAAAGCCGCATCGTCGCTTTTAAACGATACTCTGAGCACGGTCATTGTTACCGGCATAAAAAAAGGCGACGCCGTTTTAAACGTCGTTGCGGATAAAAGCGGATATAAAACTGTTTCATCCAAAAAATACGGCGGAAGCTTTTCCGGTACGGGTGATCTGTTTGCCGCGGCGGTTGCGGGGCTTACCGTAAAGGGCGAAACTCCGCTTTGTGCCACAATAAAGGCCGTAGAATTTCTTGAAGGCGCCATAAGGGATTCTTACGAAGAAAACACGGATCGTAATTTCGGGGTGAATTTTGAAAAATATTTAGGGAAGCTGATGTAAAGCATCTCACAAAGAGCCGCACTGCCCCACGCAGTCCGACACCGAGCGATTCTCCGAATATTTCACTATGAAAGATTATGGTGACTTTTATGAAAACAAGATCGAAATCAATGACAGCGCTTTTAAACCTTGTTAAAGCTGCGGTTTTTGCCGCTCTTATTGCCGTAATGACGGCATACATCAAATTCAACACCGGGATAAACGACGGTTATCTCCACTTCGGCGACAGTATGATTTACCTTGCCGCGTGTATTCTTCCGCTTCCGTATGCAATGGCGGCTGCGGCAATAGGCGGTTTTTGTGCCGATATGCTCGCAGGCGCTGCCGTTTGGGCACCGTTTACGGCAGTAATTAAGGCTC
This sequence comes from Ruminococcaceae bacterium UBA6434, assembly GCA_002437245.1. GTDB lineage: Bacteria > Bacillota > Clostridia > Oscillospirales > Acutalibacteraceae > Fimenecus. The sequence continues at coordinate 13,817 of DJOQ01000040.1, forward strand.
TTAACGTTCTGCCGTTTGCACTCGTTTATACCTGCCACGCAACAAAGAGCCCAAACAAAATACTTAATAAGACCACCGCGTTTATGCCGCTTGTCTCCGGTCTTATAACAATATTCGGTTATCTTCTTGCAGAGGGGCTTTTATATTCGTTCCCCACAGCATTAACCTCCGTTCCGTTCTCAATAATTCAGGCTGTCGGCAGCGCCATAATCTATTACATTGCCGCTCCGGCGCTTGATAAAGTTAAATTTAAAACAAAATTATCCTAAAGGGAGTCTTTTAAATGGCTGACATAGTTTACACATTTGAGGGTAGCGTATACCTCAACATAACCAATTCCTGTCCGTGCAAATGCAAGTTCTGCATACGCAACAATTCGGATTCAGTAGGCGACGCGGACACACTTTGGTTCTCGGGTCATAACCCCTCGTTTGACGAAATTAAAAAAGCTATTGACGAATTTGATTTCACGGGTTACAAAGGCGAAGTTATATTCTGCGGCTACGGCGAACCCACGTTTGCATATGACAATCTCATAAAGACGTGCAAATACATTCACGAAAAGCTCGGATTAAAGGTTCGTCTTAATACGAACGGTCTTTCCGACCTGCTCAACAAAAAGCCGACAGCCAAGGAAATATGCGAAAACACCGATAAAATCTCGATAAGCCTTAACGAATACAACAGCGAAAAATACTGTGAGCTGTGTTCCCCGGCATTCGGCGAAAAATCGTTTGACGCTATTATCAAATTCGCAAAAGAGTGCAAACAGTACGGCAAAGATCTGCGTTTTTCGGTGGTTGACGTAATCCCCGCAGAGGACATCGAAAAATGCAAAGAACTTGCCGGCAGCCTCGGTATACCGCTCAGAGTCAGAGCCTACGTCGCCGACTGAGAAAAATCTCCTGTAAGCTTTTTTCGCATAGTCAAAAGCACGGCACGCTCCTTTCTCGATACCTGCACCTGTGACATTCCGAGCCTTTCGGCGGTCGCGCTTTGCGTAAGTCCCTTAAAATACCTGAGCGTTATCAGCTTTCGTTCTTTTTCGGGCAACGTTTTTAAAACCTCTTCGAGAGCCAATTTATCCTGAATGGCGTCTTCACCCGAGGGCACGGGAACGTCGGTTTGGCGTTCTTTATCGTCATTTGACGCAGTAAGCGACACGGGCGGCAGGGAAATATTTAAAAGTTCCGATACGGCAAAGCAGTCTATCCCCAGAATTTTTGATAATTCTGTGACGGTAGGCTCTTTGCCGTTTTCTTTTGTCAGTTTTTCGCTGAGCTTTACGACTTCGCGTGAGCGCTCCTTTAAAGACCGGCTGACCTTTACGGCTCCGCCGTCTCTGAAAAGCCGTCTGATTTCTCCCAAAACCGCAGGCACGGCATACGTTGAAAAAGCAAAGCCCAATTCCTTACGGAATCCGTCCGCCGCCTTGACAAGTCCGAGACACCCTGCGGAATAAAGCTCCTCGTATTCTATACCTCTGCCGCGGAACCTGTTTGCACAGGCGTGCACTAAGCCGAGATTTTGCTCTATCAGCTCTTTTCGGTCCATCACTCTTTACCTTTTATCGTTTTATATAAGGTTACGGTTGTGCCTTTTCCGAGCTTTGACGTCACGTGAACCTTATCGGAAAAGCTTTCCATCACCGAAAAGCCGAGCCCCGACCTGTCGCCGCCGAGCGTTGTAAAAAGCGGTTGACGGGCTTTTTTTACGTCTTCTATTCCGCGACCCTTGTCACGTATTTTCGTCACCGTTTTACCGTCGCCGAAAATTTTAACGTCTATGTATATTTTTCCGCACGAATTTTTGTAGGCGTGAACTATACAGTTTGTAACAGCCTCACTGACGGAAGTTCTGATGTCATTTAGTTCTTCTATGGTGGGGTCAAGCTGCGAAATAAACGCCGACACCGCCGTTCGCGCATAACCTTCGTTTACGGAACGGCTCTCCAACTGCATTTTGAGTTCATTAAGCGGTTTCACTGTTTTTTACCTCCTTTTTCTTTTTAAGCACCGCAAGCTTTTGAAGTCCAGCAAGGCACATCACCTTATACGCATGACCCGACAGACCGTGTATTTCAAGTGAAGCACCCATACTCTCGCAAAGCTTGTATCTGCCCATCACAAGCCCTATTCCGGAGCTGTCCATAAATGTTACGCCCGAAAAATCGAGCACAACCTTTTGAGGATGCGACGAGACTGCCGCCGCGTCTGTTTTTTCACGTATGGACGGCGCAACGTGATGGTCGATTTCGCCCGACAAAAAGGCTGTCATAACGCCTTTGTCTGTTTTTATTTCAACGGACATATTTTTTCATCCTTTCCGAGTTTTCTTTCATTTTAACGGACAAGCCTTAAAAAAGCTGTCGCATTATGGTAACGAATACCGTTTTTCCAAAATATAATGGTGTTGTACCGGGTGCGGGCAAACGCGCACCTTTTTACGGTAAAAAGCACCTCATATTATTGCATAGCGAGAGCCGAACACAAAGGGGAGAAAAACCTTGGAGCATAAAAAAAGCCTTGCCTTTTTGCCCGTCGGCGAAAAAGCAAAGGTATTGTCGGTGGAAAACAGCGGAGATATGAAAAGACGACTTCAGGATCTCGGTGTTATAAAAGGCACCGACATCAGTTGTATTCTCGACAGCATATCCGGCGACATAAAAGTCTATCTGATACGCGGCGCATACATTGCGATACGAAAATCCGACGCGGAGCTGATATTTCTCAAATAGGGTGATAATTTGAAAGAACAAAAATACTCAGATAAAAAAGTAATAGCGCTTGCCGGCAATCCGAACGTCGGAAAAAGCACGGTATTTAACGCGCTGACGGGTATGCACCAGCACACCGGCAACTGGACGGGTAAGACGGTAGGCTCCGCGGAGGGCAGATTTACTTATAGCGGAAAAGAATATGTTTTGGTTGATCTGCCCGGTACATATTCTCTTTGCACACACTCCGAAGAAGAGGAAAACGCCGGTGAATTTTTGCGCTCCGGTCGGTTCGACGCCGTAATCGTTGTGTGCGACGCAGTCTGCCTTGAGCGCAATTTAAATCTCGTTCTGCAAACCATGGAAATAACGGGCAATGTTGTTGTTTGCATAAACCTATTGGATGAGGCGAAGAAAAAAGGCATAGAAATTGACACAGAAAAGCTCGGAAAACGTCTCGGCGTTCCGACAGTCGGCATTTGCGCGCGGACAAAGCAGGGGTTTCCCGAACTTTTATCCGCGGTTCAAAAAATGTCGGAAGATAAAAAAGAGCCGAAATTTCCCGTAAAATACCGCGAAAGCACCGAAAAGGCAATAGAAATTCTCTGTGGCACATTAAGGAAAACGCCGAATCTTCCGTTGAGCGAAAGATACATGGCACTGCGTCTTTTAACCGAGCCGAAAAAAGCCACGGAAGAATTTAAAGAGCTGTTTTGCGGTGACAAATTAAAGAACTGCGACATTTCAACTGCGCTGGAAAGAGCATACCGTGTGTGCGGCGGAAGAGAAAAAGTGCAAGATGATATTCCCGAAAGCATAGTTAAAACAGCCGAAAATACAGCTGACGGCGTTGTAAAAACAAATCAAAACAAAAAGTATGACTTTGACCGCAAATTAGATAAGCTTTTTACAAGCAAGCTTACGGGGATACCGATTATGCTGCTGCTTTTACTGCTTATATTTTGGATTACTGCGGTAGGCGCCAATTATCCGAGCGAACTTTTGCAGCGTGCGAGCGGCTTTCTCACGCAAAAGCTTATGCTCCTTTTGACAAACGCCGGCGTTTCTGTATGGCTGCGCGAAATGCTTGTAAACGGTATGTTTAAGGTTTTGTGCTGGGTTGTATCGGTAATGCTGCCTCCCATGGCAATATTTTTTCCCCTGTTCACCCTGCTTGAAGACTTCGGATACCTACCGAGAGTTGCATTTAATCTTGACCACAGCTTCAGGAAAAGCGGCACCTGCGGCAAACAGGCGCTCACCATGTGTATGGGCTTCGGGTGCAACGCCGTGGGAGTTACGGGCTGCCGCATAATAGACAGTCCTCGCGAAAAGCTTATAGCCGTTATAACAAATTGTCTTGTCCCCTGCAACGGACGTTTTCCGGCACTCATAAACATAATAACCATATTTTTTGCCGCTGGCAGTTTCGGCATATGCCGTTCGGTTTTGACCGCCGCACTTTTGACGCTTGTCATTGTATTCAGCGTGCTTATGACCTTTGTTTCGTCGCGCATACTGTCAAAAACGCTTCTGCGCGGAATACCGTCGTCATTCACTCTTGAGATGCCCCCATACAGAAAGCCTCAGGTCTTAAAGGTCGTAGTGCGTTCGGTCTTTGACAGAACTCTTTTCGTCCTCGGAAGAGCCGCCGCGGTTGCCGCTCCGGCAGGCATTATAATCTGGCTTGCGGCAAATGTAACGGTTCACGGCGAAAGTCTGCTGTCTGCTTTTTCGGGTGCGCTGGATCCCGTTGCGAAGCTCATAGGGCTTGACGGAGTTATACTGACAGCCTTTATACTCGGCTTTCCTGCCAACGAAACCGTTATTCCGATAATGATAATGGCATACACGGCAAACGGCACGCTTACGGATTTCGACTCGCTTTTAGGGCTTAAAGACATTCTCGCCTGCAACGGCTGGACCTATACGACCGCCGTTTGTTTTATTCTGTTTTCACTCATGCATTGGCCGTGTTCCACAACTCTTTTGACAATAAAAAAAGAAACGCACAGTCCTTTTTGGACCGCCGTTTCCTTTATCTTTCCAACCGCTCTGGGATTTATTGTTTGCTTTGCGGTAAATCTCATTTTGGGAATATTTGCTTTGTGAGCTCACGTGCCGAAATTTCGGGATTTTCGTCGCTGTATTCAAACTGCTTGGAGAGATATTTCACACTGTTTATCCTGTCGTCAAGGTCGAATTTTCCGCGCGCCGCAAAAAGCAATACGTCGGCATAAAATGTAATCGCCGTAACACCGACGCAAAAGCAGAATTTGCCTAAAGCATCGCCGGCGTACACGGCTTTCGGAAAATGTCGGAACATAAGATACGATAATAGCTTTTCGTAGTCCGCCTTTCTTTCTCCGAGATAAGATATGAAAGTCTTTTTACGCTTTAAATTTTCTGATTTATTTTCGCGCAGGCACTTTAACAGCCGAGTAAAATCGGCGTCATACGCCTCTGTTTTTTCCGACGCTTTAATTAAACTGTCGTAAAATTCCCCCTCGCTCGAAAAAGCAAAGTTAATTTTTCCGTACTGTTTTAAGAGTAAATATTCAAATATTGAGTGAATTCTGTTATGAAGAGGCCGCTCTCTGTCGCAAAGCATATGTAAAGTCTCTTCCCTTAACATATATAATATTTCGGAATCAATCAAACCGTCATCAAAATCAGCGGCGTCATCGCGGGATTCTGCTGCGGTAATCAGCTTCAGCGGCGATGTATTAAGAAAAAGCAACCTTGCGGCTTCTTCACAGCAAAGTCCCAACCCCATATCGTAAAAATCGCCGTAGCGCGCATAAAACCGCGGATGTTCACGGCATATTTCGCACAGCATATCCTCGCCTTTTGTCAGTATCAGCTCACACAGACCGTCGCTTTTCAGGAAAGGGCAGCGCTCGTCTTTTGTCAGGATAAAGCAGTGGTTATCTCTATCTGTAAAGCTGTTCAACTTTTCAGATAAAAAGCCGCTTTCCGCCTCATATTTTCTCATTGTTTCATCATCAATGTCTATTTCCCAGCCTATACAGCACGAATCCGTGCATTTATCAGCTTTGCATTTAAAGCTGTCGTAAAAATCCGGTTTAGTTATAATCATAATGACCGTATCCTTTCCTTTTACCTCTGAAATCATATCACAAAGCGGCTGTATCTTCAACAAATTATATCGCGCACTTGATAAGATGCGGTTTTTCTGTTAACATAATGGAGATAAATGCCAAAGCAAGAAAACGGCAAATGAGGGATACGAAAAATGGATAAACTTCAAAGCATACTGAATTACTCCGTCGGCTCGTTTACGGTAGGGAAAATATTGGAAGCCGTCATAGTATTTGTTATATGCTATCTTCTGATACGCATTATTATGAAGGTGCTCGAGAGAGTGCTCGGCAAAATAAGTCTTGACGCAACACTCAGAAAAATAATAACGGCGGCAATAAAATTCATACTTTATTTCATAACCGCCATAATCGTTATAGATACGCTCGGCGTATCAGCAACTTCGCTTGTTGCGGCGTTCTCGGTAGTCGGTCTTGCCGCTTCACTTGCAGTTCAGGATTCACTTTCAAATCTTGCAAGCGGCATTATGATACTTGTCGCAAAGCCGTTTAAAATAGGCGATTTTGTAGAGGCCGACGAAGTAACTGGCACTGTTATGATGACGGGACTTATTCACACAAGAATAAAGGCGATAGACAACAAGGTAATATATGTTCCCAACAGCAAAATAATAGCGGCAAAAATAGTAAATTACACTTCGCAGGAAAAGCGACGCGTCGATATAGAAATTTCGGCGTCATACGACGCACCCATTGAAAACGTCCGCAAAGCGCTGTTGGACGCGGTTAAAAATACGGGTATGTTTTTGGACGAACCCGAAAAACCTTTCGCGGCAGTTCTCTCTTACGACGACAGCAGCATAAAATATGTTGTAAGGGCGTGGGTTGAAACGCCGAAATACTGGGACGCCCATTTTGCCCTTATGGAGAGGATAAAGACCGAATTTGACAATGCCGGCATTGAAATGACCTATAACCATCTCAATGTACATTTGATTGATAAGTAAGAGGGTGCAAAAATGTTTGATCCGTTTAATCAAAACGGCGATGAGGAAATCGATTTTTCCGAAAAAAATCTGTTTGAGGGACTTCCTCTTGGCGCTATTTGCGACGGTGCAGACGATTTTCCCGACGAAGAATTCCACGCGTCCGAAAAAGGCGAAAGCGAAAATCCGTAATATATGACAGACGAAGCGGAGCTTCTTGCGGCTGTTACAGCCCTTGCTCTTGCGCTCAGTGACGGCAAAAGCATGGATGAGCTTAACTTTCTCACGGTAGTGCTCGATCAGCTCAGCAATACAATTTCTACCATTGCCGCGCAAAAGAGTCTTAAAGAGGGTAAAGATTTGCCGATAGAAGTACAACAGAATATTTCTTACGATTAAGGCGGCGAACCGATGTTTCGGGATCACCGCCTTCCTGCTATATTTTCGACGACAAATCACAAGAATGTACTTGACAAAAACGCCTGTTGCATATATAATATTCAAGCACTTAAAAGTGTACCTGTTATGCGCTTGTAGCTCAGCTGGATAGAGCATCTGCCTTCTAAGCAGAGGGTCGGGGGTTCGAGTCCCTCCAAGCGCGCCAGTTAATATGGTGGGTATAGCTTAGTTGGTTAAAGCGCCAGTTTGTGGCACTGGAGACCGTCGGTTCGAATCCGACTATCCACCCCACTTATCTAAATCTGCAAGATAATCCTCTTGCAGATTTACGTTTATTAGGGTATAATTTTATAAAAGTAAATATTGGGGTGTCGTCAAGCGGTAAGACACAGCACTTTGACTGCTGCATTCGTAGGTTCAAATCCTGCCACCCCAGCCAAAAAGAGGCTACAAAAAAGATGTAGCCAAAGAAAACCCCGATTTTATCGGGGTTTTCGCCATTTATACGGCGTAATTTCAGCAAACGATTCTGTAGATATAAAAAAGGTATTTTCCCTTTGCAAGAGGATTTGAACTCTCACACAACTGAATATCCGATACACAGGCAGATAGAAATCAAAAATCTATCTGCCTTTTTTATTACCCTCAAAAAAGGAGAAAACAGATATGCTACAGAAAGAATTAGCCAAACGGCTCAAGGCTCGGTATGACACCAAGATGGACGGCAACGAATGGTTGGAGGTGTCCTCGGACGGCATCCCCCTCTGTCGGATAAAATACAACGGTCAATATTTGAGCAACGCCGACAAAACCTTCTCAGATGAATACCGCAGTAAAATTGCAGACATTCAAGATGAGATTTCTACGGTGCGGGAATATGTCGGGCTCTACGAACACGCACCGCAGATGAAAGCTGCCAATGTCTCCGGTTACAGACAGCTCGCCGCCTTCAGCGATACGGTGTTGGCGGCAACCTACAGCGAAAAGAACGGCTTTATGTTCTGCACATGGAAACAAAATGAGGACGGCGATTCGGTGTTCTGGGGAGATTATTCGCCGAACTATGAATATGTTAAGGAAGCCTTTGCCGTGCGCTCCGGTCTCGTCAACAAAGAACGACTGTTCAGTGAGAAAGAATCGGCAGACCTTTGTCGCTGTGTGGACTTCGCCAAGGCCAACTGCGAAACGCTGACCTATGAGCAGGAACGGCAGCTCGATAAGCTCCAAGAAAAGCTCACGGACTGATATCCGTCACTTGAAGCCGAGCCGCCGACCTTTGAACAGACAGCGCCCCCACAACAGAATATGTAATACTATCAATCGCCCTTCGGTTACGCAAAAACCGAAGGGCTTTTTCTATTTCACAGCAAGGAGAACAGAACTCATGACCATATTTTCAGAACGACCATACAGCCGCCGTATTGAGCGGCTTATGACCGCCATACCGAACTTCAAACCAAGGGGTGTGGGCTTCCGCTTTACGGAAACGCAAACGGTCATTGCCGTAACCGCAACCACACCCACGGAGATACTGACAGCCACCATGCAACAGATACGCTGTCCGCCTTTTCAAAAAAGATTTACCGAATATATCAAAAGCGAGGAAACGCCTATGACCTACCTTAATGAAAAACACCGGGCAAGATTTGCACTTGCCGTAAGGAATGTACACAGAGAAAACTACGCACTGCTTTCGGCGCTGTATCTGCTCACCGCCGACCCAAGGCTGTGGAGTTGCTGTAAGCACCATATAAATAACGGCTGCGTGTTTTTCGAAGATATTAAACTCAATAACTGCACCGAGAGAGCCTACACCCTCTACTGTGCGGCAAAGGACTTGACTCTCGGCACAAAGCACATTACCGTGTCGGATCTGTCGGACGCCGACCTTGTTCCGCCTATGTTGTTTCGGACTATCTGCAACGCTATGGCGATCCGCCGTTTCGGTCTCGCCGCCATAAGGGAGAACAGCCATGATTAAACTGAAAATTAAATACGGAAGCAGTCAGACTGACCTCCGCTTTCCCTGCACCGAAAAAGAAATGAGTGCGGCGCTCGAAAGAATCCACGCCGAGGATATCACGCCGCTTGAGCTGTATGTATCCGAGGTCATATTTCCCGAAGAACTCGGCTGCCTCCAAGACCGATTCGTCAACCTCGATGAAGTCAACTTCCTCGGAAAACGGATGGACAGTTTCTTTGGCGATGAGGAATATCAGTTTTACGAAGCGATGAAAGCAGAGGGATTTGATACCTTGCCCGACCTCATCAATCTGAGCTTCAACCTCAGCCGTTATCCGCTGATTCAGGACATCGGCGATATGGGCAAAATCGGCCGAGAATATCTGCTCACGGTCAAGGGCTGTCTGCCTGCCGATGATGCAGACGATCCGAAATATGCAGAATTCGGGCGAGAGCTGATTCGATCCGGCAAAGGCGTTTTTACCGAACACGGATTGCTCTTTGTCGACGAGGACACACCGTTCGTAAAGGATTATAACGGGCAGAATTTTCCGGCGTATGTGTATGAGGAAATGCTCTGTTTTTTGAGAGCTGAATACAACGGAAAGACTGAATATCTGTATCTCCCCTGCGAGGAAGAAGCCATCGACAAAGCGTTTGCCCGACTTGGCGCACCCACACCGGATGATGTAGAACTCTCATGGGAGGATCATTGCATCGAAAGTGATAAATGGGCGGAACGATTCAAGGAGATCGCCACCGAAGAAGGTGTTTACGAACTGAACAAACTCGCAGCCGCCGTCAACCGTGCCGATATGGATATGGAAAAGCTGTGGGCGGTTGCCGAATACGCCGAAGCCGAGGACGCCGAGCAGCTTGCACGGCTTGCGAAAAATATTGACTGTTTCACATTTGTTGAGGGGGCGAACTATTATCAGGAGATCGGAGAGTATGTGACGCAAAACAATGAGGATTTTTATGTAAATCCAGCCGTGGCAAAGTTCTTCGATTACAAAGCCTTCGGAGAGCATATTGCAGAGGAATACTATGGCAAATTTGTTGACGGTGGCTTTATCTACAACGATACCGACACAAGCCTGCTTGACATCTTATATCAGGACGAACCTATGACGATGGGAGGAATGTAAATATGATCACCGCAATTATCCGCAATAAAGAGAACACCCTTGTTCTCGAACTGCCTCACAGCATTTACGACATTTATGACAAGCTGCGTTCCATCGGTATCCGGCAACCGCCGAAACAGATTCCGCTGACCGACAACGAGGACGAGGACATCGGCGTAAAGCTGTTCAGCGAGAGTGGCTTCGGTCAGCATCTGCTCCTCACGCTCAACGAGAAAAACACCATCGCAGACGCCAATATGCTGACATTTGTCGTATTGGCAGCCGATACAGACATCAAAGAGGAACTTGAACAGAATGTCCTCCACGATCAATACGGCTCAATGGACGAAGTGATTTCCGCCGTCCGTCAGATGACGCAGGACGCAGGTCCCGTAAAGGCAGTATTCTTCTGTCCTCTCATCGGAAACATTGACGAGGGCGACGGAGATATGTTCACGGTCGGCGATTCCTACCTTGCCGACAGCGCAGACGAAATTGTCAGCGCATTAAAAGAATACACCGCCGATGACGAAAACGATATGGCATCCTACTATAACGAGGATGACGGCGTGAGCGAAAAGTTGACCTCGGCGGTATGGTCGGTGGAACTGCGCGGCGGCAGGCTGTTCGGACGGATCGACTGCAGCTTAAAGGAGGCTCTCACCGCAGAGGAAACGGAAGCGCTTCGGGATTGGCTCACGGGACAGTGTTCGGACGGCCTCGGCGAAGGCTTTGAGCAGCAGCCCATTGATACAATGGACGGCGAATTGTTCGTCTCGTTCTGGAACAGCGGCGATGACTATGCCATGATGACCGAAAGTGAGTTTGACGAATATCTGCAAAATACCGAAACACAGACGGGAGGGATGCAGATATGATTGTAAAACCGCAGAGCAATAAACTTTGAATTAACACGGAGGTAAATACGATGAACGAATATGACCGCCTGTACAGACAGGCACAGCGATACAAAGAACTCTACCCCGAAGGGACTCGCATCCTGCTTCTGCACATGGGAAACGATCCCCGACCCGTCGAGGACAATATGCGCGGCACCGTAATAGCTGTGGATGATATGTCCACCGTTCACTGTAAATTCGATAACGGCAGGCAGCTCGGCATCATCCCCGGCGAGGACTCCTTCCGCAAGCTCACAAATGAGGAACTTGCCGAGGAACAGGCTGACAGCGAGGACATGGACGAGGACAACAGCCCCGTCATGGGAATGTAGGAGGTCGCCTATTGGAACACGATATTCTTATACCGCAGCCGCAGGCAGATATGCTGCTCCGAGAAGCCGCCGAGCGTGAAGTGTCGGCAGAGGAACTGCTTGCGGAAATTATCAAAAAATATGTAGAAAGGAACGAGCGCAATGGCGGATGAAAAGAAAGGCATCACCGTAAAAATCGACGCCGACCTCCATGCCGAAATCAGAGAATACCTCGAACGGCATGAAGGAATGACAATGGCTGAGTTTATCACCCTTGCGGTGGACGATGAACTCCACCCGAAAATACAACAGAAAGAAGGAAAAAACATGGGCAATATGAGAACTATGGCATTTCAGGTGCCGGAGGAACTGTTTCAGAGAATCAAGGACTACCTGCACCGCAACAATATGAGTCAGAAAGAATTCGTCCTCGGTCTTATTGAAACCGAACTCGACCGAGAGCAGGCCGAGCGTGAGAGCCAAATTGACGCCGAAAGCCCCACAGAGGATACCTACGAGGAAACAGACGAGGAAGCCGCAGAAAACGGCTTTGTGGACGAATGTGAGGACGACAGCGGCAACGATGCTGATGACGAAACCGAGGACGAGGATGAGTCCGAGGGCTTCGGTATGACAATGTGAGGAAAGCGAGGCGGGACAGAAAAAGAACAAATCAGGTCGGATGACCTATGCCGATCAGATTTTTGGATATGTTCGCAGGCATCGGCGGCTTTCGGTCGGGACTTGAACAGCTCGGCGGCTTTGAGTGCGTCGGCTACTGCGAGATAGACAAATACGCAAAGCAGGCGTATGACGCCATGTATCCCACGAAAGGAGAGTTATATTTTGCAGACGCAAGAACCATTGATCCATACACCCTGCCGGATATCGACCTTATTTGCGGCGGTTTTCCCTGTCAGTCTTTCAGCATCGCAGGACTCCGCAGAGGATTCCAAGATGACACAAGAGGCACTCTCTTTTTTGAGATCGCCCGAATTGCCGCCGTTAAAAGACCACCTTTTCTGCTGCTTGAAAATGTTCCCGGCTTGCTTTCGCATGACCAAGGCCGGACTTTTGCGACCATCCTCGGTACGCTGGATGAGTTGGGGTACGATGTCACTTGGCAAATCCTTAACAGCAAGGATTTCGGTGTCCCCCAATCCCGAAAGCGTGTGTATATTGTCGGATATCTTAGAGAGCGATGTTGCGGAGAAATACTATCTTTCACAAGTGCAAATGGAACGCCTCTTATCCAACTCCTTGGAGGCTCGGAAGGCAATCGGGTCTACTCGGACGAAGGAGTCGGCATTACTCTCACAAGCAATGCCGGAGGCTTCGGCGGAAAAACCGGACTCTACGATGTAGCAAAAACCATTACCGAGTCCTGCGTGTCGCAGCATACTGCCGAGTTTCCACGAAGCAAGAGGAACAGCTCAACAGTTATGAGAATCAGGTGGAACATTACACCGAGCGTATCAATTCCGAAAACGGATGGACGCTTGAAGGCATCTACGCCGACAAGGGGATCTCCGGTACAAGCGTAAAAAACCGTGATGAATTCAATCGAATGATACGCCGATGCAAGCAAGGAAAAATCGACATGATCATCACGAAATCCATTGCAAGGTTTGCGAGAAACACGGTGGACTGCTTGAAATATGTCCGGCTGCTCAATGACCTTGGTGTGGATGTCTACTTCGAGGAACAGGGAATCCACAGCAATCAGCCCGGCGCCGAGTTTTACATCACCATCTACGGTAGCATCGCTCAAAGCGAATCGGAAAACATCAGTGCCAATATCAAATGGGGCAAGGCTCAAAGTGCCAAGGAAGGTAAGGTTATATTCCAATATAAGAACTTCCTCGGTTACCGCAAAGGCGAGGACGGGCAACCCGAAATCGTCCCCGAAGAAGCCGAAACAATCCGCCTTATATATGACCGCTTCCTCGCCGGCGACAGCTTAAAGGGAATTGCCGAACTACTTGAAGAAAAAGGCATCAAAAGCCCGACGGGAAAAGCTCAATGGCAGTTTTCCACGATACAGTCTATTCTCTCTAATGAAAAGTATAAGGGCGACGCCATCATCAACAAGACCTACATTACCGACTGCATCAGCAAAAAGGCCAGAGTAAACAACGGCGAACGCCCAAAATACTATGTAGAAAACAGCCACCCTGCTATCATCGACTCGGCTACCTTCGGCAGAGTCCAAGAGGAACTCGCAAGGCGTTCTGGCAAGCGTAAGGTCAGACAGAAAGCCAAAACCGAGCAAGGCAAATATTCAAGCAAATACGCTTTGACAGAACTGCTCGTCTGCGGCGAATGCAAAACACCATACCGTCGATGCACTTGGACGGCAGGCGGCAAAAAGAAAATCGTGTGGCGATGCATCAACCGTCTCGACTACGGCAAGAAATACTGCCACAACTCGCCGACCATAGAAGAAAGCATATTGCAAAAAGCTGTTATGACTGCAATCATGGAAACCGCCAACCAAAACACCGAGGTGCTGCGAACACTGAAACTGCATATCGGTATGGGATTAGAGGGCGAAAAGAGCGATGACAACAGCCTCGACCTGCAAGTGCGGATTGCCGAGATAGACGCAGAATTTAGAAAAATGCTCGACCGAGTATCCACGGAAACAGTGGAAGCCTTTGACGAGGAAACCGCAACTCGGCTCATGAATGAAAAAAGCCGTCTGCAACAGCAGCTCGACAACATAGCCGATGCTGAGCAACGGCGTGAAAACGCAAAATCCCGACTCGATGATATCTATACGATATTGGACGGCATAAAGAACCGTCCGATGGAATACGATGACCAAATCGTCCGTCAACTGCTCGAATGCATAGTGGTCGACTCAAAAGAACAGGTCACCGTAATATTCAAAGGCGGTCTCAAATCGGTGCAGCCGCTGACCGAATGACAGCGGCTCACCTCCGCCCCTAACCTTGAAAGTTCAAGATTTTTTGTAAGGGTACAAATACCAACCTAAAAAGGCGAAAAAATCTTTTTTATAGTCCTCCCACAAAAAAACAGTCGACTTTGTGATATGTACCCAGTTTTCTGGACACCAACTCAAAATTGAATAATTAGTTTTTCATCATGGATGCTTCCCTGAACTTAGAGGGAGGCATCCATT
>DJOQ01000035.1 GCA_002437245.1 Ruminococcaceae bacterium UBA6434
ACATCATTGTCAAACCTACAATTTTGAAATTTCTCACGTTAAAAATGAGATTTTAAATTTCCCTGCCGCAAAGCGCGCTCTTTTATCGGCTGATTGACGAGCCGAAAAAGTCCCGTGCAAAACTTTTTCGCACGGGACATCTTCTTTATTTTTGCTTTTTCTTGATTTTATTGAGCCTTGCGTTTATTTCGAGAATCTGCTCTTTGGTAAAGAGTCCGCCTGCCATCATACATACGCGCTTGACACTGAAGCCCTTGCCCATTTCTATTATATTTTTGTTGAGCTTCATACCCTTTGCCATATCCGCCATACCGCCTGTGGACTTGCCCTTGTTCTTTTTCATATTGGCGCGAACCATTTTAATGATTTTCAACGCGAGCAATTTGCCCTTTGCGGTAGCCAAAATATCGCCTATGGTGTCGTTTATGCTCATATATCCGGGCGGAGTCTCGATTTCAAACCAGTTGATAACCGCGCCCTCTTCCTGCAATATATAGTCGGTATTTACCTTATCTACCTTGCGTATGCGGCTCTCGTCGGTGCAGTCGCCTGCCTTGGCTGTCAGCACGGTTTCGCCCTCGTTCGGCACCGAGAAGTAAAAGAACGGGAATTCTCCGCGCTTTTGCACGCCGAGGCTCTTGCCGTTTGCAAAAAGCTCTACCGACGGCTCGTTTGTATAAACGGTAACCTTTGTCACATTCTCGGGGCGGTCAACATAGCACTTACCGCAGATGTGCACAAACGGCTCCTTTGAAAGCCATGCTTTGTAAGCGTAAAACGCGTCCTTTTTGTACTTTCTGTCAAATGTGACAAGACCCTTGTGGTTCATTCCGTTCTCGCCGCCCTCGCTGCGTGCGTCTGCGGCAAAGTCAAACATATTCCAGACGTGGGTTGACCAAAGCCACGGACGGACGGCAATCTGACGAATTACATCCTCATGATATTTTGCCTGATATTCTTCGGTGTAATCTCCCTGCTGCGGGTCGGAGGTATGCCAGTTAAGAGCCTCGCAGCCGTATTCGCTCATACCGACGGCACGGTCGGGATATTTTTTATGGAACTTATCAAACCACGGCCCGTACATATCGGTCTTGCCGCCGTACCAACCGAAATAGTGATTGTAAGACAAAACGTCGGGTATCCTAACATACTCTTCGCTCGGGTCGCACATACTGAGCACCGCTATTGTGGTGGGGCGCGTCGGATCCATTTTGTGTACAAGGTCGTTGAGCATACGGTGATTTTCGAGAAGTGACACGTCGGACGCTCCGTTCATTGTAATCTCGTTTGACAGACCCCATACAACTATGCTCGGATGATTTATATTCTGACTTATAAGCTCCGTCATCTGACTTACGGTATTTTCTCTGCCGCCGGGCATATGGCGCGAGATATAGGGTATCTCCGCCCAAACTACCATACCGCGCTCATCGCACAAGTCATAAAAGACCCTACTGTGCTGATAATGCGCAAGCCTTATGGTATTTGCGCCCAATTCGCATATCAAATCCATATCCTCACGGTGCTCTTTTTCGGTGAGTGCGTTGCCTATACCGGGTCTGTCCTGATGACGTGAAACTCCGCGCAGAGGGTAAGGCTT
Organism: Ruminococcaceae bacterium UBA6434; assembly: GCA_002437245.1. Lineage (GTDB taxonomy): Bacteria > Bacillota > Clostridia > Oscillospirales > Acutalibacteraceae > Fimenecus. Next base: position 1,601 of record DJOQ01000035.1, read on the forward strand.
ACCGTTGAGGATAAATCCCTTTTGCGGGTCTATGGAAAAGCTGCGGCAGCCGAATCTTACCGAAATTTCGTCTGTTTTTTCTCCGTCCTTCAAAAGCTCCGCTGTGAGAGAGTAAAGATACGGGTCCTGTGTGCCGTTCCACAGATGCGCGTTTTCGATTTCTATAACCGTCTTTCCGTCGGACGCATCGACGCTCTTTTCGCCAACGGGCTTTTTATCAGCGTCCGTTACGATAAAGTGAACCGTGCAATCAAGCGGATTTGTAACATAGGCGTTTATTGCGACAAAAGCCGACGAGCCGTTGACCGTAGGTATAACCTTAATACCCGGTGCGCCGTTATAATCCAAATCAAAATGACTTTCGTTAACTCCGATAACCGTTACGTCGCGGTAAATACCGCCGTAAAACGTAAAGTCGGCAACCTGCGGATATACGGTATCATTCGGGCTGTTATCGGCAAAAACAGTAAGCAGATTTTCCTCGGAAATTTCGGGGAGCTTCACACGAAATGTGGAATATCCGCCGTCGTGCGAACATATTTTTTCGCCGTTCCACCAAACTTCGGCACTGCTGTTGACGCCGTCAAACTGAAGATAATGTATCGGACTGCAGGAGAGCTCCGATTTTTTAAGTGACTTTACATAGCAGCATTTGCCCCTGTAATAGTCGTTTCCGCCGTCCTGACCGTCGGTGCCGTTCCAAGTGTGCGGCAGGTTGACGGTTTCCCAATCCTCGGGCAAAGCCTTCGGCACCTGCTGCGCCTGTTTTGAAAAGCGCCAATCCTTGTTGATATTTATAATTTCTCGCATAATACAAAGCCTCCGTGGCGATTATTTTAATTTTTAACTTTTTTACCCTTTTCCCTTGCGTTATCGTCGAGATTATAGAGGAAGTGCATACTGATGAAGCTTATAATCGCTCCGATAAACGGGAGAAATGCGGTGACAAAATAAATTTTTTCGGGAACGCCCGGTGCCTGCTCAAGCGCGCCGAGGTTCTGATTGTAACCGGTTACGCCTATTGCGTAGCTTACTACCGCTGCGCCTACGCCCTGCGCTATCTTGCGGAACAGCGAGTAGGTGGCGTATATTGAGCTCTCCTCTCTGCGGCCTGTTTTGTGTTCCTGATAATCGATGCAATCCGCAACGAGTGCCCACATAAGAGTGAGGTAAAACGCCGCGCCGAACATCGAAACGGCTATGAGGGCAATCCATACATAGGGATTTTTTATCCTGACAAATGCCGCAATACCTGCAGAAACGGCAGACAACAAAAACGGATATGTGCAAAGTTGTTTTTTGCTGAATTTTTTAAGCATGGGCTTTGCAAGCACAATTCCCAAAGCTACGGGGCAGCCTGCAAGCATTGTTGCAACGGTGATAAGCTTGGTGTTTTTGAAATAGCACATAAATATATACGGCATTGACGTGGTTACGGTCATCATAAGCGCTAAGTAAGCGACGGTGCTTATGGTGGCGCCCATCATCGGCTTGTTTTTAAAGAATGACTTTAAAGTGGCAAAATAGTTGAATTTCCGCTTTTCGGCGGAAACCGCAGGTGCCACGCGCTCGGTTGTCATACGTCTGAGCAGCCAGAACGAAATAAGCCCTATGGCGCCCATAACGCCTACAAAAAGAATAAACAGCTCGCCTCTGGGGTTATCGTTTTTATCATAAACCAAAAGGGGCAGTAATATCATAATCGGAATTTGAGCACACATAGCGCCGATACTGCGCCACGTTGACAGCGAGGAACGTCCCTCGGGATCGTTTGTAATACAGCTCTGCATAGAACCGTAGGGTACGTTTACACTTGTGTAGGCAACGCTCCACAGGCAGTAGATACCGAGACACATAGCGATTTTTACTCCGTACGGAGCATTGGGAGCATAGATAAACAGAGCTATGCTCGAAAGAAGCAGTACCGGGCTTGCCCATTTTATCCACGGCTTAAACTTGCCGTTTTTGCCCGGCTTTGTCGCATCGCAAAGACCGCCGATTATGGGGTCGTTTATCGCGTCAAAGATTTTACCGAGCAAAATTAAAATCGCAAAATGCTTCGGGTCTATCTTCATACAAGTAACATAAAACAACATAAGGTAGCTGTTTATAAACGCAAAGCTCATATTACAGCCGAAGTCGCCAAAGGCATAGCCGATATTGTCGCGCATACCGAACGGGCGCAGGGTTTTGTTGTTGTCCATAAAGGATACCTCCGAATTACTGTATAAGTCCGGACAATACCGATTGCATCGAGCAGCATAAAAGCACCCGTTAAAGCGCCGTTTTCTGTCGATACTTTGCGCATTTTTGTCCCGACAGAAAGAAACGCCAGCCCTTTTGGTGCAGAACAGCCTTGTCCTTATTTGCTATAGTACTATTATATATGATGTCCAAAAAAAAGCAATAGGAAGTGATTGGATTAGGTGAAATCGTCAATTTAGGGAATGTTTACCAAAAAAACGAAGCCGCTTTCGGGCTAAAACCCTCTGCGGCTCCGTTTTCAATTTATGAATGTGCTTCAAAGAACGCGAGCATTTCATCGGTCGTTTCCACGCTTTCGGGAAGATCGGGATAGGCGACGCTCGTTATATGCCCCGACGAACGGTTTACGGTAAGCTGCCAGTCGCGGTACATATGCTCCTTGCCTTTTTCGGTCAACAGCTCATCGAGCTCGTCCGAAGCAGAGTGCAAAAAGTCCTTGACGCTCGTCACAATATATGCCGGCGGAATATCGGATTTATCTATTATCTCCTCGGGCTGCAAATACGGATAATACGGCGAATTTTTATAATCGTAGCCGAGATAGCAGGATAAAAGCGCGCTGTTAACGCCGTTTTTCATATCGAACATCCCGGAAATCAGCCCTATCGCCTTTATATTGAGTCCGGTGTCCGAAACGCCGTAAAGCGATTTTAATTCATCACTCGTGTTTACCGCCGCGGTGTAAAATGCAAGCTGACCGCCGGCAGAATCCCCTACAACAAAGACTTTATCAAGGTCAAACCCGAAATTCCCGCCGTTTTCTGCCACCCAGCGGTACGACGCCATAACATCGCTTACCTGCGACGGATATGTTACATCGGGGCACAGGGAGTAATTTATACATACAACTATGTAGCCTCTCTCTGCAAGACGCGACGCATAGACGCGGTTGACCTCTTTTTCGGCATACATAAGTCCGCCGCCGTGAATGTCGATTATCACGGGCAGCTTCCCCGAGGCGTTTTCGGGATAATAAATATCCAGAAGATGGTATTTGTTGCCGTCCGAAATATACGGTATATCCTTTTTTACCGTAACACCGGCGGACTCGGTCTGTTTTTTAAGCCTGTTTGTGTCGTAATAATCCATATAATTCCACAGCACTTCGGCGGCAGACGCCACAAAGCCGTCGTTTTTTAACACGCCGTCGGCTGTGGGGTCGATTTTTACGGTGTCCGTATCCAATTTAAACAGTCCGTCAAATATATTTTTAAATCTTACTTCAAGCTCACCCGTGTTGACGTCACCGCCCGACAATACATCCTTTACAAGGCCGTAAAGGTCGGTAAACAGCGCGGCAATCTCACTTTTTACATCTATACCGGCATTTTCGGAGGCGTTTATTTTTGTATCGATAGCAGTTTTCTGCGACTCCACGCTGTCACGAAAAAAGCCGTCGGGAGGTACTTGATTGTATGCAGAAGAAGCGTCGGCACGTAAAAGTGCTGCCGCTTCCTCTTTTTTTGCTATTGAGCCGCACTGCAAAGCGACAAGCACAGTTGCCGCCGCCAGCAGTATAACGGCCGTAATTCTTTTTAAAGCGTCTTTCATATAAGTTATCCGTTATTTATTCGGAGGCGAAAACAGCGAACCGATAAACATAAAAATGTCCGAAACAGGCGAGCTTTTATATTTTTGAGACAACTTATCGGCAAGAACCAAAAAACAATACATCATTATTTTGCCACAATGTTAACAAGCTTGCCCTTGACATAGATTTCCTTGATAATATTCTTATTTTCAAGCTCGGCAGCTATGTTTTCTTCTTTCTTTGCAAGACTTATCGCTTCGTCGCTCTCAATATCGGCTGGAACAGAGAGTCTTGCTCTTATCTTGCCGTTTATCTGAGCCACTATTTCAACGGTGCTGTCAACGCACTTTGCTTCGTCAAAGCTCGGCCACTTCGCGTCCTTTGCGAGCATTTCGCCGTAACCGCAGTTCGACCACATCTCCTCGGTGACGTGCGGCGCAAAGGGATTTACGAGTATAAGCAGAGTTTTAAGCTCGGCACGGTTGATTTTACCGATTTCGTAAATTTTGTTGAGCAGCGTCATAAGAGCGGCTATCGCGGTGTTGTACTTCATCTGCTCTATGTCTTCCGATACCTTTTTAACGGTTTTGTGCATAGCGCTCATAAGCTCTTTTGAATACTCGTCGCCGTCCGTCAGAATTTCCTGAAGATTAAATATTCTGTCGATAAATCTCTTGCAGCCTTTAACGCTCGATTCACTCCACGGAGCCGCCTGCTCATAGTCGCCCATAAACAGAACGTAGGTGCGCAGTACATCGGCGCCGTATACGTCAACTACCTCGTTGGGGTCAATTACGTTGCCGCGCGATTTACTCATTTTAACACCGTCCGGTCCTAAGATAAGTCCCTGAGCGGTGCGCTTCTGATAGGGCTCCTCATACGGCACTACGCCGAGGTCATAGAGGAATTTATACCAGAATCTCGAATATATAAGGTGGCGTGTAACGTGCTCCATACCGCCGTTGTAC
>DJOQ01000008.1 GCA_002437245.1 Ruminococcaceae bacterium UBA6434
AAACAAATTAACCGATCTCTGTCGTACCGCAGTACGCGGCGGCGGAACTTTAATCCGTTTTCTCTAAAGCCTATCAAACAAAATAAATTTTGCGAGGTATTCTTTGATAAAACGAATTAACCGATCTCTGTCGTACCGCAGTACGCGGCAGCGGAACTTTAATCCGTTTTTCCGAGTTTTATCAAACAATCGAATGTTGTTTGGTGCATTGCTTAAATTGTTAACGGTATGCCGGAGCTTTTCGGGTTTCGGTGTGCCGCTTCGGCGGAAATTCCGCTGTGATTTTCCGTGTTTTCGAGCAAATAAAATCTTCAAAAAAGGAGAGTGAAAAATTTGCATACAAAAGAAGAATTATATTCAAATAAAATATTCTTTAATGCAGCCTTACCGCTTGTTAAGGTAATTGCAAATGACGTGCCCTCGCTCAAAAAGCAGTTCGCGCACGTTCATGCCATTATTCAGGTAAGCGCTAAAGACCCGGACGCTCCCGGCGGCAAAGTCGGTATGCACTTTGTTGTAAACAGCGATGAATGGCTTGTCCATTTAAACAGGGTTGACCCGAATCCTCACGTTGAGCTTGAGTTCAAGAGCGTTGAGGCTATGAACGCGTTTTTCAAAGGTAAAATGTCGCCTGCGACCTTGCCTAAGATGAAGGGCGTAGTATCGCACTTCGGCGCATTCAAAGCGTTCTTGATGACGCTTCTTAAAATGTCGTCGCTCCTCAGCGCAACAGAGCCGCCTAAGGATGACGCCACAAAAGAGCTTATGGTTAAGTGCTTCTTCTATCTTTTGTCGAGCGGCATAAGCCAGCTTAACAAGATGGGTCACGAGGATATACACGACTGGACGAGTAAGAGCCCCGACCGTGTTTACGCTTGGGCGGTTGACGGTTATCCGTCGGTTTCCGCTTATCTGCGCATAAAGGCAGGTAAATCAAGAGCGGGCAGAGGTGAATACAAGCGCGCTATGCCGTTCTTCACCTTGCGTTTTGACAGCCTTGACAGTGCTCTCGGCATACTTCTCGGTAAAGACGATATGCTTGAGGCTGTAAAAGAGGGCCATCTTATTATGGACGGCGCTCCCGAATTCGGCGGCCAAATAGGTACATATATGCTTGAGGTTGCCGCTCTCGCGAAATAAAAAAGATTTAATATGCCCTCCGTGTTTTTCGGGGGGCATTATCTTTAAATGAGGATGGTGTTTAATGGCTGAATCATTAAAATTTTATCTTGTTACGGACCTTCACCACTATGCGCCGACGCTCGGCACAAGCGGCAAGGCGTACGAGATATGGAATAACAAAGAACAAAAGTGCCTTGCCGAGACGGGCGCCATTATAGACGCCGCGTTTTCAAAACTGATTGACGACAAGGATACAAATATAGTTTTAATAGCTGGCGACCTTACAAGCACGGGCGCTATGGAGAGTCACCTTGATTTACTGCCGAAGCTCCGCCGTCTGAAAGAAGCCGGAAAGCAGGTATACCTTATAACCGCTACGCATGATTTCATAAGCTCCGAGATGGAGCCTTTGCGGTGTGACGGCGACAAGCTTTTGCCGGCAACGCCTACGCCGCGCTCAAAGCTTCGCGAACTGTATGCGGATTTCGGCTGGGACAGGGCCGTTTCCGAGCATAAGGAGTCGTTTTCTTACTGCGTAAAGCTCAAAAAAGGGTACAGACTTCTGTGTATGAACGACGACGGCACCCCCGAACGCCACGGCTATTCGGAAAGCCAAATCGAATGGATGTTTTCGCAGATTGAAGAGGCAAAAAAAGCGGGCGATTATATATTTATGATGACGCATCATCCGTGCCTGCCGCCCAACCCCATTTATCCCGTATTTTCAAAAAAGGATATGCTCGCAGACTCCGACGAAATAACAACGCGCCTTGCCGACGCAGGTGTAAATCTTGTGTTTACGGGTCACACCCATATGCAAAATATCGCCATGAAGCGCACCGAAAAGGGTAATGTGTTTTACGATGTAAACACGTCGTCGCTTGTAGGTTATCCCACGGCGATAAGAAAGGTCACAATCGACAGCGAAAAGATTGACGTCAGAACGGAACAGATAGATGATTTTGACTTCGACAGGCACAATCTCTCGGTGAATGAGTATCTTAAAAAGCATTTTACGTTTTTTCTTAACGATATCATCTCGTCTACCGCGTATGATATAGACCATCTTGCGTTTTTGGCGCCGGGCTTCAGTATGACCGCCGAGACCGTTTACAAGCTGAAAATTCCGATAAAAATTATCGGCACGCTTTTAAATAACCGCACGGTCGGAGCGGCGGCAAAATACCTCGGTGTATCGCATAAGATTGACCCGCGCGTCCGCGGCACGGTACTCAAGGACCTTGTTTTGCAGATAATGATAAATATCTATCACGGCGACGAGCCGTTTTATCCCGGCACGCCGGAGTACGGCGCAATGGATTTGTTTATAGGCAGAATAAAGAAGCTTGCAGGGCCGTTTGACAAGAACAATAAAATTAAAAATATTCTTGACGCGGTTTTGTCATCCATGTACGACGCTCCGCCCGAGGACTGGAATGCGGTACTTCCGCAAAATAAGGTGATTAAATGAATTCAAGGCATTTTCTGAGATTTGCCGCCGCGCTCTCCGCTTTCGGAGCGGCTGCTTTGGGAGCGGAATATCAAAAGCTTAAAAATCGAAAATTTTCTTTGCCGAAGGGCTTTACCGTTACCGCTCACACGGGCTGCGAGGGCAGCCCCGACAATTCAATCGAATCCATACAAAGGGCGATTTCATTGGGCGTTCCCGTAATAGAAAACGATTTGACGCTCAGAAACGACGGGACGCCGGTCTTTATGCACGCCGAATCCGCAGGGGACGGCGGACTGCCTTTTGCCGAGGCGCAGTATTATATAGCGGCAAATTCAAGCACGGTTTTGCAAAATCTTGATTTGAAGGTATTTGAAAATCTCGACGAAATACAAGGCATTGTAAAAAAAGCGGGGCTTATAGGCAGATGCTTCTTCACGGGAGTTGAGAAAGACAATGCGGCAAGGGTCAAAAAATACGCGCCGGAAATACCGTACTATCTCAATATGAAGCTGAACATTTTAAAGCTTCGCGACAAAAAATACATAGAACGTGCGGCAGCCGAAATAAAGCGCGCCGGAGCCGTGGGCATAAACTGCAAATATACATACTTGTCAAATACCTTGGTTGAGGTTATGCATGAACAGGGGCTTTCGGTATCGGTTTGGACTGTGGATAAAAAGCCGCTTATGCTGTATATTCTGAGCCTTGCTCCCGATAATATCACCACGCGAAATCCGCGCCTTTTAATGTTACTTATCAAGTAAATTTTTCATCGCTCCGTTTTTCGGGGCGATGTTTTTTACGGTATTTATCCTATTAGGCATATCGGCGGTAACGGCGCCCTGCCGCACATAAAAAAACGACCTGCGGCATATACTTGTACAAAGCAAAGGAGGTCGTGCTTATGAACGGCAGTAAAGCTATGCTCGGCGCCGCCGAGAGCATAAAAGCTCCGCATAATGTCATTATGGAGGACAGACACACGCTTACGGTTTCGGGAATTTCCGATGTGGACAGTTTTGACGAACAGACCGTAATCGTCTTTACGGAAATGGGCGAGCTTACGGTAAAGGGCGAGGGGCTTCATATAAACCGCCTGAGCCTTGAGGTCGGTGAAATTATGATAGAGGGAAGCATCAGTTCACTCGCATATTCCGACAGTAAGCCGGCGCAGGAGGGCGGCTTCTGGAGCAGGGTATTCCGCTGATGGATTACATAGTCGGTATGCCGCGGCAGACGACAAATTTCTTGCTGTCGCTCGGCTTTGGATTCTGCATAGGCGTATTGTATGACGTTGTCAGAACGATACGCCTTATTTTCGGCGGCGGAAAACGCACGGTACTGATATTCGATATACTGTATTCGGCTTTTGCGGGGCTTGTGACATTCATATTTTCACTCGTTATAACGAATGGTATGGTGATGGCATATGTGGTTTTCGGAGAGGCGACGGGGTTTTTTATATATTACATTACATTCGGAGTGTTTGCGGTGCGTTTTTCCGAACGAGTCGCGTGCGCCGTAAAAAAGTTTTTTATTAAAATTTTTAAGGCTTTGACAGCCCCTTTTTTGAAACTTTTTGCGCTTCTGAAGCGCGCTTTTGGAAAAATATCACAAAAAAGTCGAAAAAAAGCGACAAAAGCGGCAAAAAAATCAAAAATTCACTTGAAACTATGCGGCTCTTTGTTGTATAATCAATTCAATAATAAGTGCAATTATCCAAAAATGCGGAAGGAAGTGAAGCAAAATGGCAGCCGAAAAAAGAGCGGTAAAAACAAAAAAGAAAAAAGGTAAAGCCAAACACAGCTTCATACTTACCTTGCTTTTGGTGCTTGCTGTCGGCTATTTTACAATAAGCCTTATCGACACGCAGCTCAAAATTAAGGAGAGGGAAAAAACGGCGGAGCAGGTTTCCGCCCAGTACGAGCAGCAGCTCGCCGAAAACGAACGCTTGCAAAAGGTAGCTGACGGCGGCAGTCAGGAAGAATATATCGAACGTGTTGCACGCGAAAAACTCGGATACGTTATGCCTGATGAAAAGGTATACTATGATATTACACCGGGCAACTGAGAGGTTGGCTCACGGGGAGGATAAAATTCTTTTATGGTCGAAGTAGGGGAAATACTTGAAGGCAAGGTTACCGGACTCACAAATTTCGGAGCTTTTATAAGCCTGCCGGGGAATCTTACGGGTATGGTTCATATCTCGGAGGTTTCACAGTCATATGTAAGTGATATTCACGAGCATCTGAAAGAAAATCAAACAGTCAAGGTAAAGGTAATTGATATTACGCCGGAGGGCAAAATAAGCCTCTCCATCAAAAAGGCTTTACCGCCGCAGCCGCAGCAACAGGGCGAACGTCCGTTCCGCCAAAACAAGGGCTTCAGAAACGGCACTCCCAATGTCTGGAAGGGTCAGCCGTCGGAAAAGAAAGACGGGCCTATGTCTTTTGAAGATATGATGGACAGATTCAAAAAGGTCAGCGACGAAAAAATGACCGACCTTAAACGCGCTACGGACGGAAAACGCGGTTCGTACTCAAGAAGAAAATAAATGTTACGGCAGGCAAGTTTTTGTCTGCCTGTTTTTATGGAGCTTAATATGAGAGAAATAGATGTCGGCGAAATAATCGACGCCGTAGAGGAACTTTGTATTAGGGCAAATAAAATTTTGCCTGACGATTTGTGCGGATGTATATCCTGTGCCGAAAAAGCCGAAACCGGGGAGCTGCCCAAAAAGATAATGGGCACATTGCTTGAAAATATTGACGCGGCAAAAGAACTCGATTTGCCTATTTGTCAGGATACCGGTATGGCGGTCATTTTTTGCGAAGTGGGTCAGGACGTGCACATTGTCGGCGGTGATTTTGAAAAAGCGGTAAACGAGGGTGTTTCGCGCGGATACACAAACGGGCTTCTGCGTAAATCGATAGTGCGCGATCCGCTTTGCAGAGAAAATACAAACGACAACACGCCTGCCGTTATTCACACAAGGATAGTTCCCGGCGACAAAATAAAGCTTACCGTCGCTCCGAAGGGCTTCGGCAGCGAAAATATGAGCAGACTTAAAATGTTTACGCCCTCCGCCTCAAAAGAGGACCTTATGGACTTTGTGCTTGAAACGGTAAAGCTTGCCGGTGGAAATCCGTGTCCGCCTATGGTGTTAGGCGTGGGCTTCGGCGGTGATTTTGAATACTGCGCGTATCTTGCCAAAAAGGCGCTTTGCCGCCCCGTGAGCGAAAGAAACGAAAACCCGATTTACCGCGAGATGGAGCAGGAGCTTTTACGCCGCATAAACGAGACGGGTATAGGTCCTCAGGGCTTCGGCGGCAAAACGACGGCGTTTGCAGTAAATATCGAGACCGCGCCGACGCACATAGCAGGGCTTCCGGCGGCGGTGAACATCGGCTGCCACGTAACCCGCCATGCCGAAAAGACAATTTGATTGAATATGACGAGCGGCACCCGCTTTTTACGGGCGCCGCATTTTTATAAATACCGATTATTTAAATTTAACAAAAAATTCAAAAACAGTCTTTATTTTACTGTAAATATATGCTATAATAAAATCACACTAAAGAAGATTTGGTGTATTGTCGCAACAAGGGCTTCGGTCTTTGAATATATAAATAAGGGGATGTCTTAATGAACATTACCATTATCGGCAGAAAATGCACACCGAGAGAGTCTTTCAAAGAAAGGGCGGAATTAAAACTTAAAAAGGTCGAAAAATTCTTCGGCCCCGACGCTAATGCCAAAGTTACCGCTACGGTTGAAAAGAACATTAAAATTGTTGAGATAACGCTCTCTAAGGGCGGTTTTATATTCAGAAGTCAGGAACGCTCGCAGGATCTTGAAGACGCGCTTGATAAGTGCGTAGATTCGCTTATTCGTCAGATAAGAAAAAATAAAACAAAGCTTGCAAAGCGCATACGCGACGTTTCCTTTGACGAGGCGTTTAATTCGACGGACGACGCCGCAGAAGAGGAATACGATATAGTCAGAACCAAGGCTGTGATTTTAAAGCCGCAGTCGCCGGAGGAAGCTATACTTCAGATGAATATGCTCGGCCACGAATTCTATATGTTCCGCAATGCCGATACCGACAGCGTAAATGTGGTTTATAAGCGTGCGGACGGCGGTTACGGCATACTTGAGCCGACCGAGGGCTGAAACTCGGCGGCATAATATAATAAAATAAACAGCACCGCTCGGTCTTTGACCGGGCGGTGCTTTGCAATTCGTATAAATTACATCATTTCATAAAGAAGAGCTTTACGGGCGAAATCAATGCCGTAAACAGATTTGTTGCAGTATCATAGTCATAGGCATAGTCGTAGTCATAAGAAAAGCTGTCGTCGATGTACGGTACGGCTGCCCATACCGCTACCCACATAATCACCATAACAATTATGCTTAAAAGCACCTGTACGCCGAAGCTGATTGCGGCGCAAAGAAGATATGATTTTGCGGCGCGCGGAGTATCGTTTTTCTGTACCAAAAAAAGTATAAGACCGACAATCGGAAAAAGCACCGAGACAATGCACAGCCCCACGCTTGCCTTTTCGTCGGGATTGCGGTATGCCTGAGGATTAAACGCACCGCTGTTTTGATTACAATCGTTATACTGCCCCTGCCCGTTTTGGCGGTAAGGCTCGTTTCTTACCGGAGTGTTATATTGATTGTTTACCTGATTGTACGGCTGAGAACCGTAGTATCCGCCGCCACCGTTCTGCGGCGGCAAAGCCTCATTGCAGCTCTCGGGTCTGTAAGGAGCATTTTGCTCTTTAAAATTAACGGGAGACGCCCCGTTTGTGTAACGCAAAGGCTCGTTTTGCCCGTTGTAATTTGCGTCCGGCTTCGGACCCTCATTTTGTGCGACGCTCGGCTGACTGACGGGCCTGCTGCAATTCGGACATATTTCCGCGTCTTTCGGCAAAGCCGCACCGCAATGTTTACAAAACATATTATTCACCCTATCCTTATAAATTTATTTGTGATATTTTCCGCCGGAGGATATTTCAAAAGCCCTGTATATCTGCTCGAGAAGCATACACCGCGCGAGCTGATGCGGAAACGTCATTTCGGACATTGAAAATTTAAAATCCGACATTCTTTTGATTTCATCGCTGAGACCGAACGAGCTGCCTATGATAAAAACAATATTGCTTTTACCCGACAGCGCTATATCCGCTATCCTTTCGGAAAATGCGACGCTTGACATTTGCTTGCCCTCAATGCACATCGAAAATACATATGCACCGGACGGTATTTTGGATTTTATCATATCGGCTTCGCTTTTGAGAGCGTTTTTTATATCGCCTTCACTGGGGCTTTGCGGCAATTTTACGGGAGAAAGCTCTGTTATTTTAATTTTGCAAAATGCCTTGAGCCGCTTTTCGTATTCTGCGCAAAATTCGCGCATATAGCTTTCTTTGAGCTTGCCGAGCGCTATAACGGTAACATTTATCATAATATCATCGCTTTCTCGTCGCAGACGGGCTTTGCAACCTTGAGTATGTAGTCGCTGTTCTCTTTTGCTCCCGCCATGGTAAGCGCCGAGCACGTGGTCTGGTACGCGAGAGCCGGTATATTGTTTTCGCGACTCAGGTGACCGAGGTAAATCCTCGTGGTACCGCTGTTTACGAGCCTCTCCGCCGTGCTCGCGCACGCGTCGTTTGAGAGATGCCCTTTTTTGCCGAGTATTCTCTTTTTCAGAGAATATGGGTACGGGCCGTTTTCAAGCATCATAACGTCGTGATTTGACTCGAGCATAACAAGGTCGGAGCCGCTTACCGCGGAAAACACCTCGTCGGTCATCTCGCCGAGGTCGGTGGCTATGGATATTTTCCTGCCGTCGCTGCAGTCGATTTTGTAGCCGCAGCTATCTCTTGCGTCGTGCGAGGTGTGAAACGGAGTTACCAAAAGAGGACCTGCTTCGTTTCCCGAAAACGAGACCTCCTCCGTTTCGAATTTGCCGTTTAATATGCCCATATCGTCAAGCGCAGAAAGCGTGCCCTTTGTCGCATATACCTTTATGTGATATTTAGATGCGAAAACGCGCAGACCCTTAATGTGGTCGGAGTGTTCATGTGTGATAAAAACGGCGTTTAAGCTCTCGGGAGCTACGCCTATGTTAAAAAGTGCCTCGCAAATCTTTTTTGCGCTCATACCGACATCCACGAGTATTCCGCCGTCGTTGTTGCCTATGTACATTGAGTTGCCGGAACTTCCGGAAAAAAGCGGACAAAATCTTGCCATAAAGTCTCCTTGGGGTATTATTCCGGAAGAATGGAATTTGTTGTAATGTATTCTACGCCTGCGTCTATCATTGAGGCGAGCATTTCGCGGTTGTCAACCGTCCAGCAGGCGGTTTTAAGACCGCTGTCATGAACCTTGCGTATCCATTCGGGACGGCAGGCGTTGAATTCGGCCGAAAAGTCCATACCGCTGCAGCCTGCGTCTTTTGCGTCCTTAATGTTTCGGTTGTCGAGATAGTTTACGAGATACCACATATTAAGGGTCGGGTCTATATCGTGGAGCTCTTTAAGGTCGTCGAGTATAAATGAGATTATAACGGCGTCTTTAAGCAAATCGTTTTTGAGAAGCACGTTGTAGAAATCCTGCATTTTGTCTTTGCGCGGGTCCTTGATTTCGATTATCGGGTGGCAATTATACTTTTTGCAGATGTCAATGTATTCCTGAAGCGTGCAGGCTTTGAGCCCGGGGAACTTGTCGGCGTTGGAGCCTCTTACGACGTGCATTCTCTCGACTTCGTCAAACGAGAGCTCTTTAACGTCGCCCGTGCCGCTGTATATTGTCGAAACATCGGGGTCGTGCATAATTACCCAAACACCGTCTCTTGTCATATGCGTGTCGCACTCAAGACCGAAATATCCGCCGTGCTTGCCTGCCGCCTCAAATGACGGAGCGGTGTTTTCGGGATACGCCCCCGAAAGTCCGCGGTGCGCCACAAGCTGAACCTTGTCTTTATCGAGCGGCGCCAAATCGGAAAGCCTTTTGAGCTCACGCGGAACTATCGGCTTTTTACGCATATTTTTATATACAATTTTGCCGAATACCGGCTGGAATTTATTTCCCATAAACGCTGTGAATCTGTTAAGCTTGCTCATAAAAATCACCTTAACCTTTCTTACTGCTGTTTAAAACATATTATAGTTTAAAATCATTAAAAAGTAAACAGTATAAAGCCCTGTTGCTTCGGGATAATAATAAAAAATCCGTTTTTACGGCAAAAAAGGAAGGAAGATACACTTGAAGGAAAAAAGCAGAACCGAAGAATTTTTGAATAAGGTATACGAAAATGCCGAGATGTGCTGCGAATCCATTTCAATGATAACCGAAAAGGTTGAGGACCCGAGCCTTTTGTCGGAGCTTCAGAGCGAGCACAGGGATTATACCGATTTGTCGGGCGAGGCTGTAAATCTGCTCGCAAAGAAAAATAAATTGCCTAAAGAAAAGGGGCCGCTGGCGCAGTTCGGAGTTTGGTCGGGTATACAGATGAATACGGCGTTTGACAAAAGCCCCGATAAAATCGCCGAAATGATGATGCAGGGCAGTATGATGGGCGTTATAGATATGTCGCGAACACTAAAGGAATATGACGATACCCCTGAGGATTGCCGAAAACTCGGCGAGAATTTGATTAAGCTTGAGGAAAACAGCATACAAAAAATGAAGCAGTACCTCGGTTAATTGTAATATCGGGTGGGGCGTAAAAAATCGGGCAGTTTTACGCCTCGCTCGATTTCGACTGAAAATGTTGGAAATTTCATTTGCTCCGAAACATCCGCGTAATCGGTGTTTCGGGCTTTTTACGTCCCTTTTTGTTGACATAGATTTGGTTATATCTTATAATAACAGAGTATATATTGTGGAAAAGAAGGTTTTTCTATGCAGTTCCAGGAAAAGGAATTTTTACCGGTAATACTCGGTGCCGATATAACCGCGTATTCCCTCGCGAGGAGCTTCCACGAGGAGTACGGTATTAAATCACTTGTGTTAAGTATGTCGGAGGGCGGCTATATAGCCAATTCCGATATTATAGAAAACAGAATATTCCCCGGTCTTGAAAAAAAAGAGGTTCTTGTAAAACATCTTATAGAGGTCGGCAAGGAATTTGAGGGCAAAAAGAAGCTTATTGTGTTAGGCTGCGGCGATTGGTACGTCAGAGCGCTCATAGAGAGCAAGCAGGAGCTTTCACCCTACTATATCATTCCGTATATCGACCTTGACCTTTTAAATAAGATTGTACTCAAGGATAAGTTTTACGAGATATTTGAGGAACTGGGGCTTAATTACCCCAAGACATATGTGTATGAGTGCGGCAAGGAAAACGACCTCAAATTTGATTTCGATTATCCCGTTATAGCAAAGCCCGCAAACTCGGCTATGTATCATTATGCCAAATTTGAGGGCAAGAAAAAGGTGTTCCGCTTCAATAACGAAAAAGAGCTCCGCGATATGCTCGAAAAGCTTGAAAAATCAAGCTACAACTATAAATTCCTCATACAGGATTGTATTCCCGGCGACGATACGTATATGCGTGTTTTGACCTGCTATTGCGATCAGAACCACAAGGTGCGCTTTGCCTCTCTCGGCAGAACTCTGCTTGAGGATCACACCCCCACGGCGATAGGCAACCCCGTTGCCATAGTTAACGAGGTGAATCCCGAAATAGTTGCCGCTGCCACAAAATTCCTTGAGCATATCGGCTACACGGGCTTTGCAAACTTCGACATAAAATATGACGAGCGCGACGGCAAATTCAAGTTTTTTGAAATAAACGTCCGTCTCGGCAGAAGTAATTTCTATGTTACGGGCAGCGGCTTCAATACCGTTAAATGGATTGTTGACGACTATATTTATAATAAGCTTGACGATTACACCGTAGCCGACAATATAAATCTTTACACGGTTGTTCCCAAAGGCGTAATTAAAAAATACGTTCCCGACAGCGATTTCAAATCTCTCGCCTTAAAGCTCTGGTCCGAGGGCAAGGTTTCCGAACCTCTGTTTTACTCCGCAGACCGCAACCTCAAGCATAATTTTTACGCGAGAGCGGCTTATATCAATCAATTCCGTAAATTCCGTAAATATTTCTGATAACGCGCACCCCGCACTTTTTTGCCG
>DJOQ01000032.1 GCA_002437245.1 Ruminococcaceae bacterium UBA6434
TCCATACCGCCGTTGTACCAGTCTACCGGCATCCAGTATTTAAGCTTGTCATAGTCGGCAAAGGTCTTGTCGTTGTGCGGGTCAACATATCTCAGGAAGTACCACGAAGAGCCTGCCCACTGAGGCATGGTGTCCGTCTCGCGCTTTGCGTCGCCGCCGCAGACGGGGCACTTGCAGTTTACAAACGAATCTATCTTGGCAAGCGGACTTTCGCCGTCCTGGCCGGGCTCAAAGTTTTCGACGTTCGGAAGCTTCAGCGGAAGCTCGTCATACGGAACGGGAACCATACCGCACTTCGGGCAGTAGACAATCGGAATAGGCTCGCCCCAATAACGCTGACGGTTAAACGCCCAATCCTTCATCTTATACTGAACTCCGCCCTCGCCGATGCCTTTTTCGGTGAGGTAATCTATCATCTTTTTGATGGAATCCTTTTTATTGTCCATTCCGTTAAGGAAGCCGGAATTTACCATTTCGCCGTCGCCGGTGTAAGCCGCTTTTTCTATGTCTCCGCCCTTTATGACTTCGATTATGTCTATGCCGAATTTCTTGGCGAACTCATAGTCGCGGTCATCGTGAGCCGGTACAGCCATTATGGCGCCCGTGCCGTAACCCATCATAACGTAGTCGGAAATATAAACCGGTATTTCCTTGCCGTTTACGGGGTTTATCGCGGTGAGACCGTCTATCTTGACGCCCGTCTTATCCTTGACGAGCTGAGTGCGCTCAAACTCCGTCTTTTTGCTGCATTCGGTGCGGTAATCGGCTATCTCGTCCATATTGCGGATTTTGTCTTGATACTTGTCGATTATCGGGTGCTCGGGCGCAATTACCATAAATGTAACGCCGAAAAGCGTGTCGGGACGGGTTGTGTATATTCTGAGCTTTTCGGGGATATCTTTGAGCGAGAAATTGACAAACGCGCCGCGGCTCTTGCCTATCCAATGCTCCTGCTGAGCCTTGATGTTGGGAAGATAATCGACGTGCTTGAGACCCTCCAAAAGCTTATCGGCATACTCGGTGATGCGCAAATACCAAACATCCTTGGACTTCTGTACGACTTCGCTGTGGCAGATATCGCACTTGCCGCCCTGAGAATCCTCATTTGACAAAACAACCTTGCAGGAGGGGCAATAGTTTACGAGAGTTTTGTCGCGGAACGCGAGACCCTTTTCAAACATCTTGAGGAATATCCACTGGGTCCACTTGTAGTAGCCCTCTTCGGTTGTGTCTATAACTCTTGTCCAGTCAAACGAAAATCCCACGCGTTTTAACTGATTTGTAAACTTTTTTATATTCATATCGGTAACCTTGCGCGGATGTATACCAGTTTTAATGGCATAGTTTTCCGTCGGCAGACCGTATGCGTCAAAGCCTATCGGGAAAAGAACGTTGTAGCCCTGAAGTCTTCTCTTGCGAGATACCACTTCAAGACCCGAATACGCCTTGATGTGACCTACGTGCATACCTGCTCCGCTCGGATAGGGAAATTCCACAAGCCCGTAAAACTTCGGCTTTTCGGAATTGTCAACGGCGTGAAAAACGCCCTCTTCTTCCCATTTATCCTGCCACTTTTTTTCGATATGTTTGAAATCGTAATCCATTTAGCTCACCCTTTATATGTGTAGTCGGTTTTTAACTAATGCTATCGGCCGCATTAAAGGCGGTCTTATTCGCTGATCCACTCCGAGACATCGACGACCTCGGCGTCACTCCACAGCTTTTCGAGATTGAAGTTTTCACGGCTTTCCTTTGTAAATACGTGAACTATAACCGTGCCGTAGTCGAGAAGTATCCAGCCCGTCGCCTTACCCTCAACGCTCTTTGCGTTTTTGCCCTTTTCGGCGAGCTTATCTTCAAGATCGTCCGAGAGAGCCTTTATATGCGTCGGCGACGTACCGGTGACTATAACGAAATAGTCGGCTATAACCGTAAGGTCGGTTACCTTGAGAGCCTTTATATCCATACCCTTTTTTCTGTCGAGAGTTTCGACTGTCAATTTGAGTAATTCCTCTGTCGTCATAACTTTTTCCTTTCGTAAGAAATTGCAATGTCATTATATGCTTTAACGCTGTCCTCATGAATGGGGAAGCCCTTTTTCACATTTTCGATAACGGTGAACTGAAGTCCCTCAAGCATTGCTTCGTCAAGACTTCGGTATGCCTTTTCACGCATACGCTCAACACCCGGATACTTTCTGTCCGCCGAGATATAGTCCGCTATGTAGACCACCTTTTCGAGAAGAGTCATATGCTCTCTGCCCGTGGTATGATACCGCACCGCCGAAATTATATCCTCATCTTTTACACCGAGATATTTTTTTATGTATATAGCGCCGGATAATTGGTGCCACGTCTTTGTGCTGCTTTTCTCCGTAGGCGTTAGGATTATACCATCTTCGGTGATTATTTTCAACTGCTCCTGTTTCGGGGTGTCTTTCATAATATCATGCAAAAGCCCCGCGGTGAACGCCTTTTCCCTGTCGGCTTTGTAAATCCCGGCAAGACGATACGCCTCATAAGCAACATTCAGCGAATGGTAAAAACGCGCCTTTGTAAGATGTTTTTTTATTTCATAAAAGAATTCTTTATTTCTTTCCGTATCCATATAGTCCTCTTTCCTTTATGAATTCATATGCCTCTTTTGTCAGGACGTCGGAAACATCTTCGCCTTTAGATATTTTTTGTCTGATTTCTGTAGACGAAATTTCGAGCGGACTGCTCGGAGAAATTATAATACCGTTCGCCTCATTTGACGGCATATATATGTGCAGGGTCGAAAAAGCATATGAGCGGAGCGCCCTTACGGTGTCCTCGTCCTCGCGCGACAAAACGCACAGAGTACACTTTTTCATTATTTCACGGTATTTATACCACTTGTGAAACGATAAAAACATATCGGAGCCTATTATCAAAAACAACTGCGCGTCCTTGTATTTGCTCAAAATCTCATTCACCGTGAATATCATATAGCTGTCTGAGGCACGGTCTATCTCCATAGTGCTGACCTCGTAATTTTTGCCCGTAAATGTACGTCGGCAAAGCTCTGCCCTGTCGGAATCAAGCGCCAGATCCTCACATATTTTGTGCACCGGGCGCTTGTCGGGAATTACGAGCACCTTGTCGAATTTCAAGGTATCGGCAAAGGTCTCGATTAAACGCAGATGCCCTTTGTGCGGCGGATTGAACGTGCCGCCGAAAATCCCTATTCTCATTACTTCTTCTTTTTGTTTTCGTGGAGCTTTTTGCTGTAACGGTAAAATATCATGCTTCCGCCTATAACAGCCACAACCTCGCTGCCCGTTGCCGCGGCTATCTGCTCGGCTGCCTCGCGCGGAGTCAGCGGAGACGTGTCGCGGAGCACTTTGACCTTTATAAGCTCTCTTGCGGTCAGCGCGTCGTCGACCTGTTTTATCAGCGCGTCGGACATACCGCCCTTGCCGAACTGAAACAGCGGTTCCAAACCGTTTGCCTGAGCCCTTTTTTCGGCTCTCTCTTTACTTGTCATATTCTTTCACAATGCCTTTCGGTTATTTTAAATATTCGGGGAGCTCTTTTGCGAGCTTGCGCAGAGCGTTGCCTCTGTGGCTCACGGCGTCCTTCTCTTCGGGGGAAAATTCCGCAAACGAGCGGTCGCCCACATAAAACAGAGGGTCATATCCAAAGCCGCCCTCGCCGCGCTTTTCATAGCCTATTACGCCGTGACATTCGCCGCGGACGGTAAAATGCCTGCCGTCCGGAAAAACACAGCACACCGCCGAAACAAAGGACGCAGTGCGTTTTTCGGGCGGAACGCCCTTGAGCTTTTCAAGAAGTTTTCGGTTGTTTTTATCGTCATTGCCGTGCTCGCCGGCATATCTCGCCGAATATACGCCCGGTTCGCCGCCGAGCGCGTCCACGGACAGTCCCGAATCATCGGCAATACAGGGCATACCGCTCTCTCGGCAGCCCGAATCGGCTTTTAAAAATGCGTTTTCTTCAAATGTGGTACCTGTTTCTTCAACATCGGTAAGAACTATACCCGCCTCATCGGCTGTCAGTACGTTAACTCCGAGCGGCGAGAGTATTCTCTGAAGCTCGGCGCGTTTTTTCATATTATGAGTGGCGATTAAAAAATCCAAAGCGCTTTTTCTCCTTTTTCTTTTTGGGCTTTTCGGCTTCATCCTCGCCGTCGGGCAAAGGCTCTTCCTTTAAATCTTCCTCACTCTGTTCCAATCCAGGAACTCCGCTTTCATCCTCTGCAGCTGCGTCTGCTTTGACTTCGACTTCTTCTTTTTTATCTTCGTCTTTGCCGCCCTGTTCATCCTTATCAGTATGTCCGTCCTGTTGTGGTCCAGTAGCTTGAATGTCTTGCCCGTCAGGCGCCACATCGTCTTGCGAAATTCCATCTTTTTCGTCCTCCTCGTTGTAATCTATTTTTTCAAACAGACCGTCGGCAAAAGCCCTGGGGTTAAACGGCTGTAAATCGTCAATCTGCTCGCCGACGCCTATGAATTTAACAGGGATTCCGAGCTCGTTTTTTATAGTGAGAACAACCCCGCCGCGAGCCGTACCGTCAAGCTTTGTCAAAACTATGCCGGTTATTTCGGCGGCATTCATAAATTCGCGTGCCTGATTTACGGCGTTCTGACCCGTTGTGGCGTCAAGCACCAAAAGCACCTCGCGGTCCGAATACGGGAGCTCGCGGTCTATAATGCGATACATTTTGGCAAGCTCATCCATAAGATTCTTTTTATTGTGAAGCCTTCCCGCGGTATCTATTATAACTATGTCGCAGTCCCTTGCCTTTGCGGCGTTTATCGTGTCAAACACAACAGCCGCCGGGTCCGCACCCTCAGTGTGCTTTACTATATCAACACCGGCTCTGTCCGCCCATATCTGAAGCTGGTCAATTGCCGCGGCACGAAATGTGTCCGCCGCTCCCAAAATGACCTTTTTGCCCTCGGCCTTATACATCGCCGCCAATTTGCCTATGGTTGTAGTCTTGCCGACGCCGTTTACGCCTATTACAAATATAATTGAGGGTATGGTGATAAGCCCCATATCTTCGCCGCCGTAAAGCTTTTCGGCAACTATCTCCTTGATTTCGTCCTTGACCTTAGCCGGATTTTTGATTTTTTTCTCCGGAACACGTTTGCGAAGCTCCTCGATTATTTCAACCGAGGTCTGCACTCCGACATCGTGCATAACAAGCAACTCTTCAAGCTCGGTGTAGAGATCGTCGTTTATCTCGCCGACGCTGTCAAGCAAATCGTCTATGGCTCCCGCCATTTTGTTTCGCGTCTTTGTAAGACCGAAGTTTATTTTGCTGAAAATTCCCATCTGTATTTTCCTTTCGGATAAGAAATTTTTTATTTAAAATCAAGTGAATTAAACGGATTCTCTGTTTCCTCCGCGATTATTTTACCGCAAAACAGTCCAAAATAACCTATAGTTAATTTTTGTCTATTTGCCGTTTGCGAAATCGAAGAGCTTAGCAAACTCAATCCGAAATATACCGCGTTAAAGATTTAAAGAATGTTTTATTTAAATTATAATTACATATCAAACCCGTTTAGCGTAGATTTAGTGCAAGGTGGTTTTTGTGAACCCCGACGCGTATGTATATACGCGAGTTTGAGTGAACAAAAGCCGCATTGTGCGCAAGATTTACGTCGTAATTTATTTGAATTATATATCAAACCCGTTTAGCGTAAAGATTTGGTGCAAGACGGGTTTTCCGAGCCCCGACGCGTACTGCGGTACGCGAGTTCGGGTGAGGGAAATTCGTATGGTGCCGAAGATTTACGCTAAACCGAGTTTCTTCGCCATTTCGGCTGTCTTTAACTCAAGTAATTTGGATACACCCTTTTCCTGCATGGTAACACCGTACAGGACGTCGGCTTCTTCCATGGTGCCGCGACGGTGGGTAATTAAGATGAACTGGGTGTTTTTGGTCATACGGCGGACATACTGAGCATAACGCGAAACATTGACGTCGTCAAGAGCCGCCTCAACCTCGTCGAAAATACAGAACGGCGCGGGGGTTACTTTCAGTATCGCAAAAAGAAGCGCTATGGCGGAAAGTCCTTTTTCACCGCCGGAGAGCAGGTTGATGTTCTGAACATTTTTGCCCGGCGGCTGAACCTTGATTTCAATGTCGCTGCCGAGCACGTCGCGTTCATCCTCAAGGCGAAGCTCCGCCTTGCCGCCGCCGAACAGCTCGATAAAGGTCTGCCCGAAGCAGGCGTTTATGCGGTTGAATTGGTCGCGGAACTGCTCTGCCATTTTACCGGTCAAATCATCTATCATCTTATTAAGCTCTGCGCGTGAGGTTTCGACATCGTTTATCTGCCCCGATAAAAATTCGTAACGCTCTGATACCTCTTTATATTCCTCTATTGCGGAGACGTTTACGGAGCCGAGAGCGCGGATTTGCGATTTAAGCTCGGCGAGACGTTTTGCCGCAAGAGAGTAATCGTCAATTTCTATTTCGAGAGCCGCAGCCTCGCGACGGGTGAGCTGATACTCGTCGTAAAGCTTGCTCGTCAGATTGTCATATTCGTTGCGCATTGCTATTTTGCGCTCTTCAAGGCGCGCTATGTCGCCGCTGAGGCGCTCGCGCTCCTCGGATTTTGCGCGCTCGTGGAGCCTTAAGTCATTCGCCTGCTTTTCAAGCTCGTCACGCTGTGAAATCAGCTCGTTTATCTGATTTTGTGCGTCGCCGTGGCTCGCTTTAAGTGCCTTTGCGTCATTTGAAAGGTGCTCTGTAAGAGCCTTCAGTTCATTGTTTTTTTCTTCGATTTCACGTATTTCGCCGTCAAGCTCCGAAAGACGGTCAAGGTGACCGGTTTTACGATTTTTAAGTCTTGTCACCTCGTCCGTGTTCGCTTCGACATCTTTTTGGAGCGCAACTATGCGAAGTCTTATTTCAGCCGCCTTGGAGGCTGTCTCCTCGCGGTCTTTTTGCAGAGTTTGGCTGTCACCGGTTATGCTTTCAAGCTCTTTTTCCTTGTTTTCCAGCGTTTCTTTAAGCTCGCCGATTTGCGAACGAGCCGCCTCGGCACCCGAATTTACCGACTCTATTCTCTTTTCGAGGGTCTCCTTTTCCTCCAAAAGCTCTTTAACGCCCGAAGAAACGGACGAGAGCTTGTCGTTTGCGAGTTTCAATTCACCCTCGCGGCGGATTTCTTCTTCCTTGGCTCTTAAAAGGTCGCCCTCGGCGCCCTCAAGTTCTGCCTTTGCGGCAGAGGCGTCCTCCGACAAAAGCTTGTAGTCGGAGAGCATTCCGTTAAGCTCGTTTTGCATGGAAACAAGGGAGTTTTTAAGACGGTCTATCTCGTTGCCTCGGCTGAGTATGCCCGCGTTTTGAACGCGCGAGCCACCCGTCATGGAACCGCCGGCGTTTATAACCTGACCGTCAAGCGTGACTATGCGAAAGCGATACGAATATTTTTTTGCGATGGCTACGGCGGAGTCGATATCCTCGGCAACTGCCGTGCGACCCAAAAGCCAGCGGATTATCTCGGAATATTTGTTGTCATACGATACAAGGTCGGATGCGATACTTACAAACCCGTATTGGTCGTCGAGCCCCTGCTCGGAGAGAACTCTGCCCTTAATTGCGGTTATCGGCAAAAATGTGGCTCTGCCTGCGCGGCGTTCTTTTAAGAAGCCCATAGCGCGCTTTGCGTCGGTCTCGTTATCCACTACAATATGCTGTACAGCCGCTCCGAGAGCCGTCTCGATAGCAGCCGAATATTTTTCTTTGACCGTTATAAGCTGAGAAACGGGACCGTGTATACCCCTGAGCGCACCGCGACCCGACTCCTTCATAACCGCCTTTACCGCGCCGAAGTAGCCCTCCATATTTTTTTCGAGATCCTCAAGAATACGGACTCTGTCCTGCCCCTTGTGGAGTTCACGCTGTTTTTCATCTATGGCAAGCTTTACGCTGTCTGCCTTTTTGCCGCGGTTTTCAAATCGCAGGGTGTAGCCGTCTATCGCGTTTTTGACGGAAACAATCTCGTCACGAGTCTCCTTGAGAGCCGTTTCCGCATCGTTTTTGCGTTTTAAGAGCGCCTCGTAATCGTCCTTGCGAGAGCCCATTGAGCCGTCGATTGCCGAAATTCTCGACCTTATCTCTTCGACGGACGAATTTGCGGTCTCCGCCGTAACTCTGCAATCGGCAAGCTTTACCGAAAGCGCCGATATTTCACCCGAAAGAGCCGCCGCTTTGTCGGAAAATTCGGTACTGCTGAGACGATATGTCTCCTCCTGCTTCGAGAGCTCGTCCATCTGCGCCGTTAAAGCGGCAATCTGCTCCTCCGCCTTTTTTATGCGCTCCAGAGCCTCGGAAACGGCGGCGTCAATGTTTTGCTCCGTCTCGTTTTCCGACGCCTTGTCGCGGTTTATACGCTCTATCGTCTCGTTGTTATGTAAAATCGAATTTTCGGCTACCTTTATCTGCGAGTCGATATCCGAAAGCTTTTCTTCAAAGCCCGAAGCCGAATTTCTGATTTCTTCCAATTTAATGTTTATGTCTCTTGTGCCGTCCGCCGCCTTGTCTATCATCTCGCCGATTTTTGAAAGCTCGTCCTGAGCCTCTTTGTGCGACGCCTCGGCAATTTCTATTTTATGCTCCTGATCGCGCATTTTTTCGCCGGTTTTGTCTATCGTGTTGAGCCATATGCCTATTTCGAGATTTTTCCGCTCACCGGCAAGCACTATGAATTTTTGAGCTTTTTCGCTCTGCGCCTTTAAAGGGCCTACTCTGCTCTCAAGCTCCGAGAGAATGTCGCGAAGTCTTACGAGATTTTCCTCCGCCTGTGCAAGTCTTTTAATCGCGTCGCCGCGTCTGTAACGGAAATGCGAAATTCCCGCCGCTTCCTCCAGCATATCGCGGCGCTCGCTTGCCTTGGGCGATACCATATCGGCGATTTTGCCCTGACCGACAATGGAGTAGCCGTCCCTGCCGAGACCCGTATCCATAAACAGCTCATTTACATCGCGAAGACGCGCGGATTCGCCGTTTACGAGATATTCGCTGTCGCCCGAACGGTAATAACGCCTCGTAACCGAAACCTCGTCGCTGTCTTTATTAAGCGAACGGTCGGTGTTGTCAAGGCGCAGCGTTACCTCCGCAAAGCCCTTTGCCTTGCGGACGTCCGTGCCCGAAAAAATAACGTCCTCCATTTTGGAGCCGCGAAGTGTTTTTGTGGACTGCTCGCCGAGAACCCAGCGCACGGCGTCGGAGATGTTGCTCTTACCGCTTCCGTTGGGTCCTACTACGGCTGTAATGCCCTTATTAAATTCAAGTACCGTTTTGTCGGGGAAGGATTTAAACCCCTGCATTTCCAGTGCTTTTAAAATCATTCTTTAAATTCCTTTAAATATCTTCTTTTACCGCTATATCGTAATCGGATAAAAATTCGTTACCCTTTATTTTACACTTAAATCCGTCGTTTAGCAATGCTTTTTCATTTCTTTTATTCTGCCCTTTTGCCTTCCCGATGGATTTTTGGGGAACTTCTATGACATACGACGTATTTTTAGGCAGCTTTGACAGCTCGGAAATCATTTTATCAAGATAAATTTTGCCCTCGCAAAGCTCGCGGAATGCCGGATGGTATGCGCCCGCAATGTAGCCCTCGTCAACATTTCCGCCGCTGTGCAGACCGAGGCGGATTACCTTTATATTGTTTTCGCGGAACATCAAAAGCAGCTTTGCGCAAAGGCTCACCGCCTCATC
Organism: Ruminococcaceae bacterium UBA6434; assembly: GCA_002437245.1. Taxonomy (GTDB): domain Bacteria; phylum Bacillota; class Clostridia; order Oscillospirales; family Acutalibacteraceae; genus Fimenecus. The sequence goes on from DJOQ01000032.1 coordinate 9,730, forward strand.
CAAAGTTTCGGCTCTGTAACTGCCGTCGCGAAGGCAGTCTGCCAAGGGTGTGTTTTCAAGAACTATCGTCGGGTAAATTCTGACCGTGTCGGGCGAGAGGGCTGTCAGCTTTTCGGCGGTTGCAATACACTTTTCGTCGGTGTCGCCCATAAGCCCCGTCATCATCTGAAGTCCGAGTGAAAAACCGTAGCTTTTTATAAGGCGCGAGGCGTTTTCAACGTCCTTTGCCGTGTGGCCGCGGCGGTTTATTTTAAGCACGTCGTCGTCCATGCTCTGCGCGCCGAGCTCAATTGACGTCACGTGATATTTTTTTAATATCTCAAGTCTTTCGTCGTCAATGGCGTCGGGGCGTGTGGATATTCTTACGCCGCCGAAATATCCGCCGTCGATATACGGCTTTGCCGCCTTTAAAAGAGACACCATATAGTCTCTGTCAACCGCGGTAAACGAGCCGCCGAAAAACGCTATTTCCGAATTTTCCTTTGCCACTCCGCCGTTTTTTGCAATATCACAAGCCGCTGCCACGTCTTCCGGTGTCAGCGGCTTTACACTGCCTGAAATGGTTTTTTGATTGCAAAAGCTGCACTGATGAGGGCAGCCTGCGTGCGGCACAAAAAGAGCCACGTTTACGTGTTTCAAATTCCCATCAGCTCCAACGCTTCTTTTGCCGCCGCCTGCTCAGCCTTTTTCTTGCTGCTGCCGACGCCGGTTCCTATAACATTGCTGTTTAAATGCACCTCAACCTTAAAGTGCTTGTCATGGTCGGGGCCGCTCTCGCTGACGAGGACATATTTTAAGCTCTCGCCCTGATTTTTTTGAACGACCTCCTGAAGTATGGTCTTGTAATCTTTAAATGACGGCTTTGCCTCAACATACGGCTCAACAAAGCGTAAAACGAACTTCTTTGCCTCGCCTATGCCGCCGTCGATATAAATTGCGGCAATTACCGCCTCAAACGCGTCCGACACAACCGACGGTCTTGTTCTGCCGCCCGTCATCTCTTCGCCCTTGCCAAGCAGGAGTTTTTCGCCGAGGCCTATCTCCTTGGCATATTCAAAAAGCGACTTTTCGCATACGGCGTAAGAGCGCAGGCGCGTAAGCTCGCCCTCGGGAAAATTTCTGTGGTGCGAAAAAAGATATTCCGCCGTTATAAATCCGAGAACCGAGTCGCCCAAAAACTCAAGGCGCTCATTGTCGCCCGTCGTAAGGTGATTTTCATTTGCGTAGGACGAATGTGTAACAGCCCTTTTTAAGAGCGTTTCGTCCTTGAATTTATACTGTAATTTTTCCTGTAATTCGTTAAGTCCGGTATCCATTTCAATGTCCTTTCATTCTCACAGTCCGAGACTTTTAAGATATTCTTCGAGGTCCTTCATTCCTCTTTCGGCAATAGCCGTGTAGCGCTCGCTCTTGTCCCTTATCTTTTCGGGGAGCGGCGGAAGAATTCCGAAATTTGCCCCCATAGGCTGAAAATTCGTCACGGTTTCATCGCTTATATATCTTGCGAGTGCGCCGATAACGGTGGTGCGCGGAAGCAGAAGCGGCTCTTTGCCGGACAGAAATCTCGCGGCGTTTATACCTGCCATAATTCCGGATGAAGCCGATTCCATATACCCCTCGACTCCGGTTATCTGCCCGGCAAAAAATATTTTTGCGTCGGAGCGCAGAGAATACGAGGAGTTTAAAAGCCGCGGTGAATTTATAAAAGTGTTTCTGTGCATAACTCCGTAGCGGAGAAATTCCGCATCGTGAAGCGCCGGAAACATGGAAAAAACTCTTTTCTGCTCGCCGAATTTGAGATTTGTCTGAAATCCGACGAGGTTATACATTGTGCCGTCGCTGTTTTCACGGCGAAGCTGAAGATTTGCCCACGGTCTGTGACCCGTTCTCGGGTCGCGAAGCCCCACGGGCTTTAAAGGTCCGAAGCGCATGGTATCTTTTCCGCGTGACGCGAGCACCTCAATGGGCATACAGCCCTCATACACATCGTGCCGCTTATCAAAAGAGTGTATTTCGGCGCTCTCGGCATTTATAATTGCCTCGTAAAACGCCTCGTACTGCTCTTTATTCATGGGGCAGTTAATATAATCGTCACTGCCGCCGCGGTCATATCTCGACTGTGTAAAGGCAAAATCCATATCGACGCTGTCCGCCGAAACTATCGGCGCCGCCGCGTCGTAGAATGATAATCCGTCGCCGCAGAGAGTGTGTATGGTCTCTGCCAGCGCGTCGCTCGCAAGCGGTCCTGCCGCGACAACCGTTACGTCGGCGTCGGGCAAAACGGAGACTTCTTCGTTTATGACCGTTATATTCTTATCGCTTTTTATATTTTCCGTTATAAGCGCCGAAAATTCGTCTCTGTCAACCGAAAGTGCGCCACCTGCCGGAACACGCGTCTTTTTGGCAGCCGCAACGCAAACGGACGAGAGTCTCTCCATTTCGGCCTTTAAAAGACCTGCCGCGGAGTTTAATCTCTCCGCCTTCAGGGAATTTGAGCATACAAGCTCGGCGAAATTTTCGCTTTTGTGTGCCGGAGAAAATTTCTTCGGCTTCATTTCATAGAGATATGTGGGTATGCCCGCCCTTGACAGCTGCTTTGCCGCCTCACATCCGGCGAGACCCGCACCGATTACCGCTGCTTTCATCAGTCTTCCTCTTGGGCTTTTGCGCTTCTCTTTTTGCGCTCCGCCTTTTTCTCAAAACCGCAGTTTTCGTCAAGGCAAGCTAAGATTCCGCCTTTTTTCTTAAAGAGCGATTTGCCGCACTTGGGGCATTTTTCGTCCGTCGGCTTATCCCATGTCATAAAGTTGCAGTTCGGATAGTTTTCGCACCCGAAAAACGTATAACCCTTTTTGCTCTTTTTCTGAATTACCTTGCCGCCGCATATGGGGCAGGTCGCCGTTGTCTCTATTACATACGGCTTTGTGTTTTTGCACTCCGGATAGCCGGGGCAGGCGAGGAATTTGCCGAATCTGCCGGTTTTTATAACCATCATTCTGCCGCACTTTTCGCACGGAATATTCGTCTCGTCCTCTTTGAGCTTAATCTTTACGCCCTCCATATCGGCTTTTGCTTTTTCAAGTGTCTTGTCAAAGCCGTCGTAGAAGGTATGGAGCATTGCGATATAGTCTATCTCGTGATGCTCGACTTTATCGAGGTCGCTCTCCATAGACGCCGTAAATTTTACGTTTACTATATTGGGGAAATGCTCTTTTAAAAGCTTGACTACCGCTTCGCCCAGCTCCGTGGGTTTAAGCTGCTTCTGCTCGCGGACAACATATTCGCGCGAGGTTATGGTAGATACTATCGAGGCATAGGTACTGGGTCTTCCGACGCCCGTTTCCTCAAGCATCTTAATAAGCGAACCCTCGGTGTAGCGTGCAGGCGGCTGCGTGAAGTGCTGATTTCCGAGCATTTCCTTGAGTTTTAATGCGTCGCCGGCTTTGATTTCGGGAAGCTTGCCCTCGTCCTCATCCTCGTCTGTTGCGGCCTCGTAAAGGCAGGTGTATCCGTCAAAACGAACCGTGTAGCCGCTCGCATTGAATGTGCAGTATCTGTCGGTATTTTTGTCGCACTCGCCCACGGCTTTTATCTCTATCCTTACCGTATCCTGTATGCAGTTTGACATAAGGCTCGCCATAAAGCGCTTCCAAATAAGGCTGTAAAGCTTAAACTGCTCGGGGGTAAGGCTCTTTTTGGCGATTTCGGGCGTGATTGCCGGAACGGTGGGGCGAATTGCCTCGTGGCCGTCCTGCGCGCTCGCCTTTGTCTTGTAATAACGCGGCTTTTCGGGTAAATACTGCTTACCGTAATTCTCCTCGATAAAGGCGTTGCCCTCTTGCCTTGCCTCCTCCGATATACGGAGCGAGTCTGTTCTCATATATGTTATAAGACCGGTTGCGCCGAAGCCCTCAACCTCCATACCTTCATACAACTCCTGCGCTATTTTCATAGTGCGTTTTGCCTGAAATCCGAGTTTTCTTGAGGCGTCCTGCTGCATTGTGGACGTTGTAAAGGGCGGTGCCGGCGAACGCTTACGGGTTCCCTTTTTAACCGACAGCGCGGAATACTCCGCATTTTCGAGCCTTGAGAGAATCTTATCGGCGTCCTCCTTGTTTGTGAGCTTTATTTTGCCCGTTTCGTCGCCCGAAAACGTCGCCTTAAAAGCCTTTTTGGAGGGCGGCGCGGTAAATTTCGCGTCGAGCGACCAATATTCTTCGGGAACGAATTTGCGAATTTCCTCTTCGCGGTCAACAACGAGCCTTACGGCGACGGACTGAACTCTGCCTGCCGAAAGTCCGCGGTGTATCTTTTGCGATACAAACGGACTGAGCTTATAGCCGACGAGTCTGTCGAGAATTCTTCTCGCCTGCTGCGCGTCAACAAGGTCCATATCTATTTTTTCGGGATGCGCTATGCCCTTTTTGACCGCATTTTCGTTAATCTCGTTGAATTTAACTCTGTTTTTTTGGTCAAGCGGCAGCCCGAGTACCGTGGCAAGATGCCATGAAATCGCTTCTCCCTCACGGTCGGGGTCGGTCGCAAGCAGAACTTCATCGGAATTTTCCGCTTTTTCTTTAAGCTCCTTTACGAGCTTTTCCTTGCCCTTGACTATGGCGTACTTCGGCGCAAAATCGTTTTTGATGTCTACCGAGAGCTTTGCCGCCGGCAAATCTCTGATATGCCCTACGGATGCGGTTACATCGTAACTTTTGCCGAGATATTTTTTTATCATTGTCGCCTTGTGCGGCGACTCCACTATAACAAGCTTTGACATAAACAAACTCCTGTTTTTTAATAATAACGGCTTTTCAGACCTTGTAGTAATGCTTGCCCTCCGAGAGAGCCGCAAGTGAATAAAGCTCAAGCTCGGTAAGGGAGGATAGCGCGTCCGCCGAAGAGAGCCCTGCCTCTTCGCTCAAATCATCAATATGCCGCGGTTCGTTTTTTAAGACCGAATACAGCTTTTTTGCGTTTTCCGAGAGAGAGTCCGGCAGATTTTTCGGTTTTTGCTCTTCTGCCCTATCCGGCTTTTTTACCGGCTCTTTTTCTTGCTCCGGCTTTGCAAATTTCCGACGCCTTACGGTATACTCATTCCCGTGGGAGTCGGCGCTTTGCGTCGCCGCATTTTTCAAAGCCTCGCCGAGCGGTTTATCCGCTCCGCTTAAATCTATCTTATCTGGGTAAGTATAATAATATTCTTCCAAAACGTCAAGTGCCGTAAATACGGGTTTTGCCCCGTCGTGTATCAGACGATTGGTTCCCGTGAACGCCGAGGTTATGACTTCGCCCGGAACGGCAAACACGTCTCTGCCCTCCGAGAGAGCCAGCCTTGCCGTTATAAGCGAGCCGCTCCTCTCGCCTGCCTCAACCACTATCGTGCCGAGGCTCATCCCCGAAATTATTCGGTTTCTCATCGGGAAGGTGGTTCTCGACGCCGGAGTAAACGGAAAATACTCGGTAATAACCGCGCCGTTTTTTGATATTTCACGCCTTAGAGCGGCATTGTCGCGCAGATAGTCGGTGCCGAGACCGCAGCCTAAAACGGCTATTGTTTTTCCGCTCTCCATAGCTCCCGCGTGCGCCGCGCTGTCCACGCCGAGCGCACCGCCCGAAACTATTACGGTTCCTGCCCTTGCAAGCTTTGACGACAGCAGCCTCGTGACGCGCATACTGTAATTTGACGCTTTTCTTGTGCCGACCACCGAGAGCATAACCTCGTCATTTAAAACTCTCTCGTCGCCCCACACAAAAAGCACGGACGGCGGAGACTGAATATTTCTCAGCCTTTTGGGATAAAATTCGCTGTCGGGCGTTATTATACGCCAGCCATTTTCGGTACACACGCGCAAGGTCTCGCCGAATTGCGACGGGCTGAAAAGCGACAGCTTGTTTATCTGCGACGCCGTAAGTATGCCCGAAAGCCGCCACTCACGGCTGCCCTTTTCATAGAGCATACGCGCGTTTCCGAAATAATTTATTATATCCGCAGTTTTGGCACCCGCTCCGAGAGTCCTTGCGAGCCAGAGCCAGTAAATACTCTCATCGTTCATTTCATCATTTCCCACATTGTTATCGCAGCGGCAGCGAAGGCGTTAAGCGACTCCGCCTTGCCGCCCATTGGTATTGTTATAAGTTCGTCGGAAAAATCCTTTACTTCGCTTGATACGCCGTTTCCCTCGTTGCCTATCACGGTTACCGCTCCGCGTGAAAAATCCACGCCGGTAATATCCTCCGAGGAGTTTCCCGGTACCGTCGAAAAAATCTTCAGGCCGTTTTTTCTCGCCTCGGTCAATATCGGCAAAAGCGACGGCGAGCTTATGACCGGAAGCCTCAGAAGAGAGCCCATTGACGCCCTGAGAGCCTTCGGATTATATATATCGCAGCCTCCGCCGACTATAAGCGCGTCAACGCCGAGCGCCTCCGCGGTACGTGATATAGCTCCGAGATTGTCGGGATTTTGGATACCGTCGAGAGCTATGTATTTTTTTGGCGGAATCGGAGCTTCTTCCGATTTTCCTTTCATCTTTACCGTGCAAAACACACCCTGCGTATTGACCGTGTCCGAGAGCTTTTGTGCCACCTCGTCCGTAACTTCAAAATCGGCAAGGCTGTTTTCGATAAGCGTTTTCACTTTTTCGCCGTAACGTAAAAGCGCCGACCCCGTATAAAAAAGCTCCTGCACCTTGCAGCCGCTCTCAAAGGCGTCAAAGCAAAGCCTTGCCCCCTCAAGGGTGAAAAGCCCGGCGGTATTGCGTGCCCTCGCGCTGTCGCGCAGCTTTGCGAAGGCTTTGACTTTTTCGTTGTTTCTGCTCGTAATACGCATAAAGCTCTCCCATACCGAAAATAGGTTTTTCCTTATATTACGTGCCTTTACAGCAGAAATGCCCGTAATATAAAGCAAAACACGCACGCTCTGCCTTTATTCCGACAGAGTTTTTAAAAGGAAAAACACGCCTGAGGGAAACTCTCAGGCGTGGCAATAACTTATTTAAGCGCTTCTTTAGCTTTTTCGGTAAGCGTGGTGAACGCTGCCGGATCCGATATAGCTATCTCGGAAAGCATCTTGCGGTTTAAGTCGATACCCGCTTTTTTAAGACCGTTTATGAAGGTTGAATAATTCATACCGTTCATCTTGCAGGCTGCCGAGATTCTTGTTATCCAGAGCTGTCTGAAATCTCTCTTCTTCTGCTTTCTTCCGATGTAAGCGTACTGACCGGACTTCATAACGGCTTCTTTAGCGGTCTTGAAAAGTCTGCTCTTTGAGCCGTAGTATCCTTTAGCAAGCTTTAATGTTTTATTTCTTCTTTTGCGAGTCATCATCGCACCTTTAACACGTGCCATTAGTTAGTTACCTCCGAATGTTTAAGTATGGCGGTATATAAACCGCTCCGATTATTTGTAAGGGATGAGACGTTTGATCTGCTTAACATTAGTTGTATCGGCAACGGATGTCTTGCGAAGATTTCTCTTTCTCTTTGTGTTCTTTTTGGTAAGGATATGAGACTTATTGGCATGTGCTCTTATCGGCTTGCCGTTCTTTGATAATTTGAAGCGTTTTTTAGCTCCGCTGTGTGTTTTGATCTTAGGCATTGCAAAATTCCTCCTGATATTTTTTACGGTCACGCCTTGGGCGCAAGGAACATCAACATCTGACGCCCCTCGAGCTTCGCCGGTTTTTCGACTGTGGCAAACTCTTCGCACGCCTCGGCAAAACGCTTCATGGAAGCCTCGCCTATTTGCGGATGAGCCATTTCACGGCCTCTGAAACGGATGGAAACCTTGACCTTATTTCCGGCCTTTAAGAATTTGTGAGCGTGATTGACCTTCGTCTCAAAGTCGTGAGTATCAATGTTGAGCGAAAGACGAATCTCCTTGATTTCAATAACGCGCTGGTTTTTTCTGTTTTCCTTTTCGCGCTTTGACTGCTCAAAACGGTATTTGCCGTAATCCATGATTTTACAAACGGGCGGCTTTGCGTTGGGCGATATTTTAACAAGGTCGAGGTTTCTCTCCTCCGCCTTTTTAAGAGCCTCTTTTGCCGACATTATGCCGAGCTGCTCTCCGCCGTCGGTTACTACGCGGACTTCCCTGTCACGGATATCTTCATTGATCTGCATTTCTTTGGTACTGATGGGTAATCACTCCGTTCTTAAAATAAAATAACAAAAGTGCGAACAGAAAACCGCTCGCACTCAACACACAAATCAGGGATAAACCCAATGTATTGACCCGTTTCATCTGAAAATCACGGGTGAGAACGAACTGCTCTACTTTGTTGTAACGGTATTATATGACTTCTTTTGCGCTTTGTCAAGGATTTTTTGCCGCCTTTGAAATTAAATTCAAACAATGATTGATTATGCCGCCGTCATATGTTATTATTTATTAGTATATGTATAATTATATCTCAGCTTAATTTATTTTCTGAAATTTTCACGGGGTGATAAATTATGAAGAAGGTTCTCGTTCTTTTCGGCGGAGTATCAAGCGAGCACGACGTCTCGTGCGTGTCGGCTTCATACGTTGTAAATAATATTCCGCGCGATAAATACGAGGTTTGTTCTGTAGGTATAACCAAAGACGGCGAGTGGTTTCTTTTTGAGGGCGACACCTCTCTTATGCCGGAGGACAAATGGCTCGACAGCGGTAAATGCACAAGGGCTTTGCTCTCTCCCGACAGAAAAGACCGCGGCATTGTGGTTTTCAGGGAGTCGGGTCCCGAAAAGATACATATTGACGTCTGCTTCCCGGTAATGCACGGCAAAAACGGCGAGGACGGCACAATACAGGGCCTTTTGGAGCTGTCGGGAATACCGTATGTCGGCTGCGGCGTTCTTGCGTCCTCGGTATGTATGGATAAAGCCGTTACAAACACTCTCGCGGACCACGCCGGAATAGCCCAGGCGAAATGGCTTGCGACCGACGTAAACGATTACCGCGAAAACGGCGCCGAATTTATAAAACGAGCCGAAGCAATGCTCGGCTATCCGATATTTGTAAAGCCTGCCAACGCCGGCTCCTCGGTGGGCATCACAAAGGCTCACGACGAAAACGAGCTGCGCGAGGCTCTCGAAAAGGCATTCTCGTGCGACAGAAAAGCGGTTCTCGAAGAATTTGTGGACGGCTTTGAGGTTGAGTGTGCCGTATTAGGGAATTACAAACCGATGGCATCCTGCGTAGGTCAGATAATCTCCTGCAACGAGTTCTACGACTACACCGCAAAATACGTGAGCGACAGCCGCCTGCTCATTCCCGCCGACATTCCGGAGGAAAAGCAAAACGAAGTTCGTTCGGAAGCGGTAAAGGCGTTTAAAACTCTCGGCTGCTCGGGTCTGTCAAGAGTCGATTTCTTCGTCAGGAAATCCGACGGCAAGGTGATGTTCAACGAGATAAACACAATTCCCGGCTTTACTTCAATCAGTATGTATTCAAAGCTTATGGAGCAAAGCGGTGTTCCCTACCCGAAGCTTTTGGATAAGCTCTTTAAGCTTGCCGCGGAGATAAAAGAAGACAAGTGATAATATGAAAAAAGATGTTCTGATAGAGGTGGAAAACACCCAGACGCTCGGCGGCCGCGACGAAAAATACACCGTCAGCGTAAACGGCACGCTCGAATACGACGACGGGCGCTATAAGCTCACTTACACCGAATACGACGGTGAGCTGAAGGGCTGCAAAACATTTGTCACGGTGGAGGGCGACAGCGTAAGCGTAGCGCGCGAGGGCGGTTACAGCACAGAGCTGAAGCTCAAAAACGGCGAGCGCCGCACAAGCGTATATTCGACGCCCTACGGCGAATTTTCGCTCGGACTTTTTACAAACCGCATTTTCTCGGATATGTCGGAAAACGGCGGCACGCTCGAAACCGAGTACACAATAGAATTCGCACCCGATTCAAAGGCGCTCAACTCAATGAAAATAACTGTTTCTGAAGGGAAAGTAGAAGATGTCTAAAATAGTAAAGGATACCGAAAACCAACTTCATTCTCTCGTAACCGAGGCACTCGGAAAAGCGATTGCCGACGGAGTTTTACCCGCGGAGCCGATACCCGACTTCAAGGTAGAAGTCCCTGCCGACAGAGCCAACGGCGACTACTCGGTAAACGCGGCGTTTGCCTGCGCGAGAGCATTCCGCACCGCGCCGAAAAAAATCGCGGACGCCGTTTCAAAATACATTGATCTCGGCGACTCGTATTTTGACTCCTGCAGCGTTGCGGGTGCCGGATTTATAAACTTTACCCTCGGCGACAGATATTACGCCGACATACTGCTCGACATCAAAAAGTGCGGCAAAAAATACGGCAGCAGCGACTTCGGCAAGCACAAAAAAGTAAATGTCGAATTTGTTTCGGCAAACCCCACGGGCCCCATGCATATGGGCAACGCGCGCGGCGGCGCTCTCGGCGACTGTCTCGCCTCGGTGCTGTCAATGGCAGGCTACGACGTCTCGCGTGAATTCTATATCAACGACGCAGGCAATCAGATAGACAAATTCGCACTCTCTTTGGATATTCGTTATCAGCAGCTGTTTTTGGGCGATAAGGCGCCCTCTCTTCCGGAGGACAGCTACCACGGCGCGGATATAAAAGAGCGCGCCGAGGAATTCGCAAAGCAGTACGGCGACAGCTATCTCGAAAAGAGCGAGGAGCAAAGGAGAAAAGCTTTGGTAGACTTCGCTTTGCCCAAAAATATACAGAATATGAAAGACAACCTCGCCAAATACCGCATAAAATATGATACGTGGTTCCACGAGAGCGTTCTTCATAACGTCGCTATCGACGACGTGATAAAAATTCTCACCGACAACGGTATGACATACGAAAAAGACGGGGCTCTCTGGTATAAAAACATCGAAATGCAGACAAAGCTGCTTAAAAAGGCAGGCAAAACGCAGGAGCAGATAGACCGCCTTGAATTAAAGGACGATGTGCTCATTCGTCAAAACGGCAATCCCACATACTTCGCCGCCGACATAGCCTATCACCGCAACAAGCTTGTTGACCGCGGATTTGAAAAGGCAATAGACGTCTGGGGCGCCGACCACCACGGTCACGTGGCAAGGCTCAAGGGCGCGCTTGAAGCCATAGGCATTGATTCGTCAAGGCTCGACGTTGTTTTGATGCAGCTTGTAAATCTTATGAAAGACGGCGAACCCGTAAGAATGTCAAAACGTACCGGCAACGCCGTAACGCTTGTCGATTTGCTTGACGAAGTGCCGATTGACGCCGCAAGATTTTTCTTCAATATGCGCGAGCCCGGCTCAACAATAGACTTTGACCTCGGGCTTGCCGTAAAAGAGGATTCGCAAAACCCCGTTTATTACTGCCAGTATGCAAACGCGAGAATATGCAGCATACTCCGTAAGATGAAAGAGGAAAGCATTGAGCCGCGCGACTGCACCGAAGAAGAGCTCATGCTCTTAAAGGCGCCCGAGGAGCGCGAGCTTATACGCCATCTCTCGGCTCTGACGGACGAGATCATCACCGCCGCCAAAGACTACGACCCGGCAAGAATAACGCGCTATGCCGTAACGCTTGCCACGCTCTTCCACAAGTTCTACAACGCTTGCAGAGTAGGCGTTGACGACGAGAAGCTCCGTGCGGCAAGACTTTATCTGTGCTGCAGGGTCAAGGACGTTATGGGCATAATACTTACGGAATTTAAAATCACGGTCCCCGAAAGTATGTAATCAAAATCACAAAAGCATAAAAAGCAACCGGAAATTGAGAACTCAGTATTCATAAGCTCTCGATTTCCGGTTTTTTATACGGTTTTTTTCAATTCCGGCGGAATTCAAACCTCGTGATTAGCACGTTCCGATTTAACGCTTAGTTATTTTTTATCTACCGAGTAATTTCTCGACATCTTTCACGTTTATTCTTTTTGAGATAATGTACGTTCTGCGTTTTTTTCTGCCCTTATCCGTAGAATATGCGCCGTCCTTCTTTTTTTCTGCTGAAAAGATGCCGTAAGAGCAGATAACCGCCGTGCCGTCGGGCAAAATGACGTTTCCGCAGTATCCCGTGTCGGCATTTGCCGCAACGCACGGCTCGGACTGCGAGTCAAGATATGTATGCGCGACCTTTATGCGGTAGTCGCCCTCACCGCCGTTTTTCAGGTCGTTGTAATCCGCCACGAGCGCTACCCAACCCTCTGAATACCATCCGCGCAGTTTATTTTCGCTGTATTTGAGATTTTTACACAAATCACGTTCGATTGAGCGAAAGGTTATAAACAGTCTGCCGTCCGGCAGATACTCCGCTTTGTGTCTTTCGCCGTTTAATGACGCGGGAGCCGCAACGGGTCTTGACCACGTTTTACCCTCGTCACGGGAAAAGCTCAAAAGGGAATTTATTTTTTTTGAGTTGCTGCGGGTAATGAGCATAAGCTCATCGCCCCTGCCCATATCGCTGCGGACACATTCGACCTCGCACATCTGCGACTTTTTCTCAATGTCCCTGTACTCCGAAAAATACGGCTCGGGCTTTGTCCACATCATTTTGCCGTCCTTTGAAAACGACAGTACGGTTTTATAATTCACAAAGTCGCGCTCATGGAAAAGTCCCATCCATTTATCGACGAATTTTCCGTTTTCGCGGAGCTTTGTCAGTGAACTGAGCGCCACTATCGGGTAGTGCGTAACCTCGTCCTTTTCTGTAAAGAAGCTCTCGTATTCCGACCAGGTCTTGCCCTCATCAACAGAGAGCGAGCAGTCAAAGCCGCCGCGCGACTTTTCGTGACCCCATATGGGGTTACCGCTTATCATTATCAGCTTGTCGGGAGTGTCGCTCTCGGAAAATTCAAGCCGATAAACCGTTGGGGTCTCACGCGAATTTTCCCAGCTTTTCGGCGGCATTTCTATTTCTTCGGTATAGCTTTTACCGCCGTCGCGGCTGATTTTTGAAAGAGTTTTGCCCTTGCCGTGACCCTCGGGGAAAAATACAAGTATACCCCCGTCCTTTAAAAGCACGGAATCGGGGTGCCCGAGATAACCGCCCTTTTTCTCCACGGTGACATTCTCGTAAAGGTATTTAAACCTCTCCTCGGTATTTTTCGGCATAACACTTAAATCTATCTGAGGTATGGTGTAGTTTTCGCCGCGTCGTCTGATTTTTTCCATAATTACCCTCGTTTAAAGTCATATTTGCTTGGCTCTCGCTTACAGAAGTTCATTTTTCAAAACCTTTAACGGATTTTTGTAAACCAGTCTTTTTATGTCCTCGGGACTGATTCTTTCGTCGAAGTATTCCGTGCATTTTATAATATCGTTGGGTCTTGATACCGCCGAATGAGCGTCCGTGGCGACAAACTGCGCCTGCCCCGACAGCACAAGCTCCGTTGCATAATTCTTTATTTCACTGCCGCCCCTGCCCGCAAGACTCGAAGCGTTCACCTGCAAAAGTGCGCCCATATCGCACAGCTCTTTTGTAACCCGGCTTTCCGTATGGAAGCTTCTGTACCTTTCGGGGTGCGCTATTATAGGCACAAGCCCCATTGACAAAACGCGTTCGGCGTAAATAACGGCATATCGGGGGTCAAAAGGGCGCAGTGTGTATTCGCACAGCAAATAGCGGCTGCCGTTTATGCAGAGCGGCGACAGGTCGCAGTCAGAAAACACATCGTCTTGCAAAAAGACCTCCGCACCCGCTCCGAGACCTATATCAAGCCCTTTTTCGTCTGTAAATTCTCGCAGATATTTTACTCTTTCGTCTCGTTTTGCGACGAACTCGTCCACCGCAGAATAATCGTTAAAATGCGGCGTCGCGATTATCGCCTTAATGTCGTTTTGTGCCGCCGTGTAAAGAAGCGCGGCGGAATCCTCTTTTGTTTTCGCTCCGTCATCTATGTCATATAGGATATGGCAGTGCAAATCAATCATATTCATATCGGAATCTTTGTTATTTCTTCTTTCCTATTTTAAATTTTTTGCCGGGTTCCGGCTTTTTGGCTTTTCTTGCGGCGCCATTTTCTTCGTCCTTGGCTTTGGCAGCCTTAAATTCCGCTGCCTCTTCGGGTGAAACCTTAAATATGTGAATTACTCCGTCGTCATTGAGTACCTTTAAAAGCATAACGGTCATCGGGAGCAGGAACAATCCCACAAATCCGAACAGCTGCGAGCCTATATACATCGCCATAAGAGTTACAAATGCGGGAAGTCCGAGCTGCGACGCCACAAGCTTCGGCTCAACTATCTGACGTATAACGGTTATAACGCCGTAGATTACAAGAAGCCCTATGCCCATCGCTATGTCGCCGGAGAAGAACATCCAAAGAGCCCACGGTATCAGCACCGTACCGGTTCCGAGTACGGGGACAATATCTATTACGGCGGTTATAAGCGCAATTGCAAAAATGTAGCCGTTTTCATAAATTCCGAAGAGCTTTAATATTGTAAGACCCAATACCATTTCAATGAAAGTTATGCACATAATAAGGCCGTATGCCCTGAACATTTTACCGAGAGTGGAAAATATTATCTGCTTTGTCCTTATAAGAGCTCCTGCACGGTTGCCCGCCTGAGTCATAATAAGCGACCGCAGAGTGTGGTAATCCGAAGTCATAAAGCAGCAGCAGACTATGCCGACTATAGTGCCTACAAGTATCTGCGGTATCTGCTTTGCCGTACCCCACAGAGCGCTCAACGGCGACGAGAGCGACGAAAAATCAAAGCCCTTTGAAGCAGCCGTCTCGGTTGACGCCACAGCTGCCGCCGCGGAAGAAGAGCTGCCGGTATCAACGCCCTGTATTTTGTCTATGAGGTTTGCCACGGTCGAAATAATATTCTGCCTTACGGAATCGGGCAGCAATGTAAGGTGGGTGTTGACCCAATCCTTGAGCTGCGACGCAAACAAAGGCGCATTGTCGAGCCGCAGCATAATATAATTAAAAAAGGATTTGAGTTCGGAAAATATTTTGGAAATTATAAGCCCTATTATCGTTCCGAAAACAAACACGACCAGCAAAACCGCCACGGTCGAAACTATGCCGCGCGGTATCTTTGTCTTTTTTATGATGAATTTCACGGGATTTTGAAGCAGCATGGCTATAAACATGGCTATTATAAACGGAGACAAAACCCCGAACGCATACTTCATAAACAAATAAAAAAGCCCTACGATTATCGCTATATAAACTATGTTGACAATAAAATTACGGCGCTTTGTAATGTTGTCCATCTCTTACCTTCCTTTAGCGTAAAAAGCCGTCGATTCTCTGCTGAAACTATATACATATTATACTATTTTTCAAAAACTTACAATCAATAATCTTAAACTTTTATAGAAATTTAAACAAACGCGAAAAATTTTGGGCTTTTTCCTTTATAACATCGGTATTTTATGGTATTATGCTAAATGTATATTCAGATTATTAGGATGTGAGAAAAAATGTATATAGCCGTTATGGGTTACGGAACCGTCGGTTCGGGTGTTGTCGAAGTACTGCACAAAAACCACGACAGTATCGTAAGCAAAAGCACTCAAAAAGACCTTGAGCTTAAATATATCCTCGATCTCCGCGATTTTCCCGGGGACCCCAACGAAGATAAGTTCATTAAGGACTTCAATATTATTTTAAACGACGACTCCGTTAAAATAGTCGTTGAGACTATGGGCGGACTTCATCCGGCGTTTGAATTTGTCTCTTCGCTTTTAAAGGCAGGCAAGAGCGTTGTAACGTCAAACAAAGAGCTTGTCGCGCAAAAGGGCTACGAGCTTTTGACACTTGCCGACGAAAACAACGTAAACTTCCTGTTTGAAGCATCGGTAGGCGGCGGTATTCCGATTATTCGTCCCATATCGCAGTGCCTTGCGGCAAACGAGATAGACGAAATAGCCGGCATTTTAAACGGCACAACAAACTTTATACTCACTATGATGATAGAGCAGAATATGAGCTTCGAGGAAGCTCTGAAGCTCGCTCAGGACAACGGCTACGCCGAAAAGGACCCCACAGCCGACGTCGAGGGCATAGACGCATGCCGCAAGATATGTATTCTCGCCTCTCTCTGCTTCGGCAAGCACGTTTACCCCGACAGCGTTCACACGGAGGGCATCTCAAAAATAACCTTGGAAGATGTTGCATATGTCAACGATTTCGGCGGAGTTATTAAGCTTCTTGGCAAGGCAAGACGCGAAAACGGCGGCAAAATTTCTGCCATGGTTTGCCCCTGCATAGTTAAAAATCACAGCCAGCTCGCCTCGGTAAGCGATGTATTCAACGCAATTCTCGTTCGCGGCGACGCAATAGGCGACGTTGTATTTTACGGCAGAGGCGCGGGCAAATTACCCACAGCCAGCGCTGTTGTTGCGGACGTAATAGACTGCGCAAAGCACGAAAAGCGCAAAAAGCTGTTCGGCTGGGGCGCTCCCGAGGAAAATTACGTAATTGATTACAGAACTCTCGAAACGGCTCTTTACATACGCGCTAAGGTCACCGGAAACAAGGAGGACGTTCTTAAAAAGATAGGCGAAAGCTTCGGCAAAGTAAAATATCTTACGCGAAACGGCGCTCCCGAGGACGAAATCGCATTCGTTACCGACAAGGACGTCGAAAAAGTACTCACCGACAAACTCGCAAAAACAGAGGGCTTAAACGTTCTCTCAATGATAAGAGTTACAGATTATTGATTTTTTAACGGAGGAAAAATATGGGACTCATAGTTCAGAAGTTCGGCGGCTCATCGGTAGCCAATGCCGAAAGAGTTATGAACGTGGCAAAAATAGTCACCGATACGTACCGTGAGGGCAACGACGTAGTAGTTGTGGTTTCCGCTCAGGGCGACACCACCGACGATCTCATCGACAAGGCTCACGAAATAAACGACCATCCTTCCAAAAGAGAGATGGATATGCTCTTAACTTCCGGCGAGCAGATTTCGATTGCGCTTCTCTCAATGGCAATTGAAAAGCTCGGCTGCCCCGCGGTTTCGCTGCTCGGTTGGCAGGCAGGATTCAAAACGAGCTCGGCTTACGGTTCGGCAAGAATCAAATCCATTAAAACCGACCGTTTGCGTGCCGAGGTTGACCGCCACAACATAGTGGTTGTCGCAGGATTCCAGGGCATAAACAAATACGACGACCTCACAACGCTCGGCAGAGGCGGCTCGGATACGAGTGCCGTTGCCATAGCAGCCGCCATGCACGCGGACCGCTGTCAGATATTCACCGATGTAGAGGGCGTTTTCACCGCCGACCCGAGAAAGATACCCGAGGCGAGAAAGCTCAAAGAAATCACCTACGATGAGATGCTTGAGCTGGCAACGCTCGGCGCACAGGTTCTCAATAACCGTTCCGTGGAAATGGCAAAGAAATACAATGTTGAAATAGAGGTACTATCAAGCCTTAAACGTGTACCCGGTACAATAGTCAAGGAGGTCGCTAAAATGGAAAAAATGCTCGTAAGAGGCGTCACAAAGGATACCGACGTCGCAAGAATTTCGGTTACAAATATAGACAATACCCCCGGTATTGCATTTAAGCTTTTCTCAAAGCTTGCCCAGAAAAATATAAACGTCGATATAATTCTTCAGTCCGTAGGCCGCGACGGCACAAAGGATATCACCTTTACCGTAGCCAAGGACAATGCGGTTGACGCCATAGCAGCCGTTCACGAGACCTTTGATATCGACGACAAAAACATTACCTGCGCCACAAACGTAGCAAAGATTTCCGTTGTCGGCGCCGGCATGGAATCT
Source organism: Ruminococcaceae bacterium UBA6434 (assembly GCA_002437245.1). GTDB lineage: Bacteria > Bacillota > Clostridia > Oscillospirales > Acutalibacteraceae > Fimenecus. The sequence goes on from DJOQ01000032.1 coordinate 27,428, forward strand.
CACCCCGGCACTGCGTCAAAGATGTTTGAAGCGCTCTATGAGCACGATATAAACATTGATATGATTTCCACAAGCGAAATCAAAATCTCCGTTCTTATCGACGCACAGGACGCAGACAGAGCCGTTGCGGCAGTTCACAAGGCATTTTACCCCGAATTAAACTAAACCCTATAACCATAAAAAATAACCTCTGCATTCTCATATGCGGAGGTTATTTTTTTAAGCAAAAAATCTTATTAAGAATTTTTATTCTTTTTAAAAACAAACAGCTTACTTATAACAAAATTCAATATCACAACTACGACCTGCGCTATGAGCTTAATCAAAACGGCGTTGATTTGAAGCTTTGTTACAAATACAAAGAGCATAAGCTCCTCAACGCCCAATGTAAACAGCCTGCCGCCGTAGAATTTTGCCATCTGCAAAATAAAAGCCGCAAAACCTTTAGTCTTTGTCGGGAAAACCCATATGCGGTTTGTCACAAATGCAAACAGCACCGCAGTCAGCCACGATATGACGTTTGAAATGTGCTCGTTGAGCCCGAAACGGCTGTTAAACAGCGCAAATACGCCTACGCTTACAAGAGTTGTGAGTCCGCCGAAGAGCAGATACATCAGCACTTCCTTATATTTTGTATAAAACGGGTTTGCCCACCTGAATATTTTGAGCGACATTATTTTGTCGAAAATATCGGGCTTGTCTGTTGTCATAAAAAATCCTCCGCCGTTATGGGTTTTCGCGGTACACCGTGCGTCTCCAATGGAACAGATACTGCTGAGCTATGCCCTCGCTGCCCTCGGTGCATGAGGGCAATCCGTCCGGATACATTTCCGCCATTATGCGCTTTACCCATACATCCACGGGAAACGCCTCGTATTTTCCGAATCCGTACAGAAGCGTACATTCGGCAACCTTTTTGCCCACGCCCTTTATTTTTTGCAGCTCCTGCCTGCCGAATTCTATGGGGGAATCGGCTATCTTGTCAAAGTCAATTTCGCCCGACGAAGCCTTATTTGCGGCGTCGATTATGTATTTTGCCCTGAAACCTGCTCGAAGCACCGCCAAATCCTCGGGGACTTTGCCCGACAGCACATCGGGGGAGGGAAAAGTGTACATCCCGCTCTCAATCTCTTCACCGAAGCTTTCACAGAGCCTTTTTATTATTCCCTTTATTCGCGGAATATTGTTGTTTTGTGAAATTATAAACGAACAGAGCGCCTCCCAAGGCTCCTGTCGCAAAATTCTGATGCCGGGGCAATCTCTGCAAGCCGCCGACAGATATTTGTCGTCCTTGTAGCGGTCGGTAATTTCGCGGTAGTTGCGACCGAGGTCGAGGTATCTGTAAAAAACACCCTGCACGTCCTCATTTTTCATACCGTAAAAAAGCAGACTGTCGCCCTCCTCTTTTACGCGCATAACCTTGCCGTAAGCAACACCCGAAAAAACTCCGTCCGCGTCTTTTTCCCACCGAAACGCCTGACCGCAGTCGAGGGTTCTCTCAAGAGAAAACATATCGGGCTTTTTAAGACGGATTATATTTTTATCGTCAACCATTTTCCGTTCTCCTATTTTTCACAAAATACCACAGTAAATTATATCTAATTTGAACAGCGCAAAATTGCACAAAAACATTTCTTAAAAACTGTCTAAGGGAGTTTCCTAACTGTATAATTTGTAAAGATTTTATAACACAGCGTATTTACACAAAAGCTCTTGAACTTTTGCACATTGATGTTCAAAACTCAAAAATCGGTATGTTTTTACCTGTTTTAGGGTGACTTTTTAACATTTTGAACATAGTTTTGAACACTTTTAGACATCAAAAAATAATAC
>DJOQ01000041.1 GCA_002437245.1 Ruminococcaceae bacterium UBA6434
AGAAAACTGGGTACATATCACGTGCGGCTGTTTGTTTTTTGCTTACTTATTCTTGGCACCCGTAAACGGGTCGCAGTATTCTTTGATGCTCATTTGGTCTTGTGCAAAATCTTCTTCAAGTTGATTCCTTATATATTCTTCTATTACCCTTTTGTTTCTACCTACCGTATCCACATAGTAAACTCTACACCAAAAATTTCTCGAACCATACTTATATTTTAAGTTTGCGTGTCTGTCAAAAATCATCAAACTGCTTTTGCCCTTGAGATATCCCATAAATAGTGCTACACTTATATACGGTGGGATACTTACGAGCATATGTACGTGGTCTGCACAAGCTTCGGCTTGTATTATTTCCACTCCCTTTTGTTCACACAATTTTCTTATTATCTCTCCGATATCTTTTTTCAGTCTCCCATGGTCGGTTTTTTACGAGATGTCTTAGCTTGGTATATAACATATCAGTACCCAAAGCTAAAAAAGTCTAAAGAATACCCGAATTTATTGTTTGTGAACCAAAGTAAAGGTTCAACAGGAGTAATAACTACATGTCAAGTAAACGAAAGATTTAAGAGGATTTGCGATAAGTACGGAATACGGTCAGGAGATAGCGTAAATCAGCACATGCTTAGACATACTTTTGCTACAAGAAGTATGGAAAGCGGAATGGCTTATGATGTACTTCAAAAAATGATAGGACACAAGAGTATAAAAACTACAATTGATACCTATTGTGATGTGTTTGAGGCAAACGAACAAAAAAATGTAAATATTATGAATACATATTTACAGGAAAACAACTTAGTTTATACGCCTGAATAACTATGTTGACAGAAGAACCGACGAGAAGAAAAAAATAAAGCCGGCATATAGCCGACTTTATCATTGCCACTTCCTATTATAACTGCTGAAAAATCGTGTTTGGTCTTTTACTGCAATGTATCTGATTTACTGCAATTTTACTGCAATTATGGAAAAAGCGAGAGTGAACGGAAGTGAATGAAAGGGGAAACTTGTACAAAACCCACAAAACATTCAACTTACATTCACGCTCGTTCGTCGTGATTACCAAATGTAACCACAATTCAATGGTCGGAGTGACAAGACTTGAACTTGCGGCCCCTAGACCCCCAGTCTAGTGCGCTACCAACTGCGCCACACCCCGATAAATCGTATGCTTTTTTACTGCCTGAATATATTAACATAATACGGGGAATTTTGCAAGCCCTAAATTACATTTTTATTTTAAATCCGATTACCTTTTTCTTTTCTTCCGCATAATAAAAATTACAACTGCGGCAATGATAACAAGAGTCAATGAAACTATCAGCGATATGATAAGTGCCTTGCGGCTTTTTGAAGAACGTTTTTCCGAGGAAGCAGAACTCACGTCTACATTATCGGCAGAAGTTTCGTCCGGCAACACATTATTTATGTCTTCGGCACTCGCCTCGGATGGAAAATATGTATCATTACCGGAAAAATCGGTGCTTTCTCTAACGGAATCTGTATTTTTAACGTTCGCAGCAACAGATGTTTCAACATTGTTTTTATCAGACAAAGCATTAAAAGAAATAGCGGGAGAAGCCGTCTTTTCGTTGGCTATGAGAGAAGAATTTACATCATACAATCTATACTCAGATACCGAAAAATCCGACGAAGTGACTTTGTTGCCGTTTGAAGAAAACTTTATTGTTGCCAAATTTTTTCCGTCACTTAAAGCAGTAGCCGATGCAAAAACAAAACGGGCAGTATTGCCGCTGTTTTGATAATCGGGATTGATCAGCATCATACACTTTTCGGAATCCACCGAATAATCTTCAATCCTCAGTTTGTCGCTGTTATATACTAAATTCATACTGCCGCCGCATACCGATTTTGCGTCATCGGTAAATCCAAGATAAGCCGTATATTCGCCGGCAGCGGTTTCTTCGATGATTACTGACACAGTATTATCCACCGCAAGGGCAGAAAAAGAAAATGTACAGAGCATAATTGCAACAAGCAAAACAGAAATAATCTTTTTCATTACATCACCACATTTATAATAGCATAAATTCGCAAAAAAATATACATAAAAAAGAAGAAGTCTGCCCGAATTAACGAACAGACTCAGCGAAACATATTTATTTAATTTATGTTAAAATTATGCCTGCTCTTCTTTCATCTTTGCAAAGCACTCGCTGCAATAAACAGGACGATCGTCTTTGGGCTGGAAAGGAACCTTTGCCTCGCCGCCGCAACGTGCACATGTTGCTGTGTACATCTGTCTTTCGCCTTTAGCAGCGTTCTTTCTTGCATCGCGGCAAGCCTTGCATCTCTGGGGCTCGTTTACAAAGCCTTTTTCAGCATAGAACTCCTGCTCACCTGCTGTAAAAACGAACTCTTTACCGCATTCCTTACAAATAAGGGTTTTGTCTTCGTACATTTTGCTACCTCGCTTGAAAAAAATTATTTTTACCCTAAGCGGAATTGCACCGCCGCAAAAATGCTCTCCTAATGAGAAAAGGGCTTTTGATGAAGTATGAATTACCGCCTTAGTTATACTTCTTCAGCTTTCGCCTAACCCTTTGAAGCGCATTGTCAACGGATTTGGATGAAGAACCGAGTCTTTGGGCTATTTCGCCGTAGCTTAACCCGCTAAGGAATAATTTTAAAATGCTGCGTTCCCTTTCGGAAAGTTTTGTTTCAATAAAACCGAAAATCCTGTTGCACTCATCTTTAACAACGAGGTCATCATCATAGGAAAGCTCCGGCACGGATAAAAAATCCGTTTCCAAGGGAACCAAAAGGTCGCGGCGTATGCTTTTACCGCCGGACGCATTTTTTACAGCCGAAATGATTCTGTTACGTATACAGACCGAGGCATAAGTTCTGAATGACGCGCCGCAATCCGTCTTAAAGGAACGCGCTGCAGACAAGAGCCCTATCATCCCCTCCTGAAAAAGATCGTCGGAGTCAACTCCGACCGCTCCGGAAAACTTTGATGCCTCACGGCGCACATCAGGAATCATTTTCGAAACAAGCAGAGATAAAGCCTCATTATCGCCCGAAGACGCCATTTTGACTAACTTCAGAAACTCATCATTATCAGTCAAAACAGGCACACCCCTTGGCTAAACATTGCTAATATAACTGCAAGCTTAATTATTATAGCATATTTTATGTATTTGTCAACTACACTTTTTGTATACATTACACAACACAAGCAATAACGACAAATTTTACATATAAAACGACACGCCGCGACAAACGCGACGTGTTATTTCAATTATTTAAAGTAAAAAACATTAAGCAAAACCGTAAGTGTTGTTGCCACCATAAGCACAGCTAATACTATGGATATAACACGAACAGCCCATTTCTTTTGCATCATTTTCGGAATCTTCCTTTAATTCTTAATACCGAGTAATTCTTCCATATCGGTGCTTATCTTATCGGTAACCGTCTTAGCCTCATCGCGCGTATTGCCGACTGCCGTAATATAAATCTTTATCTTAGGCTCTGTACCCGACGGGCGAACTATTACGCTGTTGCCGCCCTCAAGGGTATACGCAAGCACGTTTGATTTCGGCAGAGTAATTTCGGCCTTTTCGCCTGTCTTGAGATTTGTTTCGATGCTCGTCTCATAATCAGAAGCTGTTACAACATCCATACCCGCAATATTTTTAAGACCGTCTGCACGGAGCGAATCCATCATTTCAGCCATCTTCTTCATTCCAGCGGCGCCTTCAAATCCGAAATTGAGAAGTGTGTTAAGGTAAAGTCCGTACTTTTTATATATGCTCTGCATAAAGTCATAAAGGCTCATACCTTTAAGCTTATAGTAAGACGCCATTTCGCAAACAAGCATCGAAGCTACCACGGCATCCTTATCTCTTGCGTGTGTACCGCGGAGATAACCGTAAGATTCTTCCATACCGACTACAAAACGGTCAGCCTCATTTTTACTTTCAAGTTTTGTAACGAGTTCGCCTATATATTTAAATCCGGTAAGCAAGTTTGCCGTAGTTGCGCCATGGGCAGCGGCAATTGCCGAGATAAGCGGAGAAGTTACTATTGTTTTAACAACGATGGGGTCTTTCGGAAGTTTATTTTGCTCCGTAAGAGTTTCAAGCAAATATTCGGTAAACATTGCTCCCACTTCGTTACCTGTCATAAGCTTATATTCGCCGTCGTCAAGCACAGCTATACCGAGTCTGTCGCAATCGGGATCGGTTGCTACAAGAAGGTCTGCCTTTTTGGTTTTTGAAAGGTTTATGGCACATTCAAAAGCCTGTTTGATTTCGGGATTCGGATACGGACAGGTTGGGAAATTTCCGTCGGGCAATTCCTGCTCCGGAACAACGGTTACATCCTCAACGCCTATCATTTTAAGGATCTTGCGAACAGGCTTGTTTCCTGTACCGTTAAGCGGAGTATAAATTACCGAGAGTCCCGCTTTTTCACATACACCGGGATTGACTCTTGCTTTCAGCACTTCGGTAAAGAACGACTCATAAACCTCATCGCTGATATATTCAATTTTTCCGTTCTTGACACATTCCTCAAAGTCGGCGGTTTTGACGCCCGAGAACATATCAACACGGCTTATAAACTCATAGGTTTTGGCGGCGGCCGCATCGGTCATCTGATAGCCGTTGGGGTCATAGCACTTATAGCCGTTATACTTTGAGGGGTTATGACTTGCGGTTATGATAATGCCCGAGCTGCAATGAAGCTTGCGAACCGCATATGACAGCATCGGAGTCGGTACAAGTTCACGATAGATATATACCTTAATGCTGTTAGCGGCAAGCACCGAAGCCGCAGAACGTGCAAATACGTCCGATTTTATACGTGAATCATAGGCAATGGCAACGCTCGGTTCTTTGAACTCGCTGTTAAGATAATCCGAGAGACCCTGTGTCGCCTGATTGACGGTATAAACATTCATTCTGTTTGTACCGGCACCTATAACGCCGCGCAGACCCGCCGTACCGAATTCAAGATTCTTATAAAATCTGTCGAGAATCTCGTCCTGATTACCCTCAACGGATTTAAGCTCCGGAATGAGGTCTTTATCATTCACGGCTTTTTCGCACCATAATTTATAAAGAGAGTTAATATCGTTCATAATAATACCTCCTTAGAATTCATCATTCATATTATAATATCTTTTTTTATCAAAGTAAATAACAACATTTGTGAAAACTCACGTTATATGTTACAATCAATACCGAACTTTTGCAGAAATAAAAAAGAGTGGTTATAATGTTTGATAAAATGCTGAAATCCCCTTCCGTATGGGAAAAATTAAAAGACGCCGACCTTCCGATAGTTTGCTACGGAACGGGAAACGGTGCCGATAAGATTTTTGACGAATTTGAAAGACTGGGTATAAAAATATCCGCCGTTATGGCAAGTGACGGATTTGTCAGGGACAGAAGTTTTCGCGGATTTAAAGTTAAAAGCCTATTCGACTGTGAAAATGAATTCGGCGATTTTTACTGTGTAATATGCTTCGGTTCACAGCTTAAATCTGTCATAGACAACATTAAAAGCATTGCGGCAAAGCACAAAACTTTTGTACCGAGCGTATCGGTTTACGGAAACAGCATAGCAAACAGAGAATTTTTTGAACGCAACAAAAACCGCATCTGTGATGTTTATTCCCTGCTTGCGGACGAAAAATCCAAAGACGTATTTTTTAAGTTTGTCAATTTTGAATACAGCGGAAGCTTAGACACACTTCTATCAAGCGAAAGCGATAAAGAAGAAGTGTTTACCGATATATTAAAGCTCGGCAAAAATGAAAATTACCTTGATCTCGGCGCATATAACGGCGATACAATAAAGGAATTTTTGCATTTCTGCGGCAATGAATACTGCAGTATAACAGCTGTAGAACCTGCTCCGCGGAATTTTAAAAAGCTTACGGAATATACAAAGGGAATGAGCAATACAACTCTTGTTAACAAGGGCATTTGGAGCGGTAAAGCAACTATGGGTTTTGCGGGAAAAGGCGGCAGAAATTCATATCTTTTAAAAGATGCACAAGTAAAGAAAGATACTGTTTCGGTGGATGAAATTTCTCAAAGTAAAAACATTACGTATATAAAAGCTGATATTGAAGGAGCCGAAAGCGAAATGCTTGAAGGAGCCGAAAACACGCTAAAAAGGAATAAGCCCAAGCTCAACGTTGCGGCGTACCACAGAATCGAAGATATATTTATTTTGCCCGAAAAAATACTCGGGATAAATCCCGAATACAAAATATATTTCAGACATCATCCGTACATTCCCGGATGGGACACAAACTTCTATTGTGTTTGAGCAAGGAATTTTTGTTTTTTGCCGAAGCAGCCCGTATATCATACGATATACGGGCTGCTTTTAATTTTATTTTTGATTTTTCGTTCTTCTCAAGTAATCCTCAAGAATTATAACCGCAGAAACTGCGTCAACAACCGCCTTACGCTTTTTGCCGCGGGTATTTGTGGCGTTCAGCGCATTATGCGCCGAAACGGTAGTCAATCTCTCGTCTTCAAAATCTATCGGAAGATTGCTCCTTTCTGAAATAAGCTCTGCCAGTTGCCGACAAGCCTCGGCACGAAAGCCCTCTGAGCCGTCCATATTTTTCGGAAGCCCCAACACTATTTTTTCAGCCTTTTTTTCTGTGGCTATTTCATTTATCTCATCTGCCAAAACGCCGCTGTCACGCTCTACAATAACCTTAACGGGTGATGCCAACATACCGAATTTATCGCAAACGGCAATTCCTGTTCTGACATCGCCGTAATCAACCGAAAGTATTACCATGGTTCAACCTTTCCGACTATCTCGGAGACGCTCTTACAGCCGTTTTTATCGAGATAATTGTTTATACCGTCTATAATCTTAAGCGGTGCGAATGCGTCTGTAAAGCTTGCAGTACCGACCTGAACCGCACTTGCTCCGGCTAAAAGCATCTGTACGGCGTCCTCCCACTTTGTTATACCTCCGAGACCGACAACGGGAATTTTAACCTTTGATGCGGTTTGCCAAACCATACGAAGCGCCACGGGAAAAACCGCCGCACCCGACATACCGCCCGTATTATTGCGAAGAAGCGGTCTTTTTGTGTTAATATCAATAATCATTCCGGTAAGCGTATTTATAAGAGAGACGGCGTCTGCACCGGCGCTCTCTGCGGCAAGGGCCATTTCAGTTATGTCGGTTACGTTAGGCGTAAGCTTTACCATAAGCGGCTTTTCGCTTGCTTTTTTGACAGCCGACGTTATCCTTTCGACGCTCGCGGTGCTTGTTCCGAAAGAAACTCCGCCCTCTTTAACATTAGGACATGAAATATTAAGCTCTATCATATCTACACTTGTGCCGTTAAGCCTTGATACGGCTTCAACGTAATCCTCTTCTGCGCTTCCTGCAATGTTAGCGATTATAGCGGTACCTGACTTTTCCAAAAAAGGCAGGTCATCTTTTATAAACGCATCAACACCGGGATTTTGAAGTCCTACACAGTTGAGTATACCTGACGGCGTTTCACAAACTCTCGGGACGGGATTTCCCGGGCGCTCTTTAAGCGTAGTGCCCTTGCAAGATATGCCGCCGAGACGTGAAATATCATAAAGACGGGCATATTCCTGCCCAAATCCGAAAGTTCCGCTCGCTGTAATTACGGGGTTTTTAAAATAAACTCCGGCTATATTAACACCTAAATCAGCCATCAGAATACGACCTCCTCGGAATCAAAAACAGGTCCGTTTTTACAAACATGTCTCATATGCTCGCCGTCTTTATCGCGGGTCTTTTGTGCACAGCAAAGGCAAGCACCTATTCCGCACGCCATACGCTGTTCCAGCGAAACGTAGCACTTAATATTTTTTTCCTTACAGAGCGCGGTAACGCTTTTTAACATTGGTGTGGGTCCGCAAGCATAAACTACGGCGCTTTCGCCGCTTTGAACCATATTTTTAAGCACGTCTGTAACAAAGCCTTTTGTACCGAGCGTACCGTCGTTTGTTGTAATTTCCACTCGCTTAGCGACTGACTTAAACTTATCTGTAAGTATGGCGTTTTCTTTGCTTCTGAAGCCGAGTATCACCTCTGCCTTACTGCCGTATTCTTTTGCGGCGCCGAGCATAGGTGGGCAGCCTATACCGCCGCCGATAAAAATTCCGCGTTTTGTTTTATCGAAAAAAAATCCGTTACCGAGAGGTCCTAAAATATCAAGCTCGTCCCCTGCTTTTCTCTCCGACATCCATTTTGTTCCGTCTCCGCGGACTTCAAATACAATTGTTATTGTACCGTTTTGCTTGTCAATTTCCGAAATCGAAATCGGGCGGCGCAGAGTTTTTTCTCCGCATAAAACATTTACAAATCTTCCGCACCAGCTTTCTTCGGCAAGTTCCGGGCAGGAAATAACAAAGCTGAAGGTTGTATTATTCAGTTTTTCGGTAGACAGGATTTTATAAGATTTTTGAAACATAAATCACTCACCTAAAATTAAAGCTTACAAACCTTTATTTCTTCAAGAATATTATTGTTTTCGAGGCACTTTGCAAAAGCAAAGGCGGTATCAACCGACGGCAATACCGGAATGCGGCGTAAAAGAGCGGTACGGCGTATGCGAATATCGTCCTCATTAACCTTTGGTCCCTGCTCGGCGGTGGAAACAACATATGATAATTTATTATTCTTAATAAGCGACATTGTATTCGGCTCGCCCTCATGTATTTTACGAACGGAATTTGCCGCAACATGGTTTGAATTTAAAAGCTTTGCGGTATTTGAAGTAGCATATATCTTAAAGCCCTGCTTTAAAAATTCACCGGCAAGCATAACGCTGTCCCTCTTATCGGTATCGGCAACGGATACAAGTACTCCGCCTGTGCGCTTAATACGCATTCCGGAAGCTATCAAGCCCTTTAAAAGAGCTTCGTCAAATGTATCTGCTATGCCCATAACTTCACCCGTTGACTTTTCGGTATCGCCTATCTGAACATCGGTACCCTGAAGTTTTTCAAAGCTGAATACCGGTACCCTGACAAAATACCTTGCGGGTTCGGGCAAAATACCGCATCCCATACCGATGTCGCCGAGCGTCTCGCCGAGCATAAGTCGCGTAGCTATGGCGACTATGGGCAGGCCCGACGCTTTGGTCATAAACGGCACGTTTCGCGTTGCCACAACACTTGCCGACGAAACATAAACTTCGTTGTCATATATGACGAACTGAATATTTATAAGTCCCTTAATTTTAAGCTCTTTACAAAGCTTTTCGGTATATTCGTATATCTTTGCTTTATCTGACGAAGAAAGCGTTATCGACGGAAAAACCGTAGTGGTGTCACCGGGATTTACACAGGCTTTTTCAATATGCTCGCAAATGCCCGGAACCAATATATCGCTGCCGTCTGAGAGAACATCCACCTCGGCACCCTTACCTATCATAACATGTCGATTATTTGTGTGACGTATACCGAGATCGTCAAGGATATCAAACAATTCGATTTTGTTTTTAAGTCTGCGGTGAGCCTCGTCATCCGCACCGAAAACCTTAACTCCGAGCGAACGTAACATTTCCGACTTCCTTACAGCGTTTCCGCCGCCGAACGGCAAAACGGCTCCGTACGGTTTTTCGGTAAGCACAACATTTCTGACATCTTCATCTGTAATAGGGTCAAGATAAAGTGTGTCGGCAACTCCGGGGTCCGTGGAAACAGCCGCCGGATTATTGTTGAGCAAAATTGTGGAATAACCGAAGTCTTTAAGCGTATTGATGCAGTTTACCGCTGCATAATCGCGGTCTGTTCCGAGACCAATTGAGGTAGGGCCGGAACCTACTACAAGGATTTTCTTTTTTGAGGTCGGGTGCGCTTTTCCGAACATTGCGGCTTCATTATCTTCGTCAAACGAAGAATAGAAATAGGGCTTTTTAACGTCAAATTCGGCAGCGCAAGTGTCTATAGTGTTATATCCTGCGGCTATGGGCGCCGAAATCTCCTCACCGGTTATTTTTTCAATTGTGCTGTCGAGAAACCCGAGAGTTTTTGCACGGAAGTACAGGTCAACCGAAAAACCGTTACCGAGCAATGTTTCGGTATCGGCAATATTCTTAAGTTTGGTTAGATAATAATTATCTATACCTGTAAGAGACTGTATTTCGTTAAGGTCAAAGCCGCGTCTTATAGCTTCGTAAACGGCAAAAATTCGCTCATCATCTGAACCGGACACCAGCTCTTTTATCTCGGCGTCGGTCTTTTGCTTCATTTTAGGCATTGATACAGACTCGGTGCGCGGATTCATCGAGCGTATCGCTTTCATAAGAGCCAACTCAAACGAAGTGCCTATTGCGAGCGCCTCGCCCGTAGCCTGCATAGTTCCGCCGAGCTTTCTGGTGGCGGCATCGAAATTTTCAAATGACCATCTCGGGACCTTTACTGCGCAATAGTCAATAGCAGGCTCATTTGCCGCTGTGGTAACGCCCGTTATATCGTTTTTGATTTCATAGAGCTTGTACCCGAGAGCAATTTTGGCAGATACCTGCGCTATCGGATAACCCGTAGCCTTTGAAACAAGAGCGGTAGTACGGTTAAGCTGTGGCTCAACCGCCAAAACCATATACTCGCTGCCGTCCGAATTTATTGCAAAACGGACATTGCAGCTGCCCTCAATATTTAGATAATCGGCTATTTTTCTTGCGGCTCTGCGAAGTCTTACGGTTTCGCTGTCTGTAAGAGTCTGCGCAGGAATAACAACAATACTGTCGCCCGAATGGATACCGACGCTGTCGATATTTTCGGCACTGCTTACGCTTATGCAGTTACCGAAAGAATCACGCATCGCGACAAATTCCACTTCTTTATAATCATCTACACATTTTCTTACGTATACCTCGTTTACGAGAGAACGCTCGGCACAACTGCCGAAGCCCGATAAAATATCTTCTGCATTCTCGCAACGTATCGGCTCTGAAAAATCGGGCGTAAATGCCGGACTTATAAGCACGGGAAATCCGATTTCATTAGCAAATGTCACGCATTCCGCATCTGTCGGCAACACCCTTGCGGCTACATACGGTTCGCCTGCATTTTCAAGAGTATCGCGAAGAGCCTGTTCGTTTCTTATTGCCTTTATGGTTTCCGGCTTAACTCCGAGAAGCTTGGTTCCGTGCTCATCAAGATAACCGTTTTGTAAAAGCTCAAGGCAAATTTCAAGCCCGGTTTCTCCGCCGGTAGTACCTATTACGGCATCCGGAAGCTCTTTTTCGATTATTTTTTTAACTGTTTCTCCGTTTAACGGCTCAATATAAACTGTATCCGCAACATTTTTATCTGTCATTATTGTGTCCGGATTTGAGTTTACCGAAACTACGGAAATTCCCTCTTCTTTCAGTGCTTTGCAAACAGATACAGCCGAATAATCATATTCAGAGGAAGAGCCTATAACCACAGGACCTGCTCCGAGAACAAGTATTTTTGAATATTTATTTTCTGTCATAACTCATTCCCCCATCATATCAACAAAGCGGTCAAATATCCAGGATGTACTGCTGTCACGGTCGCTGTCCGGCGTAAACTGGACCCCGAAGCCGCTGAAGTTTTTGTAATCAATTCCCTCACAGGAGCCGTCGTTGACATTTACCATTGTAATTTCGGCTTTATCGGCACAGACGCTCGGAACTTCAACCGAATAACCGTGATTTTGCACAGTAACCATAAGTTTTCCGGTAGATTTTATAACTACAGGCTGATTTGAACCACGGTGACCCTGCGGCATTTTTTCAATTTTAAATTCCTCGGAAAGAGCCAACATTTGATGTCCGAGACCTATGCCGAACATCGGAACACCGAGTTTTTTAAACTCCCTGATGTTTTCAATAAGCTTGGGGTTATCGTCCGGATCGGCAGGACCGTCGGAAAGGAAAATACCGTCGGGCGAAAGTTCTTTTAACTGCGCGGCCGTAAAATCAGCCGGAACAACGGTCAAATTACAGCCTCGTGACAAAAATCCGTCAAGAGTTCTGCGAGGCGAACCGTAATCAATCACCGCAACATTGTATTTCGGATTTTTCGCCGTGAGTTTCTGCGGCTCTTTTACGGTAACTGCGTCAACCGCGCCGGAAATTGTATAATTCTTGATATTTTTAATAAGTACGTCAAAATCATTGAGATTATCGGTTATGGCGCCTTTCATATAACCCTTGTCGCGGACGGCGCGGGTAAGACGGCGTGTATCGATACCGCAAATTCCTACTATTCCGCACTCTTTCAAATAGCTGTCAAGCGTTTCTTCGCCGAGATCTCCGGTATCGCACCACTCACGCACAACATATCCGCTTGCCATTATTTTTGAACCGTTTTCTCTTTTTTCTACGCCTCTGTTGCCTACAAGAGGATAGGTCTGCGCCACTATCTGACCGTAATATGTCGGGTCGGAAAGCAACTCACCGTAAGAAGCCGTACACGTATTGAAAACAACTTCTCCTAAAGCCGTTCCCTCTTTACCCATAGAAATTCCGTTAAATACGGTTCCGTCAGCCAAAACAAGGTAAGCCTTTTTATTTTTCATATCATTCACCCTTTATAAAACGGAATTTATTTCATCCCTCATTCTTATAGCCTCTTTACGAGCGGCGACGGCATAATCTTTTTCGTCAAAACCGCCTTTTTTATATGCACACATTATACCTCTTGAGGAATTTATTACGGCTCCGCGCCCGTTCTCGTCAAACGCACCTGCAATATCTTTGGCGGCTCCGCCCTGTGCGCCGTAACCCGGCACAAGGAAGAACGTGTGGGGCATTTCTTTGCGGAGACTTGAAAGCTGCTTCGGATAAGTTGCTCCGACAACCGCACCGACGCATGAATAGCCGTAATCCGATATAGAATCCTTACCCCAATTTTCGCACATTTCGCCCATGGTTTCATATACGGTTTTATCGCCGAGCAATCTGTCCTGAAGTTCACCCGAGGACGGATTTGAGGTTTTTACAAGTACAAAAATACCTTTGTCCTCTTCTTTACAAATGCTTAAAAGAGGATTTATACCGTCGCTTCCGAGATAACCGTTAACCGTAAGAGCGTCTGAGGAGAAGCTCTCAAAGGTTTTGCCGAAAGCCTCTGTTTTGCCGATATGTGCGGCGGCATATGCCTCCATGGTAGTACCTATATCATTTCGTTTTCCGTCGGTTATTACAAACAGCCCTTTTTTCTTTGCATAAGCTATTGTATCATAAAGCGCTTTTACGCCCTGCCACCCGTACATTTCATAATACGCGCATTGCGGTTTTACAGCCGCCACGACATCGCAAAGAGAATCTATAAGCCCTTTGTTGAATGTCAAAAGTGCGTCTGCCGCTGCCTCAAGCGTTTCGCCGTATTTCTCGCGCGATTCTTTTTTTATAAACTCTGGGACGTAGTCGAGCTTTGGGTCAAGCCCTGCCACCGTAGGATTTTTCTTTTCGTCAATTGCACGGATAAGTCTGTCAAAAGCCATTTGTCAATCTCCTAAATCATTATATACTATTCTGCCGCTGAGTACGGTCATTTTCACCTTGCCCTGAAGCTCACGGTTTTTAAATATACAGTTTTTGGATTTACCGTGAAGTTTATTTACGTCTACCGTAAATTTCTCGTTTTCATCTATCAAAATAATATCTGCGGCACTTCCTTTTTTTAACGTGCCTATCGGTCTGTTTAAAATTTCGGCGGGTTTACACGACATCTTATCAATAAGCTCATAAAGGCTGATAAGTCCCGACGCAACAAGCGCGGTATAAGAAGCGGAAAAAGATGTCTCCATACCTATAACGCCGTTGGGAGCTTTATAAAAATCCGCCTTTTCTTCGGGCGAATGAGGCGCGTGGTCGGTTGCAATTACGTCTATTACACCGTCGATAAGCGAGTAGAGAACGGAAAACTGATCCACAGCGCTGCGAAGCGGCGGATTCATTCGATAATCCGCATCTTTTAATAAAAGCTTTTCATCGTTAAATATAAAATAATGCGGACAAGTTTCAGCAGTTACATTAAACCCGTTTCTCTTTGCGGAGGCTATAAGAAGTGCTGAATTGCCCGTACTGACGTGACAAATATGCAGACGTGCATTTTTCGGTGCCGACATTAAAAGTGCCGTCTCGCGCGCGGTTCCCACGTCTTCTGCCGAAACCGGTATCTGCGGCATATTAAGTTCTCTTGCAACATCGCATTCATTCACAATGCCGTCACGAGAAATTGTTTTTTCTTCGCAATGGGAAAATATAGGCATATTAAGTCTTGCGGCTTCTTTGAGCGCTTCACGCATAAGCTCTGCAGTTTTAACCGGAACGCCGTCATCCGAAAAAGCGCAACAACCGGCTTCTTTTAAAGCCTCCATATCGGTAAGAGCTTCGCCGTTCTCACCGACTGAAACAGCGCCTATGGGAAGAACGTGAGCGTCGGCATTTGCCGCCTTTTCAATTATATATTTTACTGTTTCGACATTATCGCACACCGGTTTTGTGTTTGGCATGGCGCAAACCGTTGTAACGCCGCCTGCCGCCGCCGCACGGCATCCGGATATTATATCTTCTTTATATGTAAGCCCCGGGTCACGCAAATGCACGTGTAAATCAATAAGCCCCGGAGCCAAAACAAGCCCCGAAGCGTCAATTATATTGCCGGAAGAACAATTTATATTTTTGCCGAAATCGGCAATCTTACCGTCGACGACAAGAACGTCGCCGACAGTATCGAGATTTTGTGAAGGGTCTATAACGTGTGCATTTTTAAACAGCAAATCGCCCATAAAAACTCCTTTGATTATTGTGCTTTGGTTGCCTCTGCGGCATTTGTGGCCTCGGGAGCTTTTGTTGTATCTGCCGCCTTTGTTGATTCTGCCGGTTTGGTGCTGCCGTCAGTCGTCTTTTTGGTCTCGCCCTCGGCTTTATCGTCTTTCTTTCCGCCGCCGGAGCAGGAAGTGCAGTAACCCGGCATATTGCTCTTTGAGAACCAACCGGTCGCACGGCTCGAGCAGCCGCTGCTCGCAAGCAAACCTGTCTTTGTGCAATATTCCTTTTGCTCGACAATGGAAGAAAATTTAGTGAAATCTTTTGAAGCGAGTCCCTTATGAACTCTGTTCATAACTTCATCGAATATTTTACCTGCCGGGTTTCCCGAAACATAATTTGAAAGCTGCTTCGGTGTATCGCAGCCATACCAAACGGCAGCCACATAATACGGAGTTCCTCCGCAGAACCAACGGTCCTTATCCTCGGTGGTTGTACCGGTTTTTGCATAGAGCTTCATATTGTTAAGACCGTAATTACGTGCTGTTGCTTCTCCCGCCACGTCCGTGACAACGGTTTGAAGAAGCTCATTCATAATATCCGCGGTATCCTGGGACATAATCTGATCGCCGTCGGTCTCATCATGTTGAAGATATACCATAGTGCCGCTTGAATTTGTAACCTTGTAGTAGCAATATGGGTCGTAATATTTACCGCCGTTTCCGAACGATGCGTATGCCGCCGCCATCTGAAGGGTTGACACACCCTTGCTTGTACCGCCTACGGCAAGCGATGATGCGTTCTTATCGACATCATAGAGATGGTCAAGCCTGAATTTACCGTTGGCATACTTAAAGCTCAATTCATAGCCCATCTTTTTAAGAAGCTGCGCCGGTACTGTATTGTAAGATTTGCAAATAGCCTTTTGTACGTTTACATACGAATCTGGAGAACCCGGGTCGTTACCGTAATTGACGGGACCCACTCCGCCGTCGCTGTAATAGTGAGGAATACCGTAGTTTTTAACTCTTGTGCTCCAATAAGCGTATTTCTCTTCTATTGCCGGTGTGTAAACAGAGAGCGGTTTTATTGATGAACCGGGCTGCCTGTATGAATTAGCCGCACGGTTAAGTCCGCGGTTTTCGGTCTTTTCTCCCGCTCCGCCTATCATACCGAGTACCCTGCCGCTGTAATCCATAATAGTCATAGCCGACTGTGCGTCCGGAACATTTTTGTTATAAGACGGGAACGATATTCTGTTTACATAAACGTTTTCGAGAATATTCTGAACATTCATATCCACAGCGGAGTAGATGCGAAGTCCGCCCGAATAAATGAGCGTAGACGCCTGCGGTTTTGTATAACCGTATTTATCCATAAGGTCTGCGATTACTTTTTGAATAACATAATCGACATAATAGCTCTGAATGGTTGTAGTGGTCTGCTGCTGAGCGCTTGTAAGGTTTTCACTCGGCACATAGCCCTCACTGTTAGTGAACACCATGGTGTAATTTATCGCTTCATCATACTGTTCTTTTGTTATCTTGCCCTGATTGAGCATATTGTCAAGACAGACCTTTTGACGTTTTTTATTTTCTTCCGGGTGTATAAGCGGATCGTATTTTGACGGAGACTGAGTTATTGCCGCCAAAGACGCACATTCCGCAAGGTTAAGATCCTGCACATTTTTCCCAAAGTATTTTTCGGACGCGGTCTGCACGCCGTAACAGCCGTGGCTCATGTAGACCGTATTCATATACGCCTCAAGTATAGTCTGCTTAGAGGCATTTTTCTCAAGGTTCAGCGCCGATAGTATTTCATAAAATTTACGGTTTACGGTTTTACCGTTTTCGCCCGTAAGATTTTTAATAAGCTGTTGAGTAAGAGTTGAACCGCCCTGCTTAAAGTGGTATCTCACCGCCGACGATAATGTTCTGAACCAGTCAACACCGCCGTGATCGTAAAAGCGCTTATCCTCAAGTGCAATATATGCATTTGCAAGGTTTTGCGGTATAACGCTTTCATCCGGATTTTCGCTGTATGTTACCCAAACTCGGTTCTGCTCACCGTGAAGACGCGAAAGTTCGGTTACTTCGTTATTGGAGTCATACGCATATATAATTGTAGTCTGATCCTGATTTTCCTTGTATTCCTCAAGATTTATCTTGCTGTCACCGTTTACATATGACACCATAAATATGAGAAGATACAGGCAGATAAAAATCGCGGTAAGCAAAAGGGTAAAAAGAATCGACAACAAAACCGTTGTACCCTTGCTGCGATTTTTTCTCTTTTTAGGTACTCTTTTTGTGACTGCACGTCGCTTTTGAGCCATATTTTAAAGTCCTCCGTTTAAAAGTTCGGATACATTATAACTATACTGTTTTATTGTAACACAAACCGATGATTATTTCATCAAAATTTTGAAAAAATATTATATTTTTCCTTGCGTTGTCAAAAATAATATACGGAAGTGAATAAAATGAAAAATGCTTTACTTAAATGTATTGTCGCGTCTGTAGCGGCGCTGACTTTAATCGGCGCTGTAACCGCAGTAATTTTAAAGGCGCCAAAAAAGGGAAACAAAATTACGGAAAACGCCGAAACAACCTTAGCGGCGCTTTATACAATAACCGACTACAACGGCAAAATAGCTTTATTTAAGCGCGGATACTCTATGCCGGTGGAAATTTTTGATGTAAACACAAATTCCCTGCCGCAGAGCGACAGGGAACTTATAATTATGGGAGTTACGGCTTATTCCGACGAAGAAGCACAAAGGCTTGTGGAGGATTACACAAGCTGAATTCCGATTTTTACGTGCTTTTTGTCCGATGGAATTTTAATTTCAATCGTTCCCTTGCTACGCTCGGTAAAATCGGCTTTTTCTCCGTCAACGGTTACCGTATAATCGTTTTTATCGTTCATAACGACAAGCATTACGCTGTCTTTACAGTTATAATGCGAAACGTCTGCGGAGAAGCGCGAAAAGTCATCAGTGAAGCTGTAATTTTCGCAAAAGCTGTCAAATCCGAGATTAAACGTACCTGCTTTAAAGTACGCCGAAGCCCAAATGTTTACGGGAGCGGACAGACCGCCGAAGTTGTGGAACCATCCTCCCCTGCCCGTAGTTATGGAAAGCATCTCAAAAGTATAGTACGAATACTCCACCTCGCGTTTCCACGAATCAAGCGCAACCTTTGCGATTTTGTATGCAAAATCCGCCTCGCCTATATCGAGCATGGTTTTCCAGACAAACCATTGATGCGAAAACCATACGTTTCCGTTCCAATAACCGTTAGTGGCATAATAGCCGGCTTTCATATTAACGGCACTTATACCGACTTTGCTCATCATCTCATCTTCGCTTTCAAGATGAGACAGAAGCTTATTTGTCTGCTCGTCCGTAGTTATGCCGGCTATAAGAGGATATATTCCGTCCATGGTCTTATTCATATTCTCGCCCGACTCAGAGCGCAGCTGTTCTTTTGCTTCGCCGTTTTCATCGTGAATTACATATGAGTAATACCCAGCCTCATCATCCCACGCATATTTCTGAAGCCCATACGATATTCTCTTTATATCTTCCGAATAGGCTTTTACATCTTCGGCTTTACCGAGATGTTCAGCTATTACGGAGAGAAGCTTTGCCGTTCTTACAACTTGCGAAGAAGAAATACACGGTGCGGTTTTTAGCTGTAAGTTATTTTTATACATCAAAACCTGCGGCGGAAGATCGTCCATTCCGGAGCAATTGTAAAAATATTCAAATGTGGTTGTAAGACCGCTCTTAAATTTTGCGGTAGTTGAGCCGTTTATCTTACCGGCAAGAAAATCATAGAACATTTTTGCACGGTCGTAGTATTTATACAGTTCGGTTTTATCCGACGCTTTTTGAAGCATCTCATAGTATTGATAAAGGTGAACGGGTACGGGAGAACCGTGCAGTAAAAACGCATAGTCTTTATTATCCTTATCACTCAAATACAAATCGAGAATATAATCCGCTGTTTTCGGCGAAAATTCAAGCATATCAAGACCTATAAAGCCGGAATCCCAAGTATAAAAAGAATCCCACCTCTTGCCCGGAGTGTGATGTATAACATATTCTCCGTGATGATAAAGCGGATAAACGGTATTTTGAAACATTGCGGCTCTCAAAAGGCGGTTTGAAAACTCATATTTTTTACCGCTGTCATTATAGCTGAGACTTTCAACCGAACCGGACGCCGATAAATAAAGCTTTTCATAATCTTCGGGCGTACCGTATTCTGTGCCGCCGTACGAAATAACCGCATATTCCGTATGGCTTTTTCCGGGCTCTATGTAAAGAGTGTGAACAAGGGTGTTTTGATAATATCCCTCATCGCTGTGCTTCCAACTGAATTCACCCGAAAAAGTTTCCATCATATTGTCAAAGCTTTTATCCGGTTGAGATATGCGAGGAGTCGGGACGTCCTCAAGGCAGCCTGAGGGTATGCTGCGAAGTCTTGTTTCATCATTAAATGTTCTTAAAACAAAAGGCTTTTCAACGCCCTCATATTTTATCTCAACGGTTTTACCGCAGATTTCGTCGCGAACTTTGACTTCGGGCACAAAATTATTTTTTTTCGCTTTGACGATTATTTTATCGACTTCGTCTTTTTCACATATTGCAAAGAAATCAAATTCCATGCCGCCTTCGCCCTCGGAAACGAGAACGAGCGTATAGTCCCCTTTATCCACATTGCCTATGGGCACCGTAATTTCGCCCATATTCTCTGCCGACGGGAAAATAACCCTTTTGCCGTTCACGGTAAAGGAGGAGGCTTTATCTTCCGCAGTACGGTATCTTATATACAAAGCGGCGTCGGAAAAGCTGTAATTGTTTCTTATTTCATATACGATTTTGTCGCCTTTTTCTTCGCCGAGACGCGGATATTTCGGTAATATGTAGCGATTATCATCCCTATCGCCGAGACCTCTGTGCGAAGTGAAACGATCGTCAAAAAATTCGCCCTTATGCATGGCGTCCATAGTCTCGTTATCCCACGGACGGCTTGTTTTGTATGTAAACTCGCTGTAATCGAGCGCGTCAAACTTAATTGATTTATTCGGAAGCGAAATCTTGTATGAGGTCGGGAAAGGAAATTGAATTGAAGAGAAGTAATTGACAAGGCAATTCTGCATAAGTTCCGAATTGTTGAAAATTTCGGTTCTGACAAGTACACTCTCATCGCTGAGCCTTGTAAAAGAAACGTCGGAGTAAATAACGTCTTTCCACTCAAGGTCCTGTCTGTAAGAATAAAACGAATAGTCGCTTTTCGCGTCCCACGGATGCACTCCCACGGGTATAGTCACATTCGGAGCCTTTGCATCGGTATTTGAAACAGCGGGAAGTGATATTAAATCAAACCGGACGCCTTTTTCGGTTTCGTGCTCGGTTACTCTTGATACACCGCTGTACTTTTTTGAATACGGTCCCCATTTAGGCATTACTTCTGACATTTTGCTCATAATTCTTACATAGCCTTTCCTGTTACAAAATAAAAAAACAATAGCGGCAAATATTACGGGTCTGCCGAAAATACGCAGTTATTGTAGCAGAAAACAGACTCCGATTCAAGAAAAAGAAGCCGCAAAAGCATAGTTTCTGCGGCCTCTTTCGGTTTTA
The DNA here is from genome assembly GCA_002437245.1 of Ruminococcaceae bacterium UBA6434. Taxonomy (GTDB): domain Bacteria; phylum Bacillota; class Clostridia; order Oscillospirales; family Acutalibacteraceae; genus Fimenecus. The sequence continues at coordinate 20,403 of DJOQ01000041.1, forward strand.
AAAAATTAAAACTTATTTATTTTTCTGTTTTTCTTCAATGTCGGCTATCATTTGCACACGACGGGCGTGCCTGCCGCCCTCATAAACACCGGAAAGCCAAGTATCGACTATCATAAGCGCAAGGTCAAGCCCGACAACCCTTGCTCCGAAAGCCAAAATATTGGTATCGTTATGCTGTCTTGACAAAAGTGCCGAATACGGTTCGCTGCAAACCACCGCTCTGATTCCGTTTACTTTGTTTGCGGCAAGAGAAATACCGACGCCGGTGCCGCATATAAGTATGCCCTTGTCATATTCTTTTGACGCTACAGCATTTGCCACGGCTTCGCCGTAAATCGGGTAGTCGGTACGTTCGGTGCTGTTTGTTCCGAAGTCTTTTACCTCTATGCCCTTTTCCTTTAGGTGCTCTATAACTTTGCCTTTGAGTTCAAAGCCTACATGGTCGCTGCCTATTGCTATTTTCATTTTAAGACCTCTTTCTTTTTCCGTTATACAGCTCGACAGCACCGAATAATCGGTGCTGCCTAAGCTTGGGAGTTTGGGAGTTGTGTTTATCTGAAAACGGATGGAAAAAACACTTCTCAGCTGTCTTTGGTAACTATATACGAATCAACCGGAATCGTTTCGGGAGTGGCGTTAACATCAATCGCCTTTCCTGCTTTTACGGTTTCAACCATAGTTTTGAGCGATACAGCACCGATTCCTGCCGAGTCCTGAGCAACCGTTGCGGAAAGCTCACCTGCTTTAACGCTGTCTATGGCTTCGGCTGCGCCGTCTGTGCCGACTACCATTATCTGACCGAGCTTATTGGCATTTTTAACCGCCTGCAAAGCGCCGAGAGCCATGGTATCGTTGCAGCAATAAATTGCTTTAAGGTTCGGATATTTCTGAATCATTGAAGCCGCAGTATCAAGAGCCTTTTGTCTGTCCCAATCGGCAGGCTGAGAGGCAACAAGCTTAAATGCGCTGTTTGAAGTAAATGCGTTTGTTGCGCCGGTCTTTCTGTATTCACCGGAAGCGTTGCCTGCTTTACCTTCAATTATTGCAACCTCGCCACCGTCTTTTAACTGTTCCATTATATAATTAGCGCCCTTTTCACCGACCTTTTCATTATCGGTTGTAGCAAAAGCTATAACGCTTCCGCCGGCATTTTTGAGGGTATCCATATCGATTTTTTCATCAATATTCATTACATAAATGCCCTTTTTATTCGCCTCAACTATACCGTTTATAAGGTTAGTCGGAGAAATCGGTGCAACGCCTATGGCTTTGTAACCCTTTGAGATGCAGTTTTCAAGAATTTTAAGCTGACCCTCGGTATCATCCTCAGACTGTGCAGCGAAGACATCAACCGTTACGCCGAGTTCTTTTGCCTCTTTCTCGATTCCGGCTTTCATATTCGCCCAGAAGTCGTTTGAAAGCGGTTTAAGGATAATTGCGTACTCTGCGGTTCCCGACGAAGTGCCCGAGCCGCCGGTCGTCGCTTTGTCGTCGGTCTTGCTTCCGCAGCCCGCGAAAACAATGCCGATAACTACCGTTAATGCAAGAACGATACTTAAAATTTTTCTTTTCATAATTTAATTCCTCTCTCTTTTAATACTTATTTTTTCAGCAGCCGAAGCTACTGTTTAAGCTGATGCCATGCGAAGTCTCCGCTTCCGTAAACTCCGCTCTGCTGTGTGTGCTCCGAAAATAATATTCTCAAATTTTTTTCCGGATACGGTTTCCTTGTATGGAAGTGCACCGAATCTATCAGAATATTTTTCGGAAAATCTTTCATATATACCACTCCGCCGGCGATTATGATGTAATCGGGGTCAAGTATGTTGACTTCGGTAGCTATGGGAATTGCGAGGTCTTTAACATACTTGATTATTCTCGGGTCGTCACCGTGTTCGGAAAAGACGTTTTTAATATCGGTTTCCGGGAAAAACTCCGCGGTTATCTTTTCAAGATATTTACCCGAACAAATAACTTCGCTGCAGCCGACGTTTCCGCACGTGCACTTTTCTTCGATATTCGGAAAAGGTATATGCCCAAGCTCGCCTGCCGCTCCGTTGCGACCGCAATAAAAACCGCCGTTTAAATAGATGGCGTTTCCGAAACCTGTTCCTATATAAAATCCGAGAACGTTTGCATCTTTGGGAAGCCCCAATGTAACAATATCGTTTTGAAGAAGAAAATTTACATCGCGGTCAACATATACGGGTACGCCGAGTTTTTCGCTGAGCGTATCCCCGAACGGGATATTGTCGAATCCCTTGAGGTTCGGAGTGGATATAACGGTCTTTTTATCCTTACTGACCATTGACGGCAAGCCTATTGCCACCGCTTTTACAGAATTCGCGGCATTATGTCTTTTTACATAATCCGAAATGTTAAGATACAGGGTATTGATTACGTCGCCCTCATCAAAAATTCTGCTCGAATTCTTTTCAAAGTTGATAATTTCACCGTCACGACTGACCATTCCGATACGGAAATTTGTACCGCCGATATCTATGCCGATTGTAAAATCCAACGGTCGGTCACCTCCTTTAAACGTATTTTATATGCCCGTTGCCGTACGGAACTCCTCTCTCATTATATCCCAAGCTTTTTTTAGGTCCTTGTCTTTTGAAAAAAGTCCCGACGAGCCTACTATAAAGACCTCTGCCCCGGCTTTGTAAAGCTCACCGAATGTCTTTTGATTGCATGAGCCGTCTATCTCTATCAAAAACTTGTAGCCGTATTTTTCTTTCAGCTCTTTTGCCTCTCTGATTTTGCCGAGCATTTCTTTTATAAAAGGCTGACCGGCAAATCCAGGATCCACCGTCATAATGGTAAGCTTATCTATGCGATCAATATATTCTCTGATATACGAGAGCGGCGTTGCCGGATTTAAAACCACGCCTTTTTTGCATCCCAAGGCTTCTATTTTATTCATAATACGGAAAGCGTCCGTATTTATAGTTTCGGCATGCGGACTAATATAACCTGCACCGTTTTTTGCAAGCACATCAATATAATCATCGGGATCGGTTACCATAAGGTGACAGTCGATAGGCTTTTTTGCGATTGTCGAAAACACCTTTACAAAATCCGGAGATAAAGTAATGTTTTTCACGAAATGCCCGTCCATTATATCGACATGATAGAGGTCGCATCGCTCATTTAATATTTCTGCCTGATTCTTAATGTCAAGAAGATCCATGCACATGAGCGATGGGTTAAACATAGGTTCCATAAAAAATACCTCCTTTAAGCTGCACTGTTATTTCTTATTGGCTACGAAGCGGTCCAGAGCGACAGAGCCGATGATAAGAGCGCCCATTACGACCTGCTGAAGTGTGCTCGAAAGCGAAAGTATATTCATACCGAAATTGATAACGCCTATAATAAGACCGCCCATTACAACTCCGAAAATTTTACCTTTGCCGCCGAAGAAGCTTGTTCCGCCGATAATAGAAGCGGCTATGGCGTAAGTCTCAAAGCCTGTTGCCGCCGCCGGCTCTGCCGAACCGACACGACCGAGCAAAACCACACCGGCTATACCGGCACAAATACCGGATATAATGAAAACTATAAGGGTATGAAGGTTTACATTGATGCCCGAATACCAAGCGGATTCTTTGTTTCCGCCGAGTGCATAGATATTGCGGCCGAGCTTTGTCTTTTTAGTAAGAAACGCGAGAAGCAACGCTACTATAACGGCTATTATCGCAACAAGCGGAATACCGAAAACAGACTTCGAAATAACTCTTGTAAAGCTTGCAGGGAAACCGTAAACGGCGCTTGAATTAGAGATTATAAGCGTAACGCCGCGATAAATTGCCTGTGTACCGAGTGTAATGATGAACGGATGAAGTCCCGTAATATTTACAAGAAGTCCGTTAAGAAAACCGAGAAATGCGCCGAGTAAAATACCGAGAAGCACCGCGACCACCGGGTTTACTCCAGCTACCATAAGCTTTGCCATACACATTCCGGTTAAGGCTACCACGGAGCCTACGGAAAGGTCGATACCGGCAATAAGTATTGCAAAGAATTCGCCCATTGCAATAAGGATATTAACCGAGCTCTGTGCCAAAATCTGAGGCGCCGTAGAGCTTGAGAAAAAGTATGCCGGTTTTAATATGGCTAAAACGGCAAGAAGAATTACAAGAATTCCGAACGTTCCGTATTTCTGCCAAATCGTGTTAAAGGTCAGTTTTTCTTTTTTTAATGATTTAGACTGTGACATTTTGTTTAGTCCTTTCTTTAAGATACATGGTCGGCAGTTGAAGCCATAATTATTTTTTCTTCTGTTGCGTCTTTATGCGGGAAAGTTTTTACGATTTGCCCCTCGCGGAAAACCGCTATGGTATCGCATACCGACAAAAGTTCCGGAAGTTCGGACGATACAACGAGCACGCCCTTACCCTCGTCGGCGAGTTTACGCATCAATGCGTATATCTCGCTTTTGGAGCCGATGTCTATGCCCTTTGTGGGTTCATCGAAAATAATTATCTGAGAATCTGCGGCAAGCCATTTTCCGAGAATTACTTTTTGCTGGTTGCCGCCGGAAAGCTCTGTTATATTCTGGTCAACGGAAGCGCATTTTATATTAAGATTTTTCTTTTGCTCCTGTGCGCACTCCCTTTCAAACTTACTGTTTGTAAGACCTATGGTTCCTTTGCCCTTCGAAGTCTTGATAAACGGGAGTATTGAAATGTTTTGCTTAATGTCAAAGTTGTAAAAGAAACCTGTCTCACGTCGGTTTTCGGTTACCATTGCGAGTCCGTTCTTAATAGCACTGTACGGACTTCTGATTTTAACCTGCTTGCCGTGAATAAAAATGTCTCCCGCAGAGCGAGGTTCCGAACCGAATATCGCATTCATCATTTCACTTCTGCCCGAACCCACAAGTCCCGAAAAACCAAGGATTTCGCCCTTATGGAGTTTAAACGAAACATCCTTGACTTTTTTGTCCTTACGCGACAAATTTCGGACTTCAAAAATGACCTCTTCATTTTCATAGGTGTCGGGTGCGTCCTCATGCTGATAAGTATTCTGAATGGTTCTGCCTACCATCATGGTAACGAGGTCGTCCGCCGTAACGTCTTTAACATCTCTTGTACCGACATAAGCACCGTCTTTAAGTACCGAGACCCTGTCACCTATTTCAATTATTTCGCCGAGCTTATGAGAGATAAAGACAATTCCCTTTCCCTCTTCTTTAAGCTGACGAATTATTTTAAACAGATGATTTACTTCCTCGCTCGTCAAAGAAGCGGTAGGCTCGTCCATGATAATCACCTTACTGTCGGCGGCAAGAGCCTTGGCAATTTCGACCTGCTGTTTTTCGGAAATACTTATATCCTCAACTAAAGTTTTGGGGTCACGCTTTAATCCGACTTTAGAGAGCAGCTCTTTTGCACGCTCATTCATATACTTATAATCCACGACCTTAACGGGACCGTATTTTTTCATCGGAAGTTTGCCTACAAAAAGGTTTTCCTGAATGGAAAGCTCGTTTATTACGCTCAGTTCCTGATAAATTACGCTGATGCCGTTTTCGGCGGAATCTTTGGGCGTAAGCTTTTTGTAGCTTTTTCCGCCTACAATTATTTCACCCTCGGTGGGCTGATAAACGCCGCTGAGGATTTTCATAAGTGTAGATTTTCCGGCGCCGTTTTCACCGAGCAACACGTGCACTTCGCCGGGCTGTATGTCAAACGATATATCTTTAAGTGCCGTTACGCCCGGGAATTTTTTAACGACGCCTTTCATTTCAACCAACGCGCTCATATTTTCCTCCTGATGTTGATTATTTCCACATATTAGTCATTTGCATATGCGGAGAGTATATACATTTTATTGGGTAAAGGTTTACTCAATTTCCAAAAATATGCGGGAAATATAAATTCCCGTTTGCCTGCCGCGGCTCATATTTTATGCGGTTGTCCTTTTTACAAGCTTCACCGGAATAACATAGACATCGTTTTTGTTTTTTGCCCCATTATTCTCGATGAGATTTAAAAGCGTTTCAACCGATTTTTTGCCGAACATATCGGTATCCTGATGTATTGTGGTTATCGGCGGATCGCATATCTCAGACAGCGTAATGTCATCGAATCCGACAAGCTTACACTCCCCCGGCACCGATATACCCGAATCTTTAAGTGCCTGTAAAGCGCCGAGCGCCATCACATCATTGTTGCAAAAAATTCCGTCAAATTTTTTTCCGTCGGCTATTGCCTTTTTTATTGCTTTATAAGACGATGCGTAACTGACCTCAGTCTTTATTACGTTACTCTCATTGAGCGGCAAAGAATATTTTTGGTGAGCGTCGACATAACCTTTATATCTGTTTCGCGTGGTGGAGTAACAGTTTTTGTCGCTCAACATCAATATGTCCTTACAGCCGTCTTTAATAAGAGCTTTCGTAGCCATAAAACCGCCCATCTCGTTATCCGAAATTATCAGAGTGCCCGCATGCTCGGGCCGACGGTCAATGTGAACTACGGGAATTTTGTAATCATTATATATCTGCTTAACGTCGCTCTTTGTGCTGATGTATATTATTCCGTCAACATCTTTGGCGGCAAGCGAAGAAATATGCTTGTCCTCGGTGATACTGTCCTCATTTGAATCGCAGACAAAAACGGTGTAGCCCTTTTGCAGTAACGACGTTTCAATGGAACGGATAATTTTGGCAAAAAATTCGTTTGTTATATCGGGGACTATAACACCGATGCTCTGCGTCTTATTGGTACGAAGTCCTTTTGCATTGAGATTTACCTTATAGCCGTACTTGTTAACGATATCCATAACCTTTCTTTCGGTTTCGGGAGAAAATCTACCGTTATGGTTTAAGACACGCGAAACGGTGGCAATAGATACTCCCGACAGCTCCGCAATTTCAACCATTGATATTTTTCCCTTCAATTAAAAAACCTCCGAAAAATTATGTAATCGTTTACTCGGTTTGTAATAAATAACGGGTAATCGTTTACCCTATGCTCATAGTTTACAACCCGTTATATTAAAAGTCAACTCTTTTTTTGCAGAAAAATTTTCTTTGTAAGAAGTGCTGAAAACCGCATATTGCGGATTGTTTAAAAAGCAAACATTAAATCGTGAATGTCAAATTTCGAGCTGTCCGTTTGTGCATTTTTAACGCAAAAAACGCGTTGCCCGTTTTGCCGGACAACGCGTTTTTGCTTATTTTTTACTTACTTTTTTTGCCGAAAACTTTTTGGAACCAATTTTGCTTACTGCTTTCTGCCTGGGTAGTAGCCTCCGCAGCCTTTTCAATGCTCGGTGTTTTCATAACGAACATTACGCTGGACTCTATACCGTCGGCAACCGAAGAGTAAATCTTATATTCTTTACCGTATTCAATCATCTTGGTGACTTTCTGTAAAAGCTCATCGGAATTATCGGTAAGCACACCGTATTTTTCAAGCTTTGACGCAAAATCTGCAGCACTGACGGAATTCATAAGATTGGTTATCTTCGTCATATTGTCTTCGTTGAGAAGAGTGCTGAGACTGTTGAGAAGATCCTGATTTTGGTTAAGTTCACTCTGTATATCGGAAATCTTACTCATAGTTTCGGGTAAATTATCAATTGCCGCCTGAACCTCCGGGTCCTGCATATCATTTGATATATTCTGAAGAAGCGGAAGTGCTTCTTTAAACTCGTTTGAAGCCGACGGGAGAAGGCTTAAGAACTGCTGTACATTGGGGTCGGAAAGCAATTTTATCATCTTCTGAAGGTCGGAATTACTTGAAGAATCAAGAAGAGTTTTAAGCGTTTCGATATTTTGAGGAGTAAGGTTCTTTGAAAGAACATCGATAAGAGGCTTATTGCTCTCATAAAGCGAAGTTGCGTCATTTATCATCTGTGCAAGATCACCGAGCTTATCGGGATTTGACATAAGAGTGGAAAGGACGTTGTTGGGGTCTATTGACTTAATCGAAGCTTCAATTTCTTTGAGCTGATTAAGGCTTGATTTGAGATCGTCAACGCTTGAGGGAACAGCCATATTATTGCTCACAGCCGAGAGAGGAAGAACCGCAAAATACATATTTGTAAGTTCAAAATCCGTAACATCGGCGGTAATTGTAAAGTTATCGTTAAAGCTTATATCGGCAGCGTCTTTGAGAGCTTTGGAATCAAGACCGAGAGTCTCGTTGATTCCGGGGAAGCCCGCTACAACTGCGATTTCTTTTGAACCGTCGCCCTGAGAAATACCGTTTTCAACTTTTACATTTTGGAAGTTGGTTTCAGGGAGAATCATACCGCCGATAGCGAGTACGGGATTGCAGACCTTAACATCTTTACCGTTAATTTTTTCGGTTTTAAAGATGTTGTTTGTCATTTGGATTTCTATCTTAACCTTACCGCTCTTACCTGCAAGGTCGGAAGCGGCGATTTCTTCGTCATTAAGATAATATTTGATTGCAATGCTTACGGGAAGCGTCTTGGTGCTTGTGCCGCGGTAATAAAGGTCCGTAGTCGGCATATTCCAGAACAAGCCTCCGTCCTTAAAATAAGGCTCGGTATCGCTCTTTACGTTGGTTACATTTTCAAGGTCCGTGACATCTCTTAGGTAAACCTCAGGGGTGTCGGTGTGAATCCAGTCGGTAACGGAGATATTCTGAACCGCACCGGAATTATCAAGTGTGGCGTAAACCGTTTCGGTCTTTTTATAATCGTTGATTCTGGTTGTGTAAATGGTTTCCTCGGTCTTTTTATCAACCTCGGCTACCGTGTCGTCGTCCTTTTTGGACGAACAACCGGTAAAGGTGACGCAAAGCATTGAGAAAACAAGCAAAACACTGATTATGCTTTTAATTTTATTTGCGTTTTTCATTTTGCTGCCTCCGATTTCTTAGCCTTAACGGCCTTTATTTTTGCCTTTGATTTCTTAAATTTTTCTTTCGGCAATGTACGCCAATTAAGCGAAGTTTTGTTTATGAACTTTTCGCAGATATAAAGGATAGGCGGCAATGTGCAAATTATTATGCACGCACTGATGATAGCACCGCGTGCAAGCATACCGCAGATACTCTTTACTATCTCTATATCGCATATAAGATAAACACCGAAGGTTGCAACAAAGAATACCATTGCGCTTTGGAAAATCGAACGGTCGGATTCATTGGCAGCCTTTCTGATGGCCTCGTCCTTAGACAGACCCTTTCTCAATTCCTCACGGAATCTGGAGGTTATGAGTATAGCATAGTCAACCGTTGCGCCGAGCTGTACGCACCCGATTATTGTAGGCGCGATAAACGGTATCGTCTCACCGAATATAAACGAGAAGCCCTCATTTATAAATATTGCTACCTCTATGGATGCAACGAGTATTACAGGTATTGATATCGACTTAAAGATAATCGCTATAAGAATAAATATTGCCGCAATGGAAATTATATTGGTTATTATAAAGTCTCGGTTCGTTACGTCAACAAGGTCCTTTGTCATGGCGCCCTCGCCTGTCAGATAACCGTTCGGGTCATACTTCAATACAATACTCTTCAGCGTATCGATCTGTGCATTTTCTTCATCGGTTGCCGTAGCGTAGCTTGTATTTACCATCATAAGTTGATAACCGTCTTTAATGCAGATGTCGCGAATATCATCGGGAATCATATCGGAGGGTATTGCCGAGCCCAAATACTCGTTCATTGCAACTACGGTAGTTATGCCGTCGACATTTTCAATCTCCTGCTCCATAGCTTCAAGCTTTTGACTCGGAAGGTCGTCGCTTACTATGATGAAGTGGGTTGTTGCCATATTGAATTTGTCTTTCATTTCGTGAAGAGAAACGATAGACGCAAGATCGGAGGGAAGAGCCTTATCCATATTGTAGTATACATTTACGCTCTTTGAAGCTCCGTATGCGGGAATTATAAGGAGAAGGAAGATTATTGCAATTACACGGCGATGCTTGAGGGTGAATTCATTAAGTTTGCCGAAATGGGGAACGAGGCTCTTATGTCTCGTCTTTTCGATTTTATCGTCAAGCAAAAGTATAAGCGCCGGAAGAAATGTAACAACCGTGATAACACCGAGCAATACGCCCTTAGCCATTACAAGACCTATATCAAGACCGAGTTTAAAGCTCATAAAGCACAATGCAAGGAAGCCGAATATCGTAGTCAACGAGCTGCCTGCCAGCGATACGAACGTACTGCTTATAGCCGAAGCCATTGCGGAGGTTCTGTCATCATTATGCTTGCGTTCCTCTTCGTAACGGTCCATAAGGAATACCGAATAGTCCATAGTAACGCCGAGCTGCAGTATAGCCGCTATACACTGCGTAATATACGATATTTGCCCGAAGATAATATTTGTACCCATATTATATACAACCGCGGTACACAGTGCCGCAAGAAGAACAAACGGTAAAACATATGATTTCAGGGTAAACATCAAAACGATAAGAGCGAGCACTATTGCAATAACGACATACAGCGGAGCCTGCGCGTCGGCAAGCGCCTTAGTATCATACATTATTGTGGAAACGCCGCTCATAAACATATTTTTGTTCATACATTTACGTATGGACTTTATGGCGTTCATTGTTGACTCGGAAGCGCCGCCCTGCGCAAATTGAACCATCATAAGTGTGGCACTACCGTCTTTGCTGTAAAAGACGTTCTTTAAATCGTCGGGAAGCATATCTTCGGGTATCGAAATATCGGCGATATTGTCGACCCACATAACATTGCTTACTCCGTCGATTTCGGAAATTTCCTCTTTCAGTTTAACGGCGGTTTTTTGATCCTCATTTTCAATAACAACAATGGCACTTGCGGCGTTATTGAACGTTTTATCAAGGATATGCTCGCCCTGTACCGAATTGAGGTCTTCCGGCAGATATGACAAAATATCATAGTTTACGAATGTATTAAGATAACATATTATCGACGGTATCAATAATATAAGGCAAACTATGAGGACTGTTTTGGGGTGTTTTGCAATGCCCCTTGCCATTTTGTCTATCATCGTATCTCCCCTTTTCTGTAATAATTTACTATGCTAACATTTTTTTGACAGCCAGATGAATTTCCGGCCTTATTTCCTCTATAGTGAACGGAGATCTCGAAAGAATTGCGTTTGAAGCGGTTGTAAATATCATAGTCGAGACGAGCAACAACAGCTTCTTGGCATCCTCGGGAGGATTTCCGAGTTTTACTATAATATCTGTAAGATAATCAAAACCGACTTTAATGTTATCATCGCCGTTATCGATTATCAACGAATACAAAATTGAACTTTTTTCGCTTATCACCGAGAGCATTTCTTTATTATCAATCATATAATCTATAATTGCGTCAACAAAGAATGTCAGTTGGTCGATAGCCTCCATTTTGTTGTCGGTATTTATGCTTTTCATCTGCTCTATAACCGACTTTATGATAGCTGCACTCTTATAAAGGATTATCTGATCCATAAGGTCATATTTATCATGGAAATAAAGATAAAACGTACCCTTTGCCACGCCTGCACATTTGACAACTTCATCTATGGGGGTGGTCTTTATTCCGTTTTTTGCAAATAAGTTATATGCAGCGTCCAGAATTTTATTACGCTTTTTAAGTTTGTTTTCTTCTACACTCGGCATTTTACACTTTCACTTCCGACTGAATCTTTGATAATAACGGCGCATCAATCGCCGCTGTAAGCTGTATTTATTGCGTTTTTTAAATGACCGTTAGTCACTTTTACATTTCAGAATATTACTCCAAAAATGACTAATAGTCAATAACAAGCAAAAATTGTTAACAAACTGTTCACATATGTTGAATTTATGTCCATAAACAGCAATCATAAATTCCGCCTTTTATGCATATTGCTTATAACGTTATATTTGGAAGGGTAAGTACCGCATAAAAAAACAGAGTACGGAAAAACCGTACTCTGTTTGATATAAAAGGATATAATTATTCGCCCTTCATATCAAGGAGCTTAACCTTACCCTCATAGGATTCCTGAGAAACCTTGATTGAATCGGTTATAGCAGCCTCAATGTCATCATCCTCAACGCCAAGGTCGCGGGTGAACTTATCTGTGATGAAGAGGTCATAATCCATAATGTAAGGAAGCTGAAGCGGATCCATACCGGAATCGATGCCTCTCTTCTTGTAATCCTTAACGATGCCGTACATACCGAGTTTCATAATAAACGGAGGAATGCCGACAATCTTTCTGTGATGCATTCCGCGAGCCTCGTATACGATGTCAAGGAATTTATCCCATTTCATATTGTACATGCTGATCGGAATAGCCTCAAAGCCCTTAGCGTCTTCTTTGGTTGCTGCACCGGCAATAGCCTGACCTACCTGACGGCAAGTAAGCATTGCTGTACCGCCCTTCGGATAAAGGGTGAAAGGAAGCTTATCCATACCGGAGATCTGCTCGATAAGAACTGTCCAAACAGGTCTTCTGCCCGGCTGAGTACCGAATATGTAAGGAAGCTCAAGAACAGCTACGCTGAAATTGTCGTCGCAAGCCTTTTTGCAGACATCCTCCTGGATAAGACGTGATTTGAAGTAGGGGTTTCTCTCTTCAAGGTTCATATCGGGCTTGATTTTAGCAAGATATGAGAAGTAAGAACCGAGAACAACAGCTCTCTTAACGCCTGCTTTTTTGCAAAGCGGGAAGATTCTCTCAAGAGGAGCGATGTTGTATTTGTAGTAATAATCCATTACGGGCGCCGGGAATTCTTTTCTCTCGTCAACGCCTGCTGCGAAGATGAAGCAATCGCAGCCTTCGAGCATCTGCTCAATTTCGTCGTCCGACTTCTTGTTGATGTCGCCGAAAACGAGTTCCATTTCCTTCGGAATGGGAGCTCCCTCCGGAAGAGGCGGAAGAGCAACACTCTTTACCTGATGACCTCTCTTAATGAGAGTTGTGGCAGCTTCGCAGCCGAGAAGGCCTGTACCGCCGATCATAAAGATTTTCATAGCAATTCTCCTGTCTAAACTATATATTTTTGCAAAATTAAAAACTAAATCAGTCTTTGAATACGGGGTCGAAGAGCGGAAGCTTTGAAATCTTCATAACACTGCTGAAGAGATGACCGCCGAGTACGGGCATAAGTCTGCCGAAATAATTCATAAATGCCGCGTCAAAACCGTGAACGCCGAGCGGACGTCTTGTTCTGATGTCATGCATTATCATCTTAACCATTCTGTCGCAGGATGTGCTGACAGCGTTGAGCATCTTCTGACCCTTTGCATCGGAAGCATCCTGGCTTCTGAATATATCGGTCTTTGTAAATCCGGGGCAAACTATGCCGACATAGCATTTGCCGCGGAGTTCTTCTCTGAGAGCCTCGGAAAGAGACTTAAGCGCCGCCTTGCTTGCGGAATATACCGAAGTGCCTGCAAGAGACATAAGTGCGGCTGAGCTGTCTATATTTATGATTCCGGGAGCTTTTGACTTGAGAATCATCGGAAGAAGCGTATGTATTGAATAAACCGCAGAATAGAAATTGATATTCATAGCTCTTTCAATGTCTGCCATTGAATAATGCTCAAATCTGTCGAATTTCGGCAAGATACCTGCATTATTGACGAGAATATCGGGTTGTATGTCGTTTTCCTCAAGATACTTTGCAAAATCTATCCAATTCTGCTCGACCGATACGTCGAAAAGCTTGTAGCTGAATTTTTCGGCATTGGGACCGAGCTCCTCAACCACTTTTTTCATTTTTTCCTCGCTGCGAGCGATACCTATAACGGTGCAGCCGTGATCAACGATGAGGGATTCGGCAATGCCTTTGCCCATACCGCCGGAAGCGCCCGTTACAATAACGGTCGTATTGTTCATCCAATTCTGATCCATAACTCTCTCCTTTGGAAATGTTGAATTTTTATTCACTTTTAGTATTGTAACTCAAAGGGAAATATATTTCAATAGTTAGTTGTCTCAAATTTAACAAAATTATGCACAAATTTTAAAACAGTGCCGTGTTTTTGTTAATTTCACTCCAGATCGACATCTTTTTTATTGTCGGCAAGTCCGTGATTATAAATCTTGCGATTGTCAAGCGCCCAAAGGCGACCGGAGAAATCATCCTCTTTAAGCGGTGCAATCGCCTCATGTATCTGATACACTCTTGCATCCATAAGGTCAAGTTCGGACAGCAGTTCCGCCTCAAGAAAGAGAGGTCTTACCGCGGCGCCGAATTCAGGTTCGCCGTGATGCGACAATATCATATGTTCAAGTAGCATTGCGCGTTTTTTATCGGTTCCGAGTTTTTCAGCAGTCTCGCGCACCATCATTGCGCCCATAACAAGGTGACCTATAAGATTACCCTCTACTGAATATCCGCTTGCAAGCCCCGTCTCCCCCACATTAAATTCGAGAGTTTTGGCTATATCATGGAGAATGGCCCCCGACAGCAAAAGGTCTTTATCCACAAACGGATAAACCTCGCAAACACCTTCGCAAAGCTTAACAATAGACAGTGTATGCATTAAAAGTCCGCCGCGTATGGCATGATGAAGCTTGTATGCTGCCGGCCATTTAAGGAGTTTTTCTTTGTTTTCGGAATATATTGTGCCGACAAGCTTTTTCAGGTCTTCATCGGAAAAGGCGTTTATTGTTTCCATAATCTTGTCATACATATATTCGCCGGTATATCCCGAATGTCTGACATAGTCGGTAATATCCACATTGTCCTCGGGCGTTACCTTACGCATTTTTTCAATACGCAGTTGATCGGCTCCGTTATACTGCGATATTGTTCCGCGAACCTTGACAAACATATCGGGTTCAAACTTCCCGTGCGTGTTTTCGTTATAATCCCAAAGCTTTGCGGAGATTTCACCGTCATTATCGGAAAGAATTATGTCAAGGTAAACTCCGCCTCGCGAACTTGTCTTTTTTTCGCACTTGGTCAATATGCCGAATCCGTCAACAAGTCCGTTATTATTAAGCTGTGTAAAATTCATTTATTTTCTCCGTTCTTCTCTTCTGTCTTTGCCTCGATAACATAGTCGTCTTTTGTATCCTTGACAAATTTATTGAAACTGTATGTGCCCCACATATCCATAACGCCGTTAAAAACGAAGCAAATACCAATGAAACGGAATGCAAACATAGCGGATTCGAAAGGTCTTATCGCCATAATAAGTCCGAGTACAATCGCTATAACGGCAAAGAGCAACGACAGCCACCACATCGGGAAGTGGTTTCGCGCAAGCATTACGGCGCGCTGAATATTAACAAGTCCGTCGATTATGGCGACTATGCCGAAAATAAACGGAATTACAGAGTAAACAACGTCTTGCTTAAACATAAGGAAAATGCCTATCGCGGCAATTATAATACCGCTGACAAGCGTTATAGAAAACAGCGACGAAACAGAACGGCACGAAAAGAATTTGATTATAAGATAAATGCCGGCAAGAACAAAAAGACCGCCGAAAAGATAACACGCTACTTTTGCTATCTGCTCGGGGAAAATCATAAGGAGCGCTCCTATGACAAGATAAATTGCCGCCGAAGCAAAAAAACTTGCCTTAAGGTTTTTAAAGAATTTTTCAAGTTGAGTCAAAGTAAACATCTCCTGTTTAATATTTTAATGCCTTGGAGTATTCGCGCGGAGTAACACCGTATTCGCGTTTAAAGCAATAGATGAAATAGCTTTCGGAGCAAAAGGACAAATAGCAGCTTATCTCGCTGTAATCATATTTACCCTTGAGCAAAGATTTGGAAAGCTCTAATTTTTGCCTCAAAATAAAACGGCTTATATTCTGCCCTGTCGTTTTTTTAAACAACGCGGAAAGATAATCGGGAGACAGAGAACAAACTTTTGAAAGTCCGCTGAGTGTAAGCTTTTTTTCGAGGTTTTCTTTAATATAGCTTATACATTTTCTTACGGGCGGCGGATAATCCTTGCCGATTGACGAATTGCGCACAAGAGTTGTAAGCTCAATTGCTTTCTCCTGCAAAAACGGCGGTATACTCTCTACGGATGTCATAGAATCGATGCGGCGTATCATTTCGTCGCTCATCTCATATGCCTCGGATTCGCAAAGTCCGCCCTCAATGGCATAACGTATTGCAAGTGTTATACAGCTTACTGCCCAATACTGCATCTGGCGTAAATTGTTTCCGGAAAGTCTGCCTATCACAAGCCCGTTATTAAAAAATTCGTCCATTGTGCTATTAAGACGCTCTATATCGCCCTGCTCGATACAGGTATAAAACAGCTTTTCTGCCTCGTATGCCGTATGAGGTTTGCTTTCGAGTTCGTTATATATAGGATTTCCGTTTTTTTCGGGCAAAATCTCTATTTTTTCAAGGCGAAATTTTTTCATATCGTTCTCCTTCCACAACAGTTAATTTTAGCACTAAGCCCAAAATTTTTCAACGGTATCGTTATATAAAAATAAAAATTATGGAAAACCGGCAAGAAAAAGCGAAAGCGAGTTCAAAAAACACGCTTTCGCTTTTATTTTAATAAAATCAGTTTTCTTTGCCGGTTTCATCGGACGAATTTTTCTTTTCATCCGAATCTATTTCCTTTTCCGCCTCGGAGGCTACATCCTTTGTAAGATATTTCTTTTCGTTGCTGAAATTATCTTCAAGGTCTTTTACCGCCTCGTCCGCGTTTTTATCATCGACGGCTTCCGTTTTGTCTTTTTCGGCAGTCTCGTTTTTATTTTCAGCTTTTTCACTCTTCGGCTCATAAGGGGGAAGAGTTCCGCCCTCCATGAGAGTTTTAAACTGATCGGCATCTATCTTTTCACGCTCAACAAGAGCCTTTGCAACGGCGTGGAGCTTATCAATGTGCTCGTTTAAGATGGATTCTGTACGGTCATAAGCCTTGAGAATTATCTTCTCGACCTCTTCATCTATCTCGCAGGCAACCGCCTCGGAGTAATTGCGCATATGGTTGTAATCTTTTCCGAGGAAAACTTCGTCGTTTCCTGTTCCGAAAGTAATCGGTCCGAGTTTTTCACTCATACCGTATTTGGTTATCATCTTACGAGCCGTATCGGAAGCTCTTTCAATATCGTTGGACGCACCCGTTGAAATATCGTTGAATATTATCTTTTCGGCAACACGTCCGCCGAGAAGTCCGACTATATCGTCAAGCATACGCGACTTCATAAGATGCATTTCGTCCTTTTCGGGCTGATACATGGTAAAGCCGCCTGCCATACCGCGGGGAACAATCGAAATATGTGTTACGGGATCCTTATGCTCAAGATAATATGAGGTTACTGCGTGACCTGCCTCGTGATATGCGGTAATTTTCTTGTCGCGTTCCGTCATACGGTGCGACTTCTTTTCTGTTCCGACAAGGACTTTCATTGCAGCCTCTTCGATGTCGGGCATTGTAATGGCTTTCTTTTTACGCCTTGCCGCCAAGAGAGCAGCCTCATTAAGCAGGTTCTCAAGATCGGCACCCGTAAATCCGACAGTCTGTGACGCAATGGATCTCAAATCCACATCGGGACCCAAGGGCTTGCGTTTTGCGTGAACTTTAAGAATTGCCTCTCTGCCGTCAATATCGGGATATGAAACGGTTACCTGACGATCAAAGCGTCCGGGTCTTAAAAGTGCGGGGTCAAGTATATCCGGGCGGTTTGTTGCCGCTATTACTATTACACCCTGATTTTCGCCGAAACCGTCCATTTCAACAAGCAGCTGGTTAAGGGTTTGTTCACGTTCATCGTGACCGCCGCCCATACCTGCGCCTCTGTGACGTCCTACGGCATCAATTTCATCTATAAAGATTATAGACGGAGCGTTCTTTTTGGCCTGCTCGAAAAGGTCACGGACTCTCGACGCACCTACGCCGACATACATTTCAACGAAGTCCGAACCCGATATTGAGAAAAACGGAACACCCGCTTCACCCGCAACCGCTTTTGCGAGAAGAGTTTTACCGGTACCGGGAGGACCTACAAGAAGCACACCTTTCGGTATTCTTGCGCCGAGCGCATTAAATGCCGACGGATTTTTAAGGAATTCAACTATCTCTTCGAGTTCTTCTTTTTCTTCATCGGCTCCCGCTACGTCGTCAAAAGTCTTTTTCTGCTTGCCGTCGTTGGCGTCTTTAACCCTTGCCTTACCGAATGAGAGTGTACGGTTATTCTCATTTTGGAACGACTGATTCATTTTGCGGAACATCAGCAGCATAATGACGGTCAATACAATCATTATGACAACCGTGGGTAAAAGACTTACAAGCCACGAACCCGAATTGCCCGACTTATAATCCATTTTTATCTGGTTATCGGGATTTTGCTTATTATATTCAACAACGCTGTCGTGAATATCGTCAACAAACATTGAAACATTCGGTACGGTATATTCATAAGTTGTTTCGTCGTCGCCGAATAACTTGTACTCCAAGCTTCCGCTCGAAAGATTCAAAGTGTACTCGGACACCTCGTTATTTTCAAACAAATCAACTATTTCGTAATACTGCTTTTTGTCTCTCTGGGTATTGCCCATTGTTGCGTAAATCGCAATACACATGACAAATATCAGCGGGATTACGATATAGGGAGCTATTGTTTTCCAGTCAATTTTTTTCAATTCACTAATCACTCCTCAGAGTTGTAATTTTGTGTTATAAGCTGTTATTTTTCATAAACCTGGGGTTTTAATATACCGACATACGGAAGATTTCTGTACTTCTCGTCGTAATCGAGACCGTAACCGACAACAAAAGCGTCGGGAATTACGGCACCGCTGTAATCTGCCTTGAGATCTACGAGACGGCGCTCGGGTTTATCGAGCAAAGTACAAATCTTAAAGCTTGCCGGATTGCGGCGAAGAAGAATATCTTTAAGATAACTTAAAGTTTTACCGCTGTCGAGGATATCCTCGACTATAAGCAAATCGGCACCCTCTACAACATTTGTGTCGAGGTCCTTGATTATTTTTACAACGCCGCTTGTTGAAGTGCCCGAACCGTAGCTTGATACCGACATAAAGTCTATACAGCACGGAATATCGATGGCGCGCATAAGGTCGCCCATAAATACAACAGAGCCCTTTAAAACGCTGACCAAAAGTAATTTTCTGCCGCTGTCGCGGTAGTCGTCGCTGATCTGCTTACCGAGTGACGTAACAATTTCCTTTAATTTTTCCTCCGACAAGAGAACGCTCTCAATGTCATTCTTATAGTCTACCTTCATTATTCTCCCCCATTAAACCGGTTATAATTAAAAATCTGTTTGTGTATTTATTGACGCGAAATTCCGACGAAGTACCGAATCCCTCAACCCAAACGGTTTTTTCACCGCTACAGACGACAGGGACGCAAATTCTTTTTTGCGGCGGTATTTTCGCTTCATTAAACAGCTTTTTAAGCGTCTTTGTATTCTTTCTGCGCGCAGAAGAAAACTTGTCGCCCTCTTTTCTGCTTCTCACCGAAAGAACATCGCCTATTTTATCACAATCCACGGCATTATCCAATAGTACTTTATTAAGATTTTGTAAATCTTTTTGAGTGAAAGTCTGAATTTTAAGTTTACCGTACGGGAATTCCACAATGCCGTCTTTTACATTGAACGTTACGGAAAACGGTAAATTCTCCTCTACTTTTTCGGAAAGGACGAGCGAACCGTCCCTGTGAGCGAGTATTGTTTTACCGGGCAAGGTTATGCTTTTAGCCGTGCCTACCACATTTTCGGCATTATATATATGGACTGCGGATATATCTTTTTTTATGTTTTCGTTTAAAAACCTCATTAAAATCCTGCGGCGCAATGCCTTGGGATAACTCAAAAGTTTTTCTTCGTCTAAGCCGAGCGAGGTTTTACATTCCGAATATTTAAGCTCTGTGATTTCTTCTATCAGCTTTTCGTCATCCGCCGCGTTTTCCGTAAGTCGGGAAAAAGCCGAAAAAACCGATGGATTCATTTTTTGCAGAGTCGGAAAAACAACGTTTCTGATAATATTTCTCTTGTATTCGTTTTGAAGATTTGTACTGTCGGTAACAAAATCAAGAGAATTTTCTTTACAGTACAATTCAATTTCGTCGCGCGAGGTCATAATGAGCGGTCTTATTATATTGCCGCGTATAGGCGGTATGCCGCAAAGCCCCTTGCAGCCCGTTCCGCGTACAATATTCAAAAGTACGGTTTCGGCGCTGTCATTAAGATTGTGCGCCGTTGCGATTTTTGCGTTTTCGCCTGCCGTATTTTTAAAACACTCATATCTTATTCGCCTGCCGCACTCCTCCTCGCTCTCGCCCGTCTTTTTACACTCAAGCGGTATGTCGAAGCGGAATACGGTCAATTTTATTCCCAAGCTTTTACAAAAATCCGAACAAAATTTTTCATCTCGTAAAGCCTCTTCGCCGCGTATACCGTGGTTTACGTGAACGGCTTCGACTTCAAGCGAAAGCGAGTCCATGAGTGAAACAAGAGCATGAGTAAGGCACACCGAATCCGCTCCGCCGGAAAGCCCCACGACGATTTTATCGCCGTAAGACAGCATATCGTATTTTTTTGTTGCCGATAATACATCACGGTTCATTTCTGTTGTACTCCGCGGTTGTAAACAAAGTATACTGACCGTTCCAGTTAAGGTCTACGTCGGTAGTGCCGCCGTGACGGTTTTTTGCTATTATGACCTGTGCCTTATTTTCGTCGGCAACTACATTTTCGCCCTTATCCTCATCGAAATACGATTCACGGTACAAGAGTAAAATTATATCGGCGTCTTGCTCTATTGAACCCGATTCACGAAGCTCCGACATAGTGGGCTTATGGTCCTTGCCCTTGCCGGACGCCGACTGACGGTTCAGCTGTGAGCAGGTGACCACGGGTATTTTAAGGTCTTTTGCCATCAGTTTTAAGCTTCTTGTGATTTCCGCTACCTCCTGCGCACGGTTATCGGTGCGCTTTGTGCCTGTCATAAGCTGAAGATAGTCGATAATTACAAGGTCAACATCTTTAAGGCGACGCACTCTTGCCTTCATTTCGGGGACGGTTATATTTGACGTATCGTCAAAATACAGCTCTGCCTTTGAAAGCGCGTCGGAGCACGTGGCAATTCTGACCCACTCTTCGGGAGAAATGTCGCCCGTTCTCATTTTTGAACTTTCAATTCTCGCTTCGGTGGCAAGAATACGCTGTGCAAGCTGCTCTTTTGACATCTCAAGTGAAAAGAAAAGAACCTTTTTACGCGAAGTAACCGCGGCATTGCGTGCGATATTCAGCGCGAAGCTTGTTTTACCCATTGCAGGACGTGCACCGATAAGAACAAGGTCGGATTTATTAAGTCCCGTCATATATTTATCGAGCACGGAAAATCCCGTAGGAATGCCCTTTCGGTCCTTACCCTCGGGAGTTGAAAGCAACGTCACGTTGGGGATAACGTCATTTATCACTATGTCGCCGAGCTTAGTCGGTCCGTCGGTTGTTTTACCCTGACGTATGTTATATATGCGCTGTTCCGCCGAATCGAGTATAGTCTCGGCATTATCGGATTCCTCCGAGCATTGATGAAGTATATCGTGCGAAACAGCCATAAGTTCACGCAGCGTGAACTTTTCCTTAACGATTTTGGCGTAGTTCATAACATTCGCCGTCGACGGTACAGCCTGTGCAAGCTGAGCTAAGTAATTTTTGCCGTCTGCATCGTTATAGACCTCGTTCTTTTTGAGTTCCTCAAGAACTATTAACGGGTCTATCTTTGAGCCGAGAGCGTCAAGCGTCACAATAACGGAATAGATATCGCGGTGCTGCGGAATATAAAAATGCTCTGCTTTGAGCACCGTCATTACGTCCGAAAGACATTGCGGGTCAATAAGTATAGAACCCAAAACAGCCTGTTCCGATTCAAGCGAATACGGCTCTGTTAAATTGTCAAAAGACAGGTTGTCCATTTATTTCACATCCGGTTATGTTTTATTCTCCGACTTCAACGTAAAGCTTTGCGGTAATTCCGTTGTAAAGCTTTACTTCAGCCGTATATGTGCCGAAATTTTTGATGTCTGCCATAGACATCTTACGCTTGTCAACGGTAACGCCGAGCTGTTTGCCGACTGCCTCGGCAGCCTCTTTAACCGTAACCGAGCCGAAGAGCTTGCCGTTTTCGCCGGCTTTGGCTTTTAATTTTACGGTCTTTCCGTCAAGCTTTGCTTTTGCTTTATTTGCATTTTCGATTTCGACCTCTATTTTATGCTGCTTGGAAGACTCGCTGTTGCGAAACTCCGTGAGAGTTTGAGCATTAGCCTCAACCGCAAGGCCCTTGGGGAAAAGGAAATTACGGGCATAACCGTCGGACGCCTTGACTTTTTCGCCGGCTTTGCCGAGACCCTTTACATCCTTTTTAAGAATGACCTCCATATTTATCAATCCTCGTATAATAAAGTAGTAG